>QMSI01000006.1 GCA_003649615.1 Thermoprotei archaeon | reverse complement strand
CCTTAATCATCCTAAGACTAATAACCAAGAAGATCTACTGGCCTGAAGAACTCTATGCTGATCAATACGCCGCTAAGACTGTAGGAACAGAAAGCTTGATCAAGGCTCTATCTAAGATCGCAAAGCAGCATGGTAAACCATCAACTCTCGGTGAAAAAATGCTCAAAGCGATAGCTAAACTCGTTAAACCACATCCACCACTACACCATAGAATCGAGAAGGCCAAGACTCTTAACGGCTGAGGCAACAACTTAAGATGCTCTAACCTAAAGTTCATACATGGAGATAACGTTAAGATAAAAATATAGGATTGTCGTTATTTCATTCAGACCATAGAAGTTCTAGCTTCTCTTCTTCGCCGCGGCGCTGAAGCTCAGCCAGGCGTTCAAGCATCACCTTACGTTCCACGCTAGCCACTAAACGACGTGTCCGGGTCACCACGTCAGGGTTCACGCTGATGCTATCAATGCCACAGCGCACTAAGAACTCTGTAAACTCAGGATACACGCTTGGGCCTTGCCCACAGATGCTTACGGTCACGCCGTAGCGGTGGGCTGTCTTAATTAAATGCTCGATCGCTCGCCTCACAGCTGGGTCACGTTCATCAAAATACCTCGGATCGATCTCTGGTAGAATTTGTGAGTCACGGTCCGTCCCGAGGATAAGCTGTGTCAAATCGTTGCTGCCGATGCTGAACCCATCAAAGTACTTGCAGAACTCGTCCGCAAGGAATATGATTGACGGCACCTCAGCCATAGCCCAAACCTTAAAGTCGCGCCCACGGCGCAGGCCCTCCTCCTCCATAAGCTGTAGTACTTCCTCAACCTCCCAAGTAGCTCTGACAAAAGGCAGCATGACCCACACGTTCTTCAATCCCATCTCGTCTCGAACCTTCTTGATCGCCTTCAACTCGAGCCTGAAAGCATCGCGGTACTGGGGGCTGACGTAGCGACTGACACCTCTCCATCCGAGCATAGGGTTATCCTCTGATGGCTCATACTTCTCTCCACCTTTGAGCTTACGGTATTCGTTAGTTTTGAAGTCGGAGAGGCGTACAACGACTGGTCGTGGATATATTTCGCGGGCTACCATGGCGATGCCTTCAGCCAGCTTATCTATGAACTTTTGTTGCTGGCCTGTTTCGAGAAGGTAGAGTGGATGTTCGCCTATCCAGCTGGCCATGATGAACTCGATGCGCATAAGGCCTATTCCGTCGAAGGGTAGGTTCTTGTACTCAGTTATCTTCTCGGGGACGCCTAGGTTCATGTATATCTTGGTGGCTGTGATTGGCGCCATCTCCATAGCCATGAGGGCTGTAGGCGCCGCGGCAGCTGGGGCGGGTGGAGCGGCAGCCGATATTACGGCTTCCACCTTACCTTCGTACACTACGCCTGTCTTAGCGTCCACGGTATATTCTTGACCCGTCTTCATGAGTTTGGTGGCATTACCTGTACCTACGATGGCCGGTATGCCTAGTTCTCGGCTTACGATGGCTGCGTGACATGTCATTCCTCCATCGTCGGTTACGATAGCACTAGCGACGCGCATGTAAGGTACCCAGTCAGGGTTGGTCATCTTGGTAACGAGGATATCCCCTTTATTGAAGCTAGTAGCTAGCTCCTCGGGGCTAAAAGCTACACGGGCAACGCCGTAAGCTATTCCTGGGCTGGCTGGTAGACCTTTAAGGAGAGGAGCAGCAGTTATCGTCGGGCCAGCTGTAGGCGCTGTGGGTGCAGCGGCTCGCTGGCCCCATATGGTTTCTGCTCGGCTTTGAACTATGAAGACGTTTTCTGGGAAGGGTAAGTCACGGTCAATGGCCCACTCTATGTCCTGGGGCCTCCCGTAATGTTTCTCGATCTTTATTGCCAGCTCGGCTAGGCGTTTAATCTCGTCTTGGTTAATGCAGGGTTGGCGTCTACGTTCAGGTGGGACCTCTGCGTGGATGGTTTTGCCCGTGACAGGGTCGCGTATGTACTCTATGGTCTTCTCGGCAATCTCTTGCTCCACAACTTCGAGGGTGTTTTTATCGACGATGAAGCGGTCAGGCGTGACCGAGCCACTTACCACGCTTTCGCCTAGTCCCCAGTTGCCTTCAATCACTATCTTTGAAGGGTCGCCGGTTACTGGGTGTATGGTGAACATTACCCCGGCAGCCTTGGAGTTCACCATTTTCTGGACGACCACACTTATCAACACCTTCTCGTGCGGGAAGCCTTTCTGCTGGCGGTAGAAGATGGCTCGCGGCGTAAAGAGGCTTGACCAGCACTGAACAGTTTTCTCGAGGAGCTCTTCCTCTCCCCTGACGTTTAGGTAAGTCTCCTGTTGACCTGCAAAGCTCGCGTCTGGTAAGTCCTCGGCGGTGGCGCTTGATCGAACAGCTACGTACGCTTCTTGTAAACCTACCCGCTTAGATAACTCACGGTACTGTTTGACAATAGCCTCCTTTATTTCCTTAGGCATAGGGGTGGCTTCAATGAACTTACGTATTTCTCGGCTGGCGTCTTCGTAGCCTTTAGGGTCGTTGACCTCCTTAACGTGGTCCTTTATAACCTGATATATGCGTTGAGCTATCCCTGTTTTTTCAAGGAAGAACTTGTAAGCTTGAGCAGTTATGACAAAGCCTGGAGGTACAGGTATGCCCGCGTTGAGCATCTCACCTAGGTTTGCCCCCTTACCTCCAGCCTTCGGTATATCCTCCTTCCTTATCTCCTCAAACCATAGGGTAAAGACTGGCAGAGACATGGTGTATTACCTCGTGGACAGAGCTGAACCTATACTGAGCGCACGATTTTAAAACTAACCCCTAGCTTGAAGGCGGGGGCCGGTAGATAATTAGCTACCTAAGGGATGATTTTGATGGGGCCCTGTTTGATCCCTATCCTAGTCCACTTGGTTAGGAAGGTGACTAGACTTTTTAGATCGATTAAAGCGTCAAGGATTCCTTACGTAGCAGTAGGCTTCTTGGCTGTAGTACTGTTCAACTCGTTCATGTTCTGGCTTGTTGAAGGCCACGTTCAGGGGTTAAGCTTAATGGACGCAGTGTACTGGGCTTTCATAACCACAGCCACCATCGGCTATGGCGACGTGGTCCCCCATAGCTGGGCTGGAAGGATAGTAGCCGTTGAGACCGCCGTGACTGGAATTATAGTGTTCACTGCTTTTGTATCTGTTCTAGCAGAGTATTACGCGTCGCTTAGCTACCGGAGGTTAATGGGGTTGCATAGCGTAGGTTTCAAGGAGCACTACGTGGTGATCGGTAGGGGGGGTAGCTTGGAAGCGGTGGTGTCTGAGCTCGATGTCAATATGAAGAGCGGCAACATTCCCAGGCGAAGGATAGTAGTTATTGTCCCAAGCTCAGAGGAGAAGGAGGAGTTATCGATACCTGAAGGGGTAGAGGTGCTGGTAGGAGACCCCTTAATCCACGAAGTACTAGAGAGAGCAAACGTAGAGGAGGCCGGGACCCTAATAATCGCAGCTGATGACGACTCCACCACAGCCTTAACAATATTGGCTGTGAAGAGGGCTGCGAAAGGTAAAGAGGTGAAGATAATAGCCGAGGCGAAACGTAAGGAGAGCATACCCTTGATAAGGGAAGCTGGAGCTGATCACGTTGTTTCAACGAGCTGTTTTAGCGGTAGGCTGCTCGCCAGCGCGGCTTTCGAAGCTCCAGTAGCAATGCTGCTTGACGACATATCTACAGCTGTCAAAGGCAAAGACCTCGCAGTCATATCAGCAAAAAGGTTTAAGGGTATGAAGTACGTCGATGTCTTCCATGAGTTGATGGATAAGCACAACATAATGCCGATAGCCGTGGTTAAAGGTAGGCTCATGATATATCCTCCAAGGCTTGACGAGGAGTTAGTTGAGGACGACGGGTTAGTGGTGCTAGGAGAGGTAGAAAAACTTAGACGTTTAAGGAAGGAAGCTGCTTCCTCGACTTAAGAGGCTTGTTTTTAAAGGAAAATGGCTTCAATGAATAGGTTTCCGACCACCAAGATCGTTGCTAACACGAGCAAGACCAAGGTCTTCTTCCTCAAAGATAGGCATTGGCCAATAACGATAAAGTAGGTTGATATGAAAAGCCCGCTAAGAACCACATGTAGTCTATGCTCGGTAATGGTCATTTATTGCACATAATACATGTCTCTGAGAGTAGAAAAGCTGCTGCGAGGAAACACGTAGCGGAGACCCACTTAACCCCCCTTCGCCACCAGTAAATCAATCCGTAACCTATCATAGCAAGAAGAACAGGAAACAAGTATGCTAAGATACCTTGCTCAGGAACCACTCTTCCGATCTCAAAAAACCAGTGTCGAGTTCTCTATGTGAACTCTGCCATCGATCTGTACTCTTAGCTCTGAAAGAGCGTTCCTCATGTAGAGCGTTGCGCTTTTATCAACAGCAATTAACGTCTCCCTAGGCTTAACAAGCTCACTCCCAACAGGAAGACCTGATACACCTTGTTCTAGGCCTTCCAACAACCTTGAATTCTCGATTTTTAGGTAAGCATCTGGTCCTACATAAATACGGTATTCATTTTTATATTACTGTTTATTGTGATCTCAGAGTTCTTAATAATTAGGCTTGCGCCAGGATTAATTATGATGTCCCCGCTCAACGAGATATCCCTATCCACCATCGTTTGGTTTCCTTCTATGATAATATCGCCCTCGATGATCTCCGTTGCTGTGACAGTGACTGGGAGGAAAAAGCAAAGCCAAGAACATTAAGGTTATTAGAGCTGACTTATTCAACAATTAAGCTTTGCCGTTTAGGAGTTAATAATCCTTTTACCTAGCTCCATGTTATGTTTAATAAAGCCAGTAAGAGAAGCTCAAGGTTTATCCATGTGGTCTTCTAAGTCCTTGATACCTTCTCCGGAGATCGCGAAGAAGCACTCCGCTTCAGGTCGGCCAGGGCTATCGAATATCTTAGCCGCTCGACGGTGTCCGTGGAGCTTCCTAAGCCAAAGACGGTAGGTGCAGCCATGCGCCACTACGTTGCCCCCTACAGGGCGCTGCAACGGGAACGTGGTTAGAGAGTCTGGTACCGAGAGCACTTGGTTAGTTACCACGACAGCCAGGTTATATACGTCGGCAAGTCTAAGGAGCTGGTGGATGTGTCTATTCAGTCTCTGTTGACGTTCAGCTAAGGTCTCTCTACCACAAAATTCTCCTCTAAAGTGTCCGACGAGGCTATCTATAACGAGGAGCTTAATCTTCTTCTCCTCTATAACCTTACTCGCCTCCTCGACAAGGAAAACCTGGTGGTCGCTATTGTAAACCCTAGCATAGATGATGTTGTTTAAGGCCTCTTTTGGATCTAAGCCAAACCTTGAAGCTATCTCTATCAAACGCTCAGGCCTAAAAGTACCTTCCGTATCTAGGTAGAGGGCTGAAGCATCTAATCCTCCTCTTGAAAGAGGCAACTGAACCGTTACGCATAGCTGGTGACATAGCTGAGTCTTACCTACACCATACTCGCCGCAAAGCTCGGTTATTGATTTGGTTTCAACCCCACCGCCTAGAAGGTCGTCGAGGGCTTTAGATCCGGTCGTGATGTAACCTATGGACTTCCTCCTCTCCAAGTATTCTAAAGCTGTGGTGAAGCCTAACCCTAAGGTATTCCTCGCTTCCCTACATAGCTCAACAGCTTCGTCTTCACGTAAACCTGCTACCTCCGCTATCAGTAGCGGTGGAGTAGCGGCTAGAAGCTCTAGGCTTCTAATACCTGCCTTCTCTAGCCTCTCAGCGACGTTTAACGGTATGAAGCCTACATCCACCATGTTAATGCGCTTAATTCTTGAGCCAGCATATAACCGAGGTAGGAGCTAAACGTCCTCTACAAGCTATCCTCACACCCCTGTAGCCGGGAGAAGACCGAAAGTGGAGGGAAAAACTACCTTACCTTTGTTCCGGGAGGGACCTCGCCCTCCACGGTTAGCCAGAAGGGCTTACCGCCATAATCTGCAGCCAGCAACATGCCTTTAGACTCCACGCCAGCTATACGTTTAGCCTCTAGGTTAACGAGAGCCACGAAGAGTTTGCCTACAAAGAACTCAGGTGGATAGTACTGAGCCCCTCCAACCACCATTTCCCGGGTTTCGCCTCCTACATCAACCTTTAGCTTAAGGATCCTAGTCATGCCAGGTATGCGTTCAGCCTCCAACACTTTCACAACTCTTATGTCTAAGCGTTCAAACTCCTTAAAGGAAATCTCAGCCAATCCAGGACACCGTTGTTAACTTCGAGGGAGAAGCTTAAAGGATTTTTCGACACCTCGATCGCTACGGTTATCCTCTTGAAACTCTACGTAAAACTTTGAAGCAAGGCTTATAGGGAGGTGGATTCACGCTGAGGTGAAAAGCCTGTAATACCTATGAAAACTCAATGTACTGCGCTGTGGCTGGAGGCTTAGATCTTGGAACGTAGAGTGATGTTCAAGAGCGGTGACCTCCTACTTGAAGGAATGCTCCACGTACCTTCAGGCCTTGAGCATAAGGCTTCAGCAGTGGCCGTGTGTCACCCTCATCCGCTTTACGGAGGATCTATGCACAACATCATCGTAGAAGAAGTATGCAGAGCACTTGAGGATGAAGGTATTATAGCTTTAAGGTTTAACTTTAGAGGAGTAGGGTCGAGTGAGGGCACTTACCAAGAAGGTATAGGAGAAAGGATAGACGTAACCTCAGCCATAGACTTCTTAACATCCATAGATACCGTTGACCCCGACTCCCTAGGAGTAGCAGGATACTCCTTTGGAGCATACGTAGCTACCTACGCAGCCAGCGAAGATCCACGAATAGATGTTTTAGCGCTCGTGTCCCCTCCCTTCTCCATGTACAGCTTCGAGCCGCTTAATACTTGTCGTAAGCCAAAGCTCATTGTTTGGGGGAGCCGTGACGAACTCGTAGGCTTCTCAGCCGTTGAGGTAGCTAAGGTTGTAGCTGAGCCGAGGAAGCTAATACTCATCGAAGAGGCTGACCACTTTTGGACAGGACATGAAGTAAGGGTAGGAAAACTGGTAGCCTCCTTCTTTAAAAACGCATTTAAAGGATTACCTAAAGACAACGCCAGCGAAAAGCCCTGATAGCTAGGCTGGGACCCCTTTAACTTTCAAGGCTCTTAGCGTAACCTGGAACTTTAAAACTGAACCTTGGTATCCTCCTTGATGGTCTTGAGCACTATCATAGTCAACGTCGCCGTCACGCCCGAGATCCTACCTATGCTATCTATGAGGCTAGCCAGCTCTTCTCGGCTACTTGACCTAAGCTTAACCACCGCGTCGTACTCGCCAGTCACATCGTACACTTCGTAGACATCGACCATAGACCTGAGCTTCTCGAGGATCTCAGGGTACTTCATAGGATCCGCCTTGATCAAGGTGATCGCCGTAAGACCCTTCCCTACGCTTGGAGGATCGATAAGCGCTTGGAAGCCTTTAAGCACCTTTAACTCCTTCAACCTCTTTACCCTCATGTGAACCGTTGCTTCACTAACCCCTACCTCCCTAGCCACCTTGGAGAAGGGGGTTCTCGCATCTTCCTGCAGAAGCCTAAGGATCTTAAGGTCTACCTCATCGAGTTCCTTCAACTAACCCACCGAAGCCCTTGTTCCTTAAATTAATGGTTTCCTTGAGGCTTAAAGCTTTATTTACGACTGCTAAGCTTCCTAGCTTCCACGTATCGGCCGCGAAACCTTATCAGCTTCACCCTCTCCACCACGGCTGACGTTTGACTCCCCATTACCTCTCTATAGCCTTCCACAACTTGCTTGAAGAGGCTACGTGCCTTTAAAGGGATAATGCTCTCCAAGGACCTTAACATGAGGTGGAGGTCTACCCCCATAGCTTCCAGCGATCTCTCAAACTCCCCAAGCCCAAAATCCATGAGGAAAACCTTTCCAGCTGACCAGATCATGTTGGAGGTGGTTAAGTCGCCGTGGACCAGCCCCTTGAGGTGAAGCTTACCTATAGACCTGCCTGTAGCCTTCATAACCTCCTCTACCCCCATCCCCTTAACCAGTAGGTCCTTCACTGTCGGTCCAGGTACATACTCCATGGTTATAGAGGAACCTACAACATCCACGCAGTATAAAGCTGGCACCGAAACCCCAGCTCTCCTCGCTGCTAACAGAAGAGAAGCTTCACGTATTGTCCTATACCTCCTAAGCGCCCTATCAAAGTCAGCTCTACGGTAAGGCTTAGGCACCCTACGTTTAACCACCGCAGGCAGTCCATACCAGTCGGTTAAAAGTAGCTCCGCCTCAGCACCTTTCTTAATTAGGGAAGATGGCATAGATGCCACAACCCTTTAGAGCCTGTTGCCTCAACCCATCGTTAACTCTTCAGATTTCTTTCTTGCAATCTCCACTAGGTCATCGTGCAGCCTCTTCAGCCGCTCTACGTTATGTTCATGGAACTCGCGCTCCCTCACCTTACTCCTCTCATCGTACTCCCTAGACATGGTCTCTCCGTGCTCACAGTATTCCTTAATCAGCTCTTCACGTTGTTCTTTCAACTCCCTTAAGGTCTGTGCGCTCTTATCCCTAAACCTCTTGAAAATCTCCTCGATGGGGTCTGCAGATTGCATCTCTACTTAACCCCTCCCTGAAGGATCTTCTTAAGCTCTTCCGTCCTCGTTTTCAACAGCTCGTCGAAAGCTACCAAGGCCTCCTCAAGCATCTTTAGGATCACCTTAACCCCCTCTTCGTGGGATTTACTTAGGTTCGTAATCCCCTCCTCAATCCTTTCATCAACGTTTTCCTTAGCTTCCTTAACAGCAGCTTCAAGGCTTCGAGCAGCTTCTTCAAGGGCTGCTAGGTTTATGTTCCTAACCTCAGCCTCTAATCCCTCAAGCTTTCTGTTCAGGTCCTCGGTGGTCTTAAGAGTTAAGGTGTAGGAAACTATGGTTGATATCATCAACATGCCCGAGAGAGCCAGGAAGAAAGCCCCTAAAGAAGCTAGTACAGAGCTTAGTGGAGGGCTTTCGAGCGTGGTGAAGGATATCAGTACATACAGTGGATTCTCTCCGGAAATAATCATTAACGCTAAACCCACGAATGCAGTGCTGACAGTGGTTACGAAGAGAGCTCTAAGGATTCCCGGGGCTGTGGTCTTGATTAATAGCCGACCGCCCTTATACTTCCTCTCGACCAAAGCTCCCCCCTCAATAATAATAAGAGGAGTAAAGTGGAGCCCTTAGACTTTCCTCTGAAGCCATCCTTAGCTTTAGCTAAGCCACGTCGATAACGACCTACATAAATATTCCCATAACTTTAAGCTAGGCACAGCGTCGTATTAGTGAGGAGAAACCTTTGAAGAAAGACGAGGTACGGTGTCTAGGCATCGAGTGCACCGCGCACACGTACGGCGCCTCAGTAGTTTCAAGTAGCGGCAGGATACTCTCTGACGTGAAGGATATCTACAAGCCGCCTGAAGGCAGAGGCATTCATCCACGAGAGTGTGCTCAGCACCATAGCGAGGTAGGGCTAAGAGTAGTTAAGGAAGCTTTACGGGAGGCAGAGGTTAAGCTGGAGGAAGTAGACGTGATAGCCTTTTCAGCAGGGCCTGGCCTAGGACCATGTTTAAGGACGGGAGCTACTTTAGCTAGAGCTTTAGCCTCGCTTCTAGGCAAGCCTCTTGTAAGGGTCAACCACGCCATAGGACACATAGAAATAGCCAGGTTAACCACAGGGGTTGAGGACCCTTTAATCGTGCTCGTATCGGGAGGACACACCGTGATAACTACGTACGTGGATGGAAGGTACAGGGTTTACGGAGAAACTTTAGACATAACCTTAGGCAACCTGCTCGATATGTTCGCTAGGGGAGCTGGACTACCTTCACCTGGGGGGCCCCTAGTGGAGGAGTTAGCGTTGAAGGGGTCAGTGGTATACGAACTTCCCTACGTGGTTAAAGGAAACGATATTTCCTACTCAGGCCTACTAACTGCTTCACTTAAAAGGCTGAGAAGCGGGGCGAAGCTTGAAGACCTTTGTTTATCAATTCAAGAACACGCTTTCTCCATGCTAGCTGAAGCGACTGAGAGAGCCTTGGCTTTTACCGAGAAGAAAGCTCTACTACTCACGGGAGGGGTAGCGGCTAATCGTAGGCTTAGGAAAGTCCTTAGCCAAGTGGCTCAGGAACAAAACGCTTCCTTCCACGTAGTACCTGCTAAGTACGCGGGGGATTGCGGCGCTCAGATAGCCTGGACAGGTATCTTACATTATCTTCACGGCGACGTCTCACCCCTCGAGGAGAGCTACGTTAAGCCTAAGTGGAGGTTGGATGAAGTAGATGTGCCTTGGAGGGGTAAAGGTTAACCTATAAAAGCCCTAAGAAGCGTAGGGGTTAATGCTTGTTAATAGGGATTGTAGGTAAGACCAACGTAGGGAAAAGCACGCTTTTCTCAGCATTAACATTAGCTCCAGCCTCCATAGATAATAGGCCCTTCACCACCATAGAGCCGAACGTGGGGGTAGCCTACGTAAAGGCCCCTTGCGCATGCAGAGAATTCAATGTAAAAGACAACCCTAGGAACTCTCTATGTATCGATGGTTATCGCTACATACCCATTAAACTAGTGGATGTAGCAGGCCTTGTACCTGGAGCTCATCAAGGCAGAGGGCTAGGCAACAAGTTCTTGGATGAGCTTAGGAGGGCTGATGTCCTCATCCACGTAGTGGACGCGTCTGGCTCCACCGATATTGAAGGTAAGCCCTGCCCCCCTGGCTCCTACGACCCCTGCGAAGAAGTCGAGCACATAGAGCGTGAAATAACGCTATGGTTCATCGACGTGGTGAAGAGAAACTGGGCGAAGGTAGTAAAGCTCTATGACCCATCCAAGGGGTTGGCTGAAGCCATAACCACCGTGCTTTCTGGACTCTCGATAGACAAGGCTGCTGTGGTTGAGGCCTTAAGTAGGATAGGGACCGGCATGGAACATCCAAGGCGCTGGAGCGATGAGGATGTAAGCCTCTTCTCTGAAAACCTCAGGAAGATCTCTAAGCCCACATTAATAGCCGCTAACAAGGTGGACCTCCCCACGAGCAGAAAAAACATACAAAGGTTGAAGGAGAGGTTCGAGGCTGAAGGTATGCCTATAGTACCATGCTCCGCTGAGGCGGAGCTGGCTCTACGTAGAGCTTCTGAGAAAGGCTTAATAGAGTACCATCCAGGCAGCGATAACTTCCAGGTGAGGGATCCGTCAAGGATAACTGAGGCTCAACGTAAAGCTTTAGACCTCATCGTAGAAAAAGTATTGAAGCCCTGGGGGTCGACAGGGGTACAGGAGGTCATCAACGCTGCTTGCTTCAAACTTCTCAAGCTGATAGTAGTGTACCCGGTGGAGGACCCTTCTAAGCTATGTGACCATGAAGGAAATGTGCTTCCAGACGCCTTCCTCGTCCCTCAAGGCACCACTACCAGACAGTTGGCCTATAAGATACATAGCGAGCTGGGAGACAGCTTCATCTATGCTATCGACGCTAAGACCAGGAAGAGGCTTGGGGAAGAAGCTGTACTGAAGGATGGCGACGTGATATCCATCGTGGCTGCTAAGAGAAGGTAGATGGAAGGTTTTTGAAGAAGGGCCTCCCAAATATTGTGGGAGATGTAAAACTTGACGGAGTATGACGTAGAGGAGTTCAAGAAAAGATACCCTCACTTAGCCAAGGAGTTAGCGGAGGGGAAAGGCGTTAGGAGGTTCTCAGACGTAGTAGAGGGCGAAGCTCCACCCTTCATACCTGGACCAGTAGATTACTTAAGGAGATGTAAGAGCGTGGAGGAGGCCAAGGAGGTTTTAGACTATCTTGAACGTATAGGGGAGCTAGATAAGAAGGAACGTGCAGATCTAGAAGAGCAGCTGGACAATGAAGGCTTAGAGAGCTTTGGATCAAGGAAGGACTTCGGCTACTACTCGGAGCGATACCTGAAAAACTTGAACCTTAAAGCTCTTCAGCGAAGGCTACCTTAACCTCATTAAGCAGCGTTTAGAGCCTTATCCAGCTCCTTAGCTAAGACTCTGCCAGATACGCCTACGTCGATGAAGCTCCAAGGGAGCTCTTCATCTGGATTATATGGCCTATAAACTAAGCCTTCAAGGTCTATACCTAGATCCTTAGCCACGCTTCTCCATAACCCCAGCTTACCGCCCTTCTTCGCCACCTCGCTGATCATTCTACCCACAGTAACGTCACCTCTCGACAGAGCAGCTTGAAGCTCCGCTACCCTCAATGAAGCAACGTCCACCTTCACTTTAGGTAGCTTAGACGCTGACTTAGCAGTCCGTAAAGCTTCCCTCAACCATCTACGTTCAGCCAGTGGAAGCCACTGGAAAGGGGTGTGAGCTTTAGGTATCAGCACGTTTACAGAGACGTGCACGCTTGCGAAGCCAAGCTTTGCCAGGTTAGACGTTAATCTAACCATGCCCTCTACGTCCTCCCTCTCCTCTCCTGGGATACCTACCATAAAGTACAGCTTTAACCTGTTAATACCGGCGTTGAGCGCCCTACGAGCTGCCTCCACGATATCCTCGTCGGACATGGGTTTACCTAGAGCCTCCCTTAAAGTCTCAGTGCCTGCCTCTGGAGCAATGGTTAAGGTCCTTTGACCTCCCTTAGCCAGCGCCTTAAACACCTCTTCGCTTAATAGATCACCCCTCACTGAAGGTATGGAGAGCTTCAACCCGCTTTCCACGACGTAGCTGCAAAGCCCAGTTATATCAGGGTGATCCGAAAAGCCTGCCCCTATAACTGCCACTTTATCAACTCCACAAAGCCTAACGCCTTCATCGATCAACCTCTTAAGGATAGACAAGCTCCTATGCCTAGCAGGCCTACTTATCCAAGTGATCATGCAGAAGCGGCAGCCACGGTTACAGGAGCGGGTAGCCTCAAGGGTAAAGGCTCTACCGAAGATAGGTTCGGTTTCACGCCCTCCTTTCGGGATAACCTGGCGTAGGGGGTATGGTTCATCGTCAAGGCTTCTAGCCAACACCCTTTCAACCCCCCTTTCCCGTCCAGGTAGGTATACGCCGCGTAGGTCAGCGGCATAGTCTAGGAAGGCACGTCGTGAAGGATGGTTGATGTACAGGTCGAGGAGGTCGTCGAGGATAGGCTCAGCATCTCCTATGACGAAGAGGTCTACATAGTCTTCCAGCACGCAGGGATTAGCCCATATAGCAGGGCCTCCAGCTATAATAATAGGGTGCTCCTCACCCCTATCCATGCGCCTAGGAGGAATGCCAGAATCTAAGAGCATAGAGATGAAGTTTACGTAGTCGAGTTCGTACTGGAAGGTGAAGGCAGCTATATTGAAGGACTCTAACCCTCTCCTTGACTCTACGCTTAGAGGCTTACCGCCCTCTATAGGCTTGAAGAAACGTTCACACACCACTTCCTCCCGGCGATTAAAGAGGTAGTAAAGTAGCTGTACCGTCAGCCCCGTCATGCCGGCGCGGTAGATGTTAGGATAGCATAAAGCCACTTTTACCTTGACCTTACGCCAATCCTTAACCACTCGGTTAACTTCAGGGAAAACACGCATGGCTATCCAGCTATTAGGGGGGCAGCGAGCTTAAGCACCTTCGACTTTCTAACCTCTACTCTCCTAAGCGGGTAAATCTTCCTAGCTGCATTGAAGACCTCGGAAGCCACCTTACCCAGCACTATCTCCTGCACGAGCTCGTCGAAGTTTAATTGCTGAGCCTTCTGTTCCACTGTCTGACCCATGATCTTACGGATAGCCTTCTCTTGGGAGGTCTGCGCCCGCTTCAAGGTAATAGCTAGTACCATCACACGCATCCTATAGCCGTCCTTGGTGGTAACGTCGAAGATACCGTCAACCCTTGAAGCCCCTCTTCTGACTAAGCTCCTTAAGTAATCCCTGGCCAAGTCGTGGCCCTTGAAAACCGTATAGGCGGTGTCTCCCTCAACCTTAACTATTTGGAAGAGGAGCTTTATGTGTTGTTGAGAAGGGTCGTTGGTTAAGCTATACAATGTGACCCATATGGTTCGCCCAATTAGATTCTCCGGGGAGGAGGCCATGGTGTGGCCTATCTCAGCGTGGCCGAAGGCAGAGGAAGCTAGTATCTTGTAGGTGGCTTTAGCTACAGGTTTCTTAACACCTCTCCTTGACCTCTGCGACATGCTTTACCCTTCCAATCGAAGGCTCTTCTGCTCCTTCACGTGCAGCCTCAAAAAGCTTTTCCTTATTCCTGTTCTTTAAGGCCATGTTAAGGTCCTCGTTGGAGGAGGTAGGGCGCCTATGCGCTTCTTAAGTTCAGGCGGCCAATCATCGAAGTTGAAGCCCTTCTGAGCTAGTAGAGCGGTGGCCCACCTAGTTAATCCATGGCCTACACAGCCTGTCCACAGCTCCCTCCCCTTAGCTTCACGTATCTTAAAGGAGTCAACGTAGTGCTTCAGATGAACGTTACAGGCACTGATCTCCAGCCAATCGCTCTCCTCTCTGCTCCCACGGTAGGGTAGGTAGCATTCAACGTCGAGAGCAGGTATACGTGAAGATGAGGATATATCCACAAGCCTCTCCCTAGCTGCTTCCTGAGAAAGGTAGAACGGTGCGCCTACTGTAAGTCTCCATTCAAGATCTAGAACCTTATCAACCACTTCCAAAGTCCTCTCCAGCACAGCGTCTCTTATCTCTACAACCTGTTCAGGCGTACCTAGGTATACCAGCTCCATCCTGAGGAACTCGTTGGTCCTAGCCAGCCCTTCAACCCCACCGGCCTCGTTACGCCAGGTCCAGCCACCGGCGTAATCATACACCTTTACCGGCAGGTCTTCCGCCTTGACTAGCTCTCCGCTGAAGAACTGGTAGAAGGGTGGGCACTGTACGGCGTCCAAGACGTAAGATGGGGGTTCAAGGATTTCCTTTAACAAGTCAGCTCTAAGAACCCTCCTAAGCGAAAACTCGCGTTTAAAGGGTTCAAAGACCTTAGGGTCGCGTGGAGGAGCGCAGACGTAGAACATGCCTTCAGGTAAGTGCTCCACGTAGGTGGAGAGCTTCTCTAACACAGCGAAGGGCAGTAACCTGGGGAAAATCCACTCCTGGAAACCTAGAGGTTTACATACGTAATCTATGATTATCGACCTTAAAGCGCCCACCAGAGAAGCCATAGGAGCCGTTAAGATCCACTGCCCCCTCGCAGGGAAACGCTTTATCCATCCCAGCTTCTCAGCTTCCTCAGCCACATCTCTAGTGAAGAGGATACGTTTAGGGGTTGAAGTCTTAAGGACAAAGCCGTAGGGGACTAGCTTAACCCCCACCTCCTCGACGCGTTCAGGCATCAGGAGCTTTACAGCCCTATCCACTACTCTATCCTCTAGGTCTCCTTCACTAAGCCCCCTAAACACTAAGAGAAGGCCTCTCTCTAAACCTCCAACCTCAGCTACCCCTTCAAGGAGCTTCCTAGCCTCCTCCACTCCCTTGCTGGTTTCTGGAAGCTCCACCCTAAGCTCTTCGACCATGACCTTCCTCAGCCCTACCCTAAACCTGCTCCCCAGCCTCTGAGCAAGCATCTTTCTAAGCCTCAAGAGGCCGTCGTGAGCCCTAACACCTCTACCGCTCACCACCTCTAGCTGAAGTCGAGGGCCTTCAACGGACCAGTCTACGACCTTCGCTCCCTCTTCCTCGCTAGGAGAGCCCTTGAGGAGTACCGTGGCGTTAGCTTCCTCGAAAAGCTTCCTTAGCTCCTCTACGGCTGGCTCAAGCGAAGAGCTAAACTCCAGCCATCCTTTGAGCTTAAACCTCATTCTCACATCCCTCAGCTACAGCACCTTAACGCCTGCATACCTATTTCTTATTCGCCTCTTCGAAGGAGGCTGAGAGGAGAGTTAAGGGTTTAAGACATGTAAACAGGTCTTCGAGGGTGGAAAGTACCTTGCTAGGCTCAGGATGCTCAACGGTTACTTGAAGCTTAGAGCCTAAGCTACGACATGAAACCTTCAGATCTACAGGCGCCTCCCTATTGTCTACCTCAAGCGCCTCTGAAGCTGCCTTAGCCAAAGCTTCACGTTGCACGTCCACCCATACCTCCACCTTGACCTTCAACCCTCCGATACCTCCCCGACGAAGCTCAAGAGTTCAGGTAGCTTAGAGCTAGGCAACAAAGCCTCCACCTCGCCTACGCTTCCCCAACCCATCCCCCCTATGTCCAGCACCTTACCAACCAGCTTCGCTGAAACCTCCTTATCCCAAACAAGCTTCCTCCCAGCCACAACTGCTACCTTCGCGAAGTCGTCGAGCTTGGTCAACGTAACAGTGACCCCCTCCTGGTTGAAGCAGCGTAGAGCCTTAGCCAGCTCGATGAGGGAGTATTGAGCTAGCGGCTGAAGCTCATAGACCTTAAGCTTCTCCGCAGAGCCCTTGATTATAGGGCTTAACCTGCTGAGCTCAAGGGTTAAAGACTTCACGTAGGACACGGCTTCCTCTAAGGCTTCCTTTAAAGGAAACTCTACGAAGCGCTTCATGAAGCCCGACACAGCCAGCCCTAAACGTCCAGCCTTAACGCAAGCATCCATTATACAAGCTTCCTCGTATAGGTCGTTGGAGAAGAAGTCAAAGTTGGCTTCAAGCACAGGTCCAAGAAACCTACCTGCCTCATAAGCATCAACCCCCGACACGATAGCTTCCTTCACTAGCGCTTGGACTAAACGGCCCTTCCCCTCAGATCCTAGCGAAGGGAGAACTATACTGCTTGCCTCCTCACCCAACTCGAGGGATTTAAGGAAACGTAGCGCGGCCTCCTCACTGCCCATTAAGCTCATTATCGGGGGGTTCAAGGTGTAGGCCAGTGACTTAAACAAGGGTAGTTTAGAGGCTGCGAAGACCTTCAGCTTCTTAGCCACCTTAACCCGCCCTTCCTTGAGGAGAGGAGATATACAGGCCTCGTCGATCCCTTTCACATCCCCTTCAGGTTCAAGTACTTGTTCTTCACCCATAACGCCTAGGCAGAGGAGCAGCTTAGAGACCTCATCCTCAGCTTTGGCTTCGCATAGGAGAAGGTAGCAAGTAGAGGAGCAGCAAGCCTCCGTTGACCCGTCGAAGCCGTAGAGCTCAGGGTTAACCGTTAACACCCCGCTCTCCTCGACGACAGGGAGGTGGTGGCTGAACACTATCCAACGTCCACCTCCACCTAGTTTACGAATTAAGGCTTCAGCTCCACCTACATCGACCAGGATGGAGAGGCCTTCCGACCGTAGCTGTTGAAGCATATCACCGCTCTGCTTAAACCATCGAAGCCTGAAGGGGCAGCCCAGCTTCAAGAGGAGTCTAGCCACCATAATCGAGGCCGCTGCGCCATCCACCCCTCCGCCCACATAGATATTGACGGGTTTAACGCTTGAAGTCTGGCTCTCAAGGAGCCCTAAAACTTCACCAAGCTTATCCTTTAACTTCCCTAGCGCCGACGATGCCATACCCGGTTTCACGGTACAACTCTTTTGTTTAAGTCATGTAGAGGCTCCTTGAGTATTTTTGGGTTTTGCCTCCTAAAACTTAAAGGATAAGCGAATCACGTCACGGTGACCTGTAGGTGCTCTCAGACTCTCACGGAATGATGATTATCTTCTCAGGCTTATACTGGAAGTCGGGGGGAAGTACTCCTTCCCTCTTGTAGTACTTCACTAGCCTATGTATCTTAGACTCTACGAGCTGAAGGCCTCTACGCGAAAACATGTCTTTAGGGTGCTCCTCCAAGTGCCTCCTTATGGTGGTCGCCCTCCTAATCAGGTTGGCTAGGTCTTCAGGGATCTTCGGGGCTAAGCCTCTTTCCTTAAGCACCTGGGTGATCTTCTTGTCTATGACCAGCTTGGTTAGAGGCACCCCATACTGGTCCCTTAGGATCATCCCTATCATCGACGGCGTATACCCTCTCTTCGCTAGCTCCACGATTAAGCCTTCCACCTGCTCCTCCGTTAAATTGCAGATGGAAGCAACCTCGCTGGAAATAGGCCTGGTTGAGTGGGAGCTGCCTTTACGCTTGCCTTTCCTCAAACATTTTCACCGCGGTAGCCTAGCACTTAAAGGCTCTAGATAAAGATTTCTTAGAACAAGTGTTAGGTTGAAGGAGGGCTGCGAAGTGTACGAGTTAATCTTCGTGACCAGCAATCCTCACAAGGTGAGGGAGGTCAAAGAGATCGTGGAGAGGCTAGCCCCCAAGGTCAACGTTAAAGCCTTAAACTTAGAGTTAAAGGAACGCCAGCTAGACAGCGTCGAGGAGATAGCGGAGGAGGCGGTTAAGGAAGCCTTCAAGCTTCTCGGCAAGCCGGTGATGGTGGAGGACGCCGGCATGTTCATAGATGCCCTCAACGGTTTCCCAGGACCATACTCCTCATACGTGTTTAAGACCATAGGTAATAAGGGGATACTTAGGCTAATGGAGGGGATAGAGAACAGAAAGGCCACGTTCAAGTCAGCGATAGCGTTCTGCAGCCAAGAAGGATTAACGCTCATCTTCACAGGCACCGTGAAAGGAGAGATCTCCCTGGAGGAGCGAGGAGAAGGTTGGGGCTTCGACCCCATCTTCATACCCGAGGAGGGAGGAGGTAAAACCTACGCTGAGCTAGGTCCCTTAAAGAATGAAATATCGCATCGAAGAAGAGCTTTAGAGAAGCTTGCTACATGGCTATCGAGCACCTTAAGCCCATAGGACAAGGGGGAAGGTTAAACCTAAAAGTTTAAAGTTAAAAGGAGGGTTGAGGTAAAATAGACGTCCGAGGGATGAAGTTTGTCTAAGAAGCCGGTTGATGCAGGTTCACTTAAGGTAGGCTCCTACATAGTCATAGACGAAGCACCCTGCAGGATAGTTGAGATGGAGAAATCTAAGCCAGGTAAGCACGGGTCAGCGAAGGCGAGGATCGTGGCTATAGGGCTTTTCGACGGGGTTAAACGCAGCATCGTCGTGCCCGTCGACCAAAAGGTGGATCAACCAGTGGTAGAGAAGAAGACAGCGCAAACCATTGCTATAACCCCCACCTCCGTTCAGTTAATGGACCTATCAACCTATGAGGTCTATGAGGTACCCAAGAGCGAGGTTGAGCCTGACCTACTAGACAAGCTAGCTACCGGCGTTGAGGTTGAAGTATGGGAAGTTATGGGTATGCGTAAGCTGATGAGGGTTAAGTAGCAGTGGCCGCGTGCCCTCCATGAATAAAGGCAGCAGCATAGGCTTAACCTCCAGGACAGACTTGGCCTATGCCTTAGAGCTAACTAAACAGAGCTACAGTTACTTGACCTCGAAGGGAGCTTTATGTCAAGTAGAGGCTGAAACCGCCTCGAAACTATGCTTACCTGGAGTACAGCTGGAGGAGCTTAGCGTAGACGCCCTTATAGCCATCGGCGGGGACGGAACCATCCTCCGGACACTGAAGAGGTTGGCTAACCCTGAAACCCCTATCTTAGGTGTTAAGGTAGGAAAGATATGTTTCCTAGGCGAGGTGGAGCCAGAGGAGCTTCAACTAGCCTTAGACAAGCTCCTTAGAGGAGACTACGCCGTGGAGGAGGTAATGAAGCTGAGAGCCTCCATAGCTGAAGGAAAAAGCTCCGACGCGGTTAACGAAGTCGTCTTCGTGACCAGCCAGCCAGCCAAGGTCATACAGTTCGAGGTCATCGTAGGTGGAGAGGAGGTATTTAGAGGGTTAGCTGACGGAGCCATAATAGCTACCCCAACAGGCTCTACGGGCTACGCGTTATCAGCCCACGGACCAGTGATAGACCCTGAGCTCGAAGCCATGCTCGTGGTCCTACTTAACCCCTTAAACCTAAGCTCAAGGCCGCTTGTAGTCCCAGCCTCTGAGACCCTCAAGTTCAAAGTATTAGCCCCCAGCCCAGAAGCACTCGTGGTGGTGGATGGAGAGGTCGTAGGTAAGATAAATGTAGGTGGAGAGGTGGAGGTCAAGAAATCCCCCGTCAAGGCCAGGTTCATTAGGTTCCACGCCCGCAAACCAGCGTTCTACGAGAGGCTGAGGAAGCTGGTGGAGTGGAGGGCGTCGGCCAAGAAATGGTGAAACCCTCCCAAAACTCCAATGAAACCTTCCTAGACTACTTCTTCAAGCTCCTGGGGGCTGAGGAAACCGCCAAGCTGCTCGAAGCTCTAAGGAAACCGCCCTCTAAGTATTTCCTAAGGATAAACACCCTCCTCGCTAAGCCTCACGAAGTTGTAGCCTCGCTTAGGCGGAGAGGGGTGGAAGCCAAGCTCTTCGACCCTAAGATTCCAGAAGCGATCTATGTAGAGGTCGTGGAGGAGAGCCTTGACGAGGAGGAGGCTTCAAGGCTTAAGGAAGTGGTGGTCGATAGGTATACGGCCGAAGCCGTGATGGTCGGAGCGAACGTCTATGCCCCCGGCGTTAAGAGAGCTAAAGGAGTGTTGAGGGGGGACCTAGTAGCGATTAGAATGGAGGGAGGCTTCCTCGTAGGCCTAGGAGAAGCCTCAATGAGCGGCTTGGAGGCCTTAACGAAACGTAGAGGCCTAGCAGTAAAGGTGTTGAAAACCAGGTTTAAGGCTCCAAGCCTAAGAGACAGCGAAGAATACCTTCAAGGCCTCATATACCCTCAGTCCCTACCCTCAATGATAGCGGTGAGGGCTCTAGACCCTAAGCCGGGAGAGAAGCTCATAGATCTTACCGCTGCGCCAGGAGGTAAGTTAACCCACGCCTTCCAGTTAATGGAGGGTGTAGGCGAAGTAGTGGCTATCGACAGGTCGCCCAGGAAGGTGGCGGAGCTTAAAGCTCACCTTGAAAGGATGAAGATGCACAACGTAAAAGTGATGCAGCGAGACTCAAGGTACTTAGACCTAGAGCTGCCTCACAGCCACTTCGACGCGGTCATCGTCGACCCTCCATGCTCCGCCATCGGCGTCAGGCCTAAGCTACACATAAGCCTAAACCTAAAACAGGTATCTTCACTAGCTGAGTATCAGAAACAGTTCTTGAAGGTGGCTTCGAAGCTCGTAAAGCCAGGCGGAAGAATCCTCTACTCCACCTGTACCCTCACCATCGAGGAGAATGAAAGGGTGGTAAGCTTCGCTGTAGAGGCTTGTGGATTAAGAGTGAAGGAACATGGCTACATCTTCGGCCAGCCAGGCCTAGGGGTGGTCCCAGGCGCCATCCACCTACAGCGGTTCTACCCTCACATCCATGATACTCCAGGCTTCTTCATAGCTGTCCTTGAGCGCCTAGGTTAAGGGCCTATACGTGTACCTATAGCCTCGCCTTCCACTACCAGCTTTAGAAGGTTCGCTGGATCCCTACCGTCTATGACCACGGTGGCGATCTTAGCCCGCTCCATCACCTTGATGGCCACGTGGTCGAAGAGCTTAAACGTACCCGCCTCCGCGCTCCCCCTAGACATCAAGTCGAGGAGCTCACGGTAGCTTAAGCGCTCAAGCTTCCTGGCCTTAGGGGAGATCTTGGGGTCCTCGGTGTAGACGCCGTCAACGTCCGTGGCCACCACCAGCAGGTCAGCCTTCATAAGCTCAGCTAACACCGCCGCCACCGCCACCGTAGACTGGCCAGGCTGAAAGCCGCCGCACACTACCATTTTACCTGAGCTGAGCGCAAGCCTAGCCTCTGCGTATGAGGAAGGTATAGCAGGGTATGCAAAGTCCTCGATGACTGAGAGTAGCAGGAGAGCGTTAACCCTCGACACCTGGATGCCTATCTCGTCACACATGGCTTCAGAGCAGCCCATGGACCTGGCTGCCTCGATAAAACGCCTAGCTGGAGGCCCTCCGCCAACCACGACGTGTACTTCATGGTCCATCCAGTAAAGCTTCCTTAAAACTTCGCCGTAGCTCCTTAACCTCTCCTTGAGGACCCTGCCCTCCTCATCGAAGAGGATGTGGCCGCCAAGCTTAAGCGAAAGCCTCAAACCACACACCGTTTAAGGCGGAGACGTAGAGAGATTTAAGCTAAAGTGCTAGTCCTTAGCATACCTTAAAATCGCTGCTACGCCGCCGAAGGACTCCTTTAACCCCTTCCCCTCCTCCGTGGCTAAGGAGACCACTTCGACCTGCGTCCTTGAGGCTTCAGCCAGCTCAATATAGTAGTCTAGCGCAGGCTTCTCCTCCATAGAGGTAGCCTGTCCACATACTGGACACTTGCTCTTAGCTTCTTTATGGTCATCCAGCTTATCTCTCTTCACCACCTTCTCCTCAGCCCAGCTGCAGGACGGGCAAGTAGCCTTCACGTAGACCGCGTCTAACCCTTCCGAAACCAGCAAGGTCCTCACAGCGCCCTCTATGAGCCTCCGCTTAACCTCCTCGAATCCGTAAGCTACGAAGTTGGGCTTCCTAGCAAGATGATATAGGAAGTCCTGCACCACCTCCTTCTCATGTACATACCTTATGTCCTGAAGCGCCGACCTACCCTTCTCCACGAGCTCGTAAACACCTTCCTCACCCGTGTACCCTAGATCGAACACCGCCACGATCTTATTCTTCAGGTCTGAGGGAAGGTAGCCCCCATCAAGGAAATCGTACTTAGTGGGGCCTGGACCGCCCACCAGTATCCCTTTAAGGTCGGGGAGAGAGCTGAAAACCTCCTTAGCGTACTCTCCCGCCCTCTTATAGAATTCATGCGCTAGCTGCTCTATGACCCTCTCAAACCTACGCGCTGACTGGCCTCCAGCGCTATGTTTCCCGGGGACGCCTGACGTTATGTGCTCTAAGACCTCAAGCCTTCTACCTCGAAGGGTAGCGAAGACAGCCTCAGACCTGTCTATGACGATGAGGCCGAAAGTGTCCTTCTCAGTTATCATCTCCTCTAGGAACTCTACATAGAACCTCGAATCGCAGCGGTACAGGTAGACGTTGATAGGTTCAGGAGGTTCAAGCACGTAGACCTCCATTTTCTCGCTGCCAGGCGGGCCATGGGGGATATAGCCGCTGAAGATCACCAGCCCGTTGGGAGGAGTCTCCCTGAATAGCTTAAGTCTTTGCATGGCACTGACCAAGGCGTCCAGCACGTGGTGCCTCGTAGTGCGGTCCTTTATGTTCTGAGCCGTGCTATACTCCTGCCTTAAAGTGCTAACCACGTCGGAAATAGGCCTTCCGGCAGGGATGTAAAGCGAGATAAGCTCTGTACCCCTACCCTGCTTGGATTTAAGCTCCTTGATCATCTTCTCTAGCCTATACTGCTCCAGCGACGACCGTTTTCTCTGAGATATGCTCATCTTTCTCACCTTCCTTCGGTTCTAGGCCTTAGCTTAGAACGCCGATAGGGCCTCCAAATTAATCTTACCCACGAGGATCATTCTGCAAAGACTTAAATCCGACGCGGCCTTAAATAAATGTGGCTAAATTGTCCAATGAACCAGAAAGGCTGCCTAGACTTCTACCTGAATACAAGGTTTACCGAGACGCAGAAAAGTATACTGCAGAGATAAGGTTACCTGGAGTCCAAAAGAAGGACATCAGCCTCGAGGTCGCTGATCGAAGCTTCTCCCTACGAGCTCTAAAGGAAGACGCAGAGTACTTTCTATGCTACCTCTTCGCCTATGAGGTGAATGAGGCGGAGGCGGAAGCCTCTTATAAAGACGGGCTCCTCAAACTCGTGGTGCCGTTAAAGGAGAAGCTTGAAGCCAGTCAAGGTGGAAGCTAAGCAGGTTGAATATAAGGCAAACTCCGAGCCTCTCGAAGTAAGGCTCGGTACCCCTATTTTCTTAATCAAATATTGGTAAACGTTGGAGGCTAACTTTTAATCCCACTACAGATTAATAACCGCGTATTGATGGAGCGAGCGAGCCATGACCAGCTTCAAGCCAAGGATCAGGGAAGCACGCTGGGACAGTAGCGAGGAGGAAGAGCTGCTCAAGAAATGGGAGGAAGAAGACCTCTACCGATTCAACCCTGATAGCGGTAAGCCTATCTTCTCCATAGATACTCCTCCTCCCTACCCTTCAGGGGCGTGGCACGTAGGTGCAGCCGCCCACTACGCTCAGATAGACATGGTGGCCCGGTACTTTAGGATGAAGGGCTACGAGGTGCTCTTCGCCTTCGGGGTGGACCGCAACGGCCTACCCATAGAGGTACAGGTAGAGAAGGAGTATGGGGTCAAGGCACACGACGTGGGTAGGGAGAAGTTCCTTAAGCTGTGCTCCGAGTTCCTAGATAAAGTAGAGAAGGACCTTGTATGGATAGCTTGGAGGCTCGGGTTAAGCTGTAACCTCAAAAACTACTATAGGACAGATAGCCCCGAGTTTCGCGCTTTAACCCAGGCCACCTTCATAGAGCTGTGGCGTAAAGGACTCATCTACCAGGACGATAGGCCCACCAACTGGTGTCCAAGCTGCCGCACCACGATAGCCGACGCGGAGATAGAGTACGATGAGCTCGAGACGGAGCTCGTCTACATCAAGTTCAAGATAAAGGAGACGGGCGAGGACGTACTTATAGCCACCACTAGGCCAGAGCTTTTATGCACCTGCGCAGCGGTCATCTTCAACCCCGTAGACGAAAGGTACACCAGGCTCGAAGGATTGACGGCCATCGTCCCCATCCACGGCCAAGAAGTCCCCATCCTACCCCACAGCTACGCCAAGCCAGAGTTCGGCACAGGGCTGGTGATGGTGTGCTCCTTCGGAGACTACTCCGACATTAGGCTGTTCAGGGAGCTTGGGCTTAAAGCCAAGATAGCTATTGACGCCGACGGCAAGATGAACGCCCACGCAGGCCCCTACGCGGGTTTAACAGTATCAGAGGCCAGAAGGAAGGTAGTCGAGGACCTAGAGAAGCAGGGGCTGCTCGTAAAGCGAGAACGCATAATACATAGAACACCTGTCTGCTGGAGGTCTAAGGATCCCATAGAGTTCATAGCCATGCCCGAGTACTACCTTAAACAGCTCGACTTCAAGGAGGAGCTGCTTCAAATCGTGGAGCAGATGAAGTTCCACCCACCTGAGCACAAGCAGCTGCTCATCAACTGGATCCAATCCATCAACGCCGACTGGCCCATCTCGAGGAGAAGGTTCTACGGCACCGAGATCCCCCTATGGTACTGTAAAGCTTGCGGCAAACCACACCTACCACCTCCAGGAAAATACTATCAGCCTTGGAAGGAGCCAGCCCCCCTAGAGAAGTGCGAGTGTGGCTCAACGGAGTTCATAGGCGAGGAAAGGACCTTCGACACCTGGATGGACTCCAGCGGCTCAGAGCTCTTCATAACAGGCTACGGCAGAGACAACGAGCTCTTCTCTAAAGCCTTCCCATGCTCGCTTAGGCCGCAAGGCATCGACATCGTGAGGACCTGGCTATACTACACCGTGCTTAAAGCCTACCTCCTCCTCGACAAACCAGCCTTTCAAAACGTCAGGCTCTCAGGCATGGGCCTCGACGAGCGCGGCGAAGCCATGCATAAGTCAAAGGGCAACGTAATCTACCCAGGCCCAGTCATGAAGGAGTACGGCGCCGATGCCTTCAGGCTATGGAGCGCAGCTGAAGCCAAGCTAGGCAGCAACTACCGCTACTCCGAGAGCCACGTCAAGAGCGCTAGGCTATTCTTAACCAAGCTCTGGAACATCTCTAGGTTCATCTCCTCCTTCCCCAAGCCGGAGGAAGGCTACAAACTAAGGAAGCTCGACCTACTAGCCCTAGCAGAGCTCAACAAGCTTATCAAGGAGTGCGAGGAAGCCTACGAGCAAATGGACGTCTACGTACCCGCCAACGCCATCAGGGAATACGCCTGGAGCTTCTTCGCCGACCACTACCTCGAAGCCGTTAAGCCAAGAGCCTACAACACCGACAACCGCTTCCCCAGGGAAGAACAGCTAGGCGCATGGTACACTCTCTACACTTGCCTCGAAACCATACTCAAGCTACTAGCCCCCATCTGCCCCTTCATCACCGACGCCCTCTGGAGAAGAATGTTAGGAGGCTCCGTACACCTCCAAGCCTTCCCCAAGGTCAATGAGGAGTGGGGCATAGGACCCACCAAGGAGGCAAAGGCCTTCATGGAATTCAACACAGCCATATGGAAATACAAGAAAAACCAAAAACTCTCCCTCAGCGCTCCGCTACAACAAACAGTCTATGCGCCACTCGAACTCAAGGAGTTCGAAGAAGACCTCAAAGCAATGCACAAAATAGCCGACCTACGCTTCGAGCCGCCTCCACCCAACGCCACCGACCTAGGCGGAGGAGTATATACAGCTTAAAGAACAAACTTAAAGAGGGCCTTTCATTAATTCGTTGAGGGCCGGTAGTTCAGCGGTAGAATGCCCGCCTCGCACGCGGGAGGTCGCGGGTTCAAGTCCCGCCCGGTCCATATATTTCTCATAATCTCATAGTTCATTCATCTTATCGATACCAGAGGTTAAGTGAAGGCTTATCTCACCAACTTTTGAGAAGAACATCTTTTATAGAACTCTTAACTACTTGGCATTTGATGTGATTATGGGGTTAGTGGATGAAGCTTATGAAAGGGCCTTTAAGGTTTTAAAGATGAATTCTACAGAGCTGGGTTTCAAGGCTTCCTACGATTATTATAACTCGGTGTGGGCTAGGGATGGGGCTATCACCTGTATGGCTGCCTTAATGCTGGGAGATGAGGAGTTGACGGCTACCTGTAGGCGTACCTTGGAGACCTTGAGGCAGTTTCAGTCCAAGATAGGACAGGTGGCGACGGTTCATTACCTTGATAAGCCGATGACCTACTGGGGTGGGGTTGACTCGACGCTTTGGTATATCATTGCCTGCTGGCATTACTATGAGGCTACGAAGGACAATGGTTTCCTTAAACAGTTCTGGCCTTCTATACGTGAAGCGATGCGCTGGGCTTTATACCAAGACAACATGAACTGCAACTTGGTGGTTTCGCTTGAAGCAGGCGACTGGATGGATGCTTCGCTTCAGAGAACCGGCTTAGTGTTCTACAATAACTGCCTGTTCTATGAAGCTGCTCGCAGAGCTTCTCAGCTAGCCAAGGAGTCGGGGGAGGAGCCTTTAATCGATGCGGAGGACGTGAAGGAGAGGGTTAACATAGTTTTCTGGCCTGTTAAGGGATACAAGGAGGAGCTGTTGCCTTTGCGTTGGGCTCAGGGGGCCTACGAGGAGGCTGTTAACCCTAAGCGTAGACATTACCTTAACTACATATCGTTTGAGAGGTACGATGGAAGATGCGACGTGTTAGCACAAGTCTTAGCTGTTATATGGGAGATAGCCGACGAGGACAAGACGCGGAGGATCATAGACTACCTGGTTGAGGAGGAGGTTTCAACCCCCTACCCTGCTAAGGCGCTGAACCCTCCTATCTTCGTGCCAGACTATACGTGGAAGCCTCAAATGGACCTTTATAGGCCTAGGAACTGGCAGAACCTCCCCTTCTGCTACCATAACGCTGGAGTTTGGCCTTACGTCGGAGGCTTCTACATACTAGCCCTCCTTATAGCAGGGCGTAGAGACCTTGCTGAGGCTGAGCTTGAGAGGTTGGCGTTAGCTAATAAGCGTGGTAAGGTTGACTGGGAGTTTAATGAGTGGCTACATGGGAAGACAGGTGAGCCCATGGGAGCGAGGCTGCAGTCTTGGAGCGCAGCTGGCTACATCATGGCCCACAAGGCAGTAAAGGATGGAGAAGCCCTTAGAGGCATGGGCCCTATGTAAGGTTGACGAGAAAACCAAGATGAGGTAAAACTATTTTTATAATACCTTAACGCGTTTTAAAAGCTATCAGGAAGTTATCAGCGCGCAACGACAAGTTGACAACACCTAAACGTGCTACTTAATTAGAGAATAAGTTAAGTTGCTCCGCCTCCTTTGATTACAAGGCCGAGCCATAGGTGTACGCGATGAGGCTGAGGAGTCTTATCGTGGCCTGCTCCATGCTTTTAAGCTTTCTCTTCGTCCTAGACGCCGGCATCACCTACCTTGCTCTACAATTCCTCAACGCTGTGGAGGTTAACCCTATCTCGGCCTGGCTGATGAAAGTAATGGGCATCGAGCCCACCCTTATCCTAGGGACCTCTATGAAGCTTGGGCTCCTCGCACTGGTAGTTCACGTTTCTCTTAGGAGAAGAGAGGTTAAGGTTCTTAAAAGAGCCTTCGTGGCGTTGTTGTGTGTTTTAGCCATAACCCTCAGCATTATAATACTGGGCTTCTCGGCTATCTCAGCTGGTTTCGAGTAGCCTTTACAGCTTGATTACGATTTTCGTTGAACACAAAATAGTGTAAAGGTAAGGCTCGCTCACCTATTTACAGTGGGAAGCAGGAGGCTAAGATGGCCAGGTCGACGATGTTCACGATGCCGTCGCCATTCAGGTCTGCTTCAGCCACGAAGCCAGGCTCACCAGCTCTAGCCCCATAGCTCGCCATAAGGATCTCTAGGTCGACTTCATTTACGACGCCGTCAAAGTTTACGTCAGCGAAAATTTCCTCGAAGCCTCCAGGCACGCCTTCACTCTCCTCGACCGAGTGAAAACCTCCCTGAAAGACGTATAGGGTAGCCTTATTGGTCACGACGTAGATCTTGGACCTATCCTTTGAGAACTGTAGGAAGCCAACGCTGCCGTCAAGGTCCTCAAAGTTCCATAGTAGGCTTCCCTCAACGTCTCGGATCTCTATGCTATTCTCAGCTATGGCAACGTGGTTGGAGTCAATGATGCAACCGCAGCTCGACACAGGTCCAAACCAAGCGATCGACCCGTTGGAGTACATCAGCATCCTTCCATAGGAGCCTCCGCTGCCGATCAACACGAACTTTCCGTTGGGCTCCACGTCAACCCAGTGGCAGGCACCTCTAGTGTCAAAGCTCCATAGAGGCTCCATGGTGCTCGCATTGACTAGGTAGATCCTCCCAATCTTGCTAGCGGTGGCGATGAGGCCTTCATCCTCAGAGAGCGCTATGCCGTAATGGAAGGGCCAAGCCTCCACGTAAGCCCTACCTAGAATCTCTCCGTCGCTTACCCTTACCTTATAGAGGTAGCCATCCCCAGCGCCTGCGTATATCAGCGAGTCATCCTCAGTAAAAACGATCCACCTAACCTGCCCGCATAGGAAGGTCCTCCATATCTCCATCCCGCTCTCCAAGTCCACTAGTATTAGGTCTCCCCAAGTGTTGCCTATGGCTACGTACCTGCTGTCGTGGCTTATCTTAACCTCCCTCGACTCCTCGCTAGGGAAGATCCACAAGACGTTCCCCTGCCTGTCAAATAGCCTAACCACCCCCTCCCTCAGGAAGGCAGCTGCGACGTAGGAGCCATCGCTAGATACATCTACGCCCCATACCTGGTCTGAGGTTAGGTATGACCAGATGATCGAGCCGTTGGTCGATAGGAAATATACTCCATGGTCCGGAAGACCTATTTCCATCTCCGCCTCTTCGTAATGTCCATTACCGAACACTATGAACCTCTCGTCGGCGCTCAACCTAGCTATCCAGATAGGGTAGCCGCTAGTCTCAACCTTAGTAACAAGCTCATACTCGGCTACCTCTACCAGCGGCTTCAAGGTAACGTCCACAGTTAGGGTTTCACCGACCTCTGGGAAGATGGCTTTATTGAACTCCTTGAAGCCTGGAGCCCTAACCCTCAAGTTATAGCCGTGAAGCTCACCTGTGTCCCCATACCTCATGGCGTACACCTCCACCCTAAAGTAGCCGTCGTGATCAGTAGTGGTGAAGTATCGGGGGCCGTTGGCGCCTTCTAGCTCCACCTCCGCGTCCAGCACGGGGTTGCCTCCAAGGTCCTTTACGTAGCCCTCCACGACACTATTAGGTTCAAGCTGATCCTCAGGCACAACCAGTAAAAGGTGGGTTATAACTATCTCAGCGCTCTCCCCATCCTTTTCAATCCTAACCCTAACCGTTACCTCCCCTCCACCTCTCTCTAGTACACCACAGCTCCTATAGCTCCCGTCTATGAAGTACCAGATAGTCTGGTTCTCCCCCGGGTCTAAGTAAAGCGTGTAGGGCTGAGGAAATGGCGAGATATCTGAAACCACTATGTCGCCGCTTTCGGCGGATACGTGAAACGTGAGCGTCACGGGCTCGTTGCCAATGTTCCTCACCTCGATCCCGTTCTTCGCCCACCTCTCAACGGGGAAGCTTGTCTCAATGCTAGGCCTATAGCTAACCTCGATCCCGGGAAAGATAACCTCCGTGACCTTGCCATCAGGGTCTACGCTTCTACATCCTTCGTCGAGGCCCGTCGAAGCAGCGATGGAGGTTATGCACAGCGAAGCGAGCACAATGATTGAGAGCAGAGCTGTGAGCAGCTTAAGCTTCAAGGCTTGCACCCACAAAAACTGACGTTAAGAGTCGAATTTAAAACCCTACATCCATCTGAACCCAGCGCTGAGGACAAAGAACAAGTTCACGGTGTCCGTTTAAGGGTTTTAAGCAGGGTTTTTATAGGATGATGTAGCCCATCCACTTGATGCAGGAGAAAAGCAGTACGTTAAATATACCTTTAGAGGAGCTCAAGCTCGTAGGCATCACCGGTAGCACCACTTCAACCTCTGAGGCTCCTTTAATCCTCGTGGAAGGGATGGAGAGAGAAGTAAGGGAGGAGGACGTTGTTTTAATAGAGAACCTTAACGGAGGCCTCATATTAGCCGTCTGTAGAGGAGGCTTAGGCATAGACGACAACTTGAGGGTCGGCTCCTATAGCCCAGGCATAGCTTACGTGCGAAGCACCGGGAAGAGCCCTTCCAGAGCCAAGGAGAGCTACCACTTCATGTTATCCTTCATAGGCGCTGTGGCTGACGGCAGGGTCAAGCCCAACGACGTCATCGTGGCGCCGGGCTCCCGTGTCTACGCTTTCCGTGGAACCAGCCACAATCCCCTACAGTACCTTAAAACCGAGAAAACCCTCCTGGCGGGCTACCTGGTACGTGAACCTAGCTGGGACATACCCTTCGACGCTGCCTTCATACCCTATCACATAGGCGTTTTCGGAGCTACAGGCTCAGGTAAATCCTACCTGACCAGGCACCTCCTCATACCAGTCCTATTAAAGGCCGGTTACGGAGTCCTAGACCTAGACTGGGCAGGAGTGGACTATGCGCCCTACTTCGAGGAAAGCCAGGTCATACCTATATCTGAAGTTGAGAGCAGCCCTGAAGCCTTCCTCTCCTACCTAATGGATAGGACTAGGAACTTCGGCTACCGAGGTGAAACCAGCACCCTAAGCATGGCGCTCGAGGAGGTGTTATCTGAGCACTGGCAGAGCCTCGTGAAGGAAGCCTCCACCCCCAGCGAGCTGCTGGAGAAGCTTAAGGATTTGGTTAATGAGCGCCTTAAGGGACAGCCCAAGGAAGGAGACCAGAAAAGCAAGCACTGGATAGACCTTGCTTCCATGAGGCTGGAGAGAGGCTTAAGCAAACTGCCCCTTGAGGAAGTGGAGACCTTCATGGGCAAGGTCGGGATCAAGGACCTCATACCTAGACAAGGAGAAGTAAGCGTCGTAGACATGCATAGAGCTAGCGACGTCGCCAAGCTCACCTTCTTCCTAACATTATCCAACGAGCTGTTAACGAGGATGTATAGAGGCGAAATGCTCAACCTCGCGTTGGTAATAGATGAGGCGCCTCAGTACTGCCCCCATGAGCCTAGAGGCGTCCAAGTAGAGACCACCGACCGCATCAAAGACCTATGTGCCTTAGGAAGGAAACATAGGCTCTGCGTAGTCCTAATCTCCCAGGGTATCGCAGGCGAGATAGGGATCAATGCTGCTATACGTAGAAACCTAAACACTCAGTTCATAGGCCAGATCCATCCACTAGACTTGGAGGAGGCTGGTAAACGACTTTCACCCTACGGCATTAAGCCTGAAAGTCTGCTATACCTTGAGCCTGGACAGTTCTACTTCGTCGGCAAGATGAACCCTTCACCTACACCTCTCCTCATCTCCTTCCAGGTGGCTAGCTGATATGGCTGAGGAAAACCCGCTTCTAACGCTCCCTAGGCCTATCATAGAAGCTCTCTTCCGGAGCGCCGAGGTGGAAGCCCAGCGAGTAAAGATGAGAGTGGCTAAGCTAGCTCAAGCCGTGGAGCAGGTCAAGCCTCTCTTCAGGTTCACCCCCATCAAGCAGGGGAGAGGAAAGCTAGTCGTGGCTGCCGACGGATCCATGTCGCCTACTTCAAGCCAACGACTAGGCTCCGAGTTCGCCATCTACACCGCGGGCTACCTAGCCTTCAAAGACAGGGAAGTTGTAGGTGAAAGGTACTATGCAGGGTCGCTAAGCTGGGTAGAAGGTCTACAGACCTTTCGAACTCTTCTAAGGCTCCTCATGGCCTACACTGAGCGGAAAGCAGCCCTAGAAGCCTACCGTAAATACAAACCCGACTACGTAATCCTCGACGGCCCCTACTTCTACTTCAGAGGCCACTGTCGCCACCTAAGAAACCTCGAGATCGACGTCGAAGGCCTCTCCACAGGCTTAGAGCTGATCAGGAAGGTGCGCGACATGACTCTCGAGCTCATGAACACGGGTAGGGCGATATGCGTGATTAGGCGGAGCGTGATGAGAGCCATAGACGGCTGGCTACTATACCACCACGGAGAAGAAGCCTGCCTAAGAGCAAGGGACAAGCACATCCTAACCATGGTTATGCCGCCGATGTCGCTATGGTCCTATCAAACCCTCCTAGACCGCGACCCCATACTGTACGCCACCTACTATCGCTTCTACCGTAGAAGAAAGCAGGAAGGCAAACTACCCAAGGAGCTAGAGGCCCAGAGAGATAGGTTAATGGAGCAGGCGCGCAGAGACTGGGAGAGGAAGTTCCGCGAAGACCTAGACATGAACCTAAACCAAGCACCACGCACCCAGCGCTACTACCTACGCTACACAGCCTCCATGCCACCCTTTGAGGTAGAGGCTGTTGAAGGCATAGACGTAGAAGACTTCGCTTCAACCTTCACCCAGTTCTACAACGAAGCCACAGGCCTACCTTTCCCCGTAGACCTAATCGACAACTTCATCTCCCTACCACGAGGCAGTACCACAGCCTTCACTGAGGAAGTAGAAGCCAGGCTCATAAGAGACCAAAGCATAAAGGACAAAACCACCATATCAGACTACTTCACCTACCTAAACCCACAGAAGAAAGAACAAGCATAACGACCTTCACTAAAACAGAGCTATCAAGACGAGCTGGAGACCTGCGTAACCCCTCACGTCAACCGAAGCGGTAAAGATCTACTTAACAAGGTTAAGTACTTAGGGGGGTTAAGTGTAAGCTACCAATCCATCAACTTGCTTCATGAAAACCAGCGATCCTCAAATAATAGAGCCATCCAGCTTAAGACCATTTAAGTGCTAAAGGTCGAGTGGAGGTGTCGATCAAAAAGGCGGTAGGGATATATCTTAGGGGGGTAAGTACTTAGGGGGGTTAAGTTTGCTCTTCGACCTACATCCGAAGTTACACCCAGAGGAACTCTATGGACGGGAAAGGGAGGTTGAGGAGGTTGTAAGGCTGGTTAAGCTTGGAAACTGGGTCTTAGTTCTAGGACCTAGAATGGTTGGCAAGACGAGCTTAATGAGAACTGCGTGTAGTCTCCTCGAGAAGGAAGGTTTCAGGACGGCTTACATTAACCTATGGGGGGTTAAAGGCTCAGCAGGCTTCTTAACAGCATTAGTTGAGAGCATCAACAGTGTTAAAGGTATATTCGATAAGCTCAAGGAAGCAATCTTAAACATAGAGGAACTATCCGTAGGGACTAGCGGGATCCAGCTAAAGACTACAAGGAAGCCTCTATCAACAGCTTGGAAGCTGCTTTCAGCTATAGGTAGGCTTAAGGATCGATGGTTAGTAGTGCTCGACGAGGTCCAAGAATTAGCTGCCATCTCAGCGCAGCTACATAAGCTCCTAGCCAACGTCTTCAACTCATACCCAAACATAATCTTCATCTTCTCCGGGTCCATGTTCGGTTTGATTAAAACCCTCCTAAACCCATCCCAATCCTCCCCGCTCTACGGAAGGAAGCCAACCCCCATAAAGCTGCAACATTTCACTAGAAAACAAGCGCTGGACTTCTTGAGACGCGGGTTCATGGAGCTGAGAGTAGGGGTAAATGAAGATCAGCTAGCTGACGCGGTGGATCGGCTAGGAACCTCACCGGGATGGCTAACCCTCTACGGCAACTACGCGGCCGTGCAGAGGCTAAACCATGAAGAGGCGGTCGACGAGGTTATCAAGGAGGGGGTTAAGATAATGAAGGCAGAACTAGAACATTACCTGGAGGATAGGGACCGAGAAACCCACCTAGCGGTCCTTAAAGCCTGCCTAACACCAGCCACCTGGACAGAGATCAAAAAAGCTGTCGAGAGGAAAAAGGGCTACCAAGTAAACGACGCCACCATACAGTCCACCCTACAAGAACTACAGGCAGCCATGCTCATTGAGAAGACAAACAAGACCTACATGGTAATGGACCCCATGCTGAAAGCTCTCTTAACGATGTAATGGCATTGCTCATCGACAAACACATTAAGCAACGTTCAACGTCGATACTCAACGAGAAACTTGTCGAAAAACAAGAAGAGAGAGGAGAGAAGTCCTAATAGGCCTACTCATAGACTCGGCTTCATTATAAAATTATGTTGAGGAAGGCCTCTAATCGATGATAATTTTATGGAATAGTTCCATAAAATCTCTATTAAAGACGACACACGTGCTGAGGATAGGCCGCTAACTCAAATAACTTCAAAACTTACCGACACTACCTCTTCCGGCCACCACACAGCTAATCATAGCCACAATTAAAGCCTGCACAGCGACTACCCCTTCAACACTCCAAACCCCAAGCCCAAGCAAGCGAAGAGCTGCTACAGCAACAAAGTCAACCGCAGCATGCAAAGCCAACGCAACCAGCAAAAACACCCTTCGAGCCAGCGCCCTAAACACGATGAAAGTCAATGAAACATGAATAACCACAGCCAAATTCCTCTCTACTGCACCAGCCAAAAGATCCATGAAGCCCAGCTCAAATCCCAAGAAAAACACGGCCGCCCATACACTTAGGACATACATCAAAAAAGCCTCAAGAAAACCCCAACCCAAACCAAAAGATAACAAATGCCTCCAATCCACCCTAACAAACTCAGCCTTCCACAAAATCAAGAAACGAAAACCCTCCTCGAAAACTCCTGCCAAAAACGAAGCGTAACCCAAATACAGAGGAGAAACAGCCACCGAAGCCCCATAAACCGCGATCGGCACCTGCAAAAGAGGTGCCCGAGAAAGCAAGGCCAAAAACCAACCAGCCCAACCAAACAAGAAAGCAAGCCACTTTCTACCAAAACAGATAAAAACAAAAAAACAAGGCAGCAAAGCAATCAAGACTAAAGCTAGAAGATAAAAGAAAGAAGACATCTATCACACCTTCAAATAGCTAGGAGATAATTTGCTTAAAAGTCTAGGTAGACAGGAAGTTAGGCGATTGATTCTCGAGGTAAGGCCACCGGTTTGGACTTGATAGTACGAGATAGTCTAAGAGTTGACTTATGGTTATTGGATATCAAGTTAGACCAAGTTGGCTTTCAAGATTTTTCCATCTTGTTTTTGCTTCATAGACTTCTTTTATCTGTTCTATGGTTATTACTCGGAATGCGTTAGCTGCCTCGTGGAATGTTCCTGTTATCCATCGTTGAGCTTCTTGAGCTTTCTCGCTTGTGGTCACAAGGACAGCTATGGAGTTCCACATGTCTATGGCATGTTTGAGTTTTATTAAGTCATCGTTAAGGTTTCCTCCTATGCTTACTTCAAAGACTGTGTATGGTACAGCTTTAGGTATTCTACGCCACACTACGTCTATACGCTTGTCCTCAAGAGGGTATTCTTTTTCAGGGTAGCGGTTTTGCATGAGACCAATGTTATATATCATGTCTATGACCTCCTTGTGTCCTAATCTAGGTGGAAGCTTGATGGCAATGTTTCGTGCTTTGAACTCGTTAATTATGGCTTCGAGTGTCGCGTAGCGATAAGTTATACCTCTTCCTTCTTCATCTCCGAAGACGAAAAGCGACCACCGGTCTAATGTAGCTTTAAGAGCAGTTACCTTAAAGTATGATGCCAGCTCCTCTTTCCTAATGGGTCTTACCTGATCGAACCACTCTAGCCTAAAGGGATTTGAGGGTGATGGTTTATGGTCTTTAGGAATAATGAACTTTAATTTTATGTGGAAAGGATACCCTGTAGGGTTATTGGTCCAGTAATCTACAGGCTTATGGTTTTCTTCCTTACCAATAATTTCACATAAAGCGTAGATTCCTTCAATCCCTTTATGTTTAAAGTAAAGGAGTACTGGTGACCCTTCTCTTAATCGTTCCCATCTGGCTTTATTTACACCCCGGCTATCTAATGGAAAACCCCATAAACCTTCCTTAATTATTGAGCGAAAGTGTTCATGGGTTGAGTATCTAACATTTACTAAAGCACCTGTAAGTGGCATGGGCTGTCTTCCTCGTTCCAAGACTTCTTTTTGTGCTATACTTAAAATATTAATTATTTCTAAAGTATGTACCCTAGTTTCATCGTAAAAACTGATAACAACTCAATTAACAGCAAAAGTTAGAGGTTTGATACATCGTCTAGAGGCGGTGCATTCTCCAAGCGATCACTATGAACATGGGGAGTTGTAAAACGACTCTTTAAACCTGTGGAGGGGGATCGAAGAGCGTTACTGAATTTTTCAGGGTATATTGAACTAAATCGATGAGTTGTTTTACTTTATTTCGAGGTGATTCCTATTAGCTAGTCTTGTTCTTGTGAATTCTTTTGACGGTGGCTAGGAGTTCCTCGATGGTGTGGTGGTGTGGATGGGAGTTGTGGTGATGTTTTATGTGCCTTTTGACCCAGTTTGGTAGCTTGGCTCGGCCTTTAGGCCTGTCGTAGAGAGGGATGTAGGGTTTTAGGTCTAGTATAGGAGTTTGGTGGTCTGCGTCTAGTTCTTCTACAAGTAAGCTGTTTCCCTGCTTGCTGATTAGGCGTACGGTTGTCAAGCCAAGTGGGTTGGGCCTAGCGGGAAACCTAGTGGCGAAGATGCCTAGGGTTGGGACGTTTTTGAAGGGTGGTTTCACCTTGACTGTGTTTCTTTCATGTTCAGGTACTTTGTGGAGCCAGTAGATGACGATGAGGTGGGTGAAGTGCTCGATGAAGTCTAGGGCTTCGCGGTATTCGTCATGGATTACTATGCGTGTTTCGTGACCGTTACGCTCTACATGTCCTATTGGTTTGACTGTCAGGTTCATGCCTCAACACCTACGGCCTGCTTTATCCTAGGGGCTAGCTTGATGATTAAGTAGGCGCCGATGATGGAGGTGGCTGAGCCGATGAGCGCTATGGTGACGGCGAAGGTTAAGACCATCATCCAGGCGCGTGGGTTGACGAAGAGGAAGATGTTTAAAGCGTTGCCTATCAAAGTTTGAGCCAAGAAGCCTAGAGAAGCTGCTAGGCTGCAGCATTTCAAGCAGCAGGCTTTATGGTGAGTGGCTAGGAGAACTAAGTCTATCACTAAGCCTCTTATAGACCAGGAAACCAAGGCTATCGGCTTCGCTCCGAGAAGGGGCATCAACAGGCCTGTTATGAAGCCTATGGCGGTGGCCACCCCTATCCTACCGGTCAGCTGGACAGCCAGGAGTAGGAGGAAGGTAATGAAGACAGCGTCGAGGGTTACGTGTCCCACGCCTTTAGGAAGAAGCTTGTTGAGGGAGGCTAAGGCCCAGGCTAAGGCGGAGAAAGCTCCGATGAAGGCCACTTCCTTAGCTTTCAAAGAGGAGCCCGCGCAGCGTAGGCCAGCCTCTAATATAAATGTTACTAACTTTATATCTTTATTACTTATGAAGTGTTAAGCTATTAGGTTTCCTTGAGGTTCTGATCCGGCTTATTTTTGCTTCGCTGCTCTGCGTAGGTACGCAAAGCTTTTGAAGCTGATTTAATGCTTCAAGACTTGCTGGGCTTGAAAAGCTATGGGCCCGATGGGATTTGAACCCATGACCTTCCGGTTATCAGCTTCGCCCGCCCGCCTTTAGGCGGAGCGTCGGACGCTCCAACCAGGCTGAGCTACGGGCCCGTGGGAGAGTTGAGGGACGGGAAGATAAAAGCTTTTCATAGTTGAGGGTAGGTGTGGGGCCGCGCATAGGTGATGGTTGCCGCCCAGCTAGCCAAGGTTAAGCTAAACCTCGGGCGATTGGGAGTGGCGGGCTGAACGCCTCGGCCGAAGCCTTGGCGCTTACACCCCCACCCCATCAACCCCCTCTTTTAGGGGAGCCCTCGTCCACGGCGGTTTCCCGCCGTGAAGTGGCCGCCTCGTTTCGGGGAGGGCTTCCCGCTTAGATGCTTTCAGCGGTTATCCCCTACGGCGTGGCTGCCCGGCTATGCCCTACCGGACAACCGGTAGACTAGAGGCCGCGGCGCCCCGTTCCTCTCGTACTGAGGGCACCTTCCCCTCAAGCGGCCAACACCCCCGGCAGGTAGAGACCGACCTGTCTCACGACGGTCTAAACCCATCTCACGTTCCCCTTTAATGGGCGGGCAGCCCCACCCTTGGG
>QMSI01000005.1 GCA_003649615.1 Thermoprotei archaeon | reverse complement strand
TTGCGATCTTAGATAGAGCCTTGATCAAGCTTTCTGTTCCTACAGTCTTAGCGGCGTATTGATCAGCATAGAGTTCTTCAGGCCAGTAGATCTTCTTGGTTATTAGTCTTAGGATGATTAAGGTGACTGCGACTATGATTAATGTAGTTGCCATCGCAGTTGGTATCACAGCGATGAAAAACCACAGCGTTAAGGCTTCGAATAGATTGTTACTCAATTGGGCTATGAGGAATAGGATGTAGGTTAAAGCCCCTTGGATTAATGGTGAAACTAGGTACTTAAATATAAGGATCAACGCTAGGCCTATCATAGATGCGATGGCCATTAGCTTAGCTAAGTTTCTATTGAACGTTGGGCTCTCTAAGTGGCCTATTTCATGGGCTAAGATAGCTTTAGCTTCATCTATCTCAAGATAGTTCTCTTTTAATGCCTTGAGAAACCCCTGAGTAACTATGATTTTCCTGTTCCAGAACCCTGCTCTAGTATTGATGAGCTTTAACCTCTTTACCTTTACTTCAACTCCTTTACCTCCTGGGATGGATGCTAATAGCTCTTTCACAAAGTTTAGTGTATCCTCCATGTTCAAGGCCTTTACCCAAGGACATTGGGTACGACTTAGTTTCTCGGTCCTGAAACTCCTTGTTGCTGAATCTTAACTTTTGAGTTCATGGTCTTCTAGGCTCCTTGCTCGGCCAATAGGTCTTCTGTAAGCATCGATTCATAGATCTTTGGATGTATCGACAACGGATATAGGATGAAAGCACACGAGGAAATAACTTCTACAACTACTAACCCTGAGTATTCGTAACAAACAAGGAATAGGGCGGCAAGTAGGAGACCTACAAGCATGTAGAGAGAGCTAAGCGTGTTTCCATCAGACTTAATGATGTATGAAAGTGCCAGCCCCAACGTTAATCCGCTTGCAAGGCTAGGTCTCAAAGGGAAGGCGACGTAGAGCGCGATGCTCAGAGGTATGGTTAGCGCTAAGATAACCTTTGGGTCCATCTTTAGATTAAGCTTCTCCGCGTAGTTAGAGATGAAAGCTATTGCTATGCCAAGCAGTGCTCCACCGATGAGGTCGTGTATGTAATGGACGCCAAGGGCTACTCTGGTGAAGGCGACCGTGATAGCCATAGGGTATAGGATCAACGCTCTCTTATCTTTCAAGGAGAAATATGTAGCTACGAAGAAGGCTATTGTTGCGTGTCCGCTTGGAAACCCATAGGGGTCTTCTACGGTTGTTAACCATCCTTCGATGGGTGGTCTTGGGAGCTTAAGTAAATGTTTAAGTACAGTAGATAGAATGAAGCAAACCAGTAGGCCAGCGGTGAGAGTTCTTGCCTCCTTTGCTTTGCCTCTCCATTGAAGTATGAAGGCAGCGAAAAGCCACGTAATGAAGTTTCCTAGCTGCGTTAAGATGACCATGACTTCAAGTTCCAAGGCTTCTCCCTGTCTCTACCATGAATGCTGGGCGAATGTACTTCACAGTCATTGATTGTTATAGTCCTAGATATAACCACTGCTTCTCCTCCTATTTCGTTGGGCAGGGAGCTTTCAATGGTATCTAGTTAGTTGAAAAGGGGCTAAGGTCAAGGCGTCAAGTGATCGAAGATTTTATTGCTACGTCCATGCAGTAGGGTTATCTTATTAATTACCAAGGGTTAAGGAGCTTGGCGTGGACGATGATGATGTAAAGTGCCGTGACAGCTAAACCTAGGCATAAGAAGCCTTCATTGACTAAACGGTTACTAGACCTGAAGACCTTAAACCCTACTTCAAGCCCTGAAAAAGGAAGGAACGGCTTGAAGCTTCTATGAGTGAAAGCGTCTCCTATTAGGTGTAGGAGGACCCCCCCAAACCCTCCTAGGAACCCCCCTAAGAAGCCTATGGAGGTGTCCAAGAAAAGGATGCCGACAGCCACGCCCGCGATGACGCCAACCGTTACATTATGGGTGTACTTCCTATGGGGAAGCCCAAGCTTAAGATCTACGTCAGGAAGCGTCGAGAGCGCTGTTGCGATAGCGGCTACTAGTACAGCATTAAAGTCTTTTACTTTAAGGAGGACTAAGAGGCCAAACGATATTAAGAGGGCTAGCCCGAGGTGTCCTCGGGCATACACGTTAAAACGCCTTAATCCTTCTTCAATGGCTCCATGGTTATCCTGCAAGGTATAGGTAGCTTAGAGGCTGCCCTCTTCAACGCCTCCTTAGCCAAATTTACCTTGTCGCTTCTCGTCTTAACCGTCATAACGACGCTGCCAGAGTTGACCCTGGCAGCTAAGCCGACAGGGTCTCCGAAAGCCAGCCTCATGCCGTCCTGTAGCCTATCTGCGCCAGCGAAGGCCATCATCTTGTTCTCGCGCAGTATGTGGTGGGGGTAAGGATGAATGATCAGGTAGTAGCTTTGGTCCGTGAGCCTAGTGGCAAGAAACTTGCTGGCCATGAGCCTAGCAGCCTCCAAAGCATTATGCCTAATCTGCCCAGCCTCCTTCGCTACTAGCTTAAGTTCTACGTCGAAGTCTCCGTGAGGGTTTCCCATCCTAAATTTGACTACCTTAGGGTGGAGCCCTGACCCTATATACTCTCGCCTAGTGTAGGCTGGGCCGCTTAGCCTCGTGTAGCACTTTGCTGGACGAAGAGGCATGTTTTTCCACCTCGAACTCTGGAGGAGGGGGTTGTAAGCTCGATTTAAACTTTAGCCTTTTCGAGACAAGGTTTAGGTGTAGCCTCTATGATTAACTTGAGGGGGAATTGAAGTGAGAATCAGGGTGGTCTTAGTTGAGCCGGAGAAGGAAGGTAATATAGGGGGTGTGGCTAGGGCCATGAAGAACTTCGGCCTCACACAGCTTTACTTGGTCAACCCTAAGGTGACGGTTGGGGTTGAAGCTAGAGCTTACGCGTCTCATGGCGTTGAGGTCTTGGAAAAGGCTAAGATCGTAGGAAGCCTAGACGAGGCTTTAGAGGGCGTAGACTGTGTGGTAGGTACCACGGCGAAAATTAGTAGAAGCCCCTCTAACCTTAGAAGGATCACGATCTTCCCTGAGGAGCTGGCCAAGAGGTTAACTGAGGCTCCAAGGGGTACGGTAGCTCTGCTTTTCGGCAGGGAAAGCATAGGGTTGCTCAATAAGGAGTTGGAGAGGTGTGATGTATTAGTCACCATACCTTCAAACCCCAAGTACCCAGTATTGAACGTGGTTACAGCGGCCGCCGTAGTTTTTTACGAGCTCTATAAAGCGTTTAAAGCTAAAGGTAAGGTGAGCTACGCTAAGCCTGCTGATAGAAAAGTGGTGGAAGCTGCCTTAAAGCACTTCGAGGGTTTAATGGTAGCTTCAGGTATACATGGAGCTAAGCTGGACTTGACCATGAAGGCCCTCAAGAACTTGATGGGTAGAGGATTCTTGGCTAAACGTGAAGCTACTTTACTGGCTGGAGCTTTTAGGAAAGCGTTGCTTAGGGTTTCTTCTTAGAAGCCTTCACTAATGCAAGCTCCTCAAACCAGCCTATACGCTTGCGTTCTTTAACCGTAGCCTCTAACCCTTGCCTCCTAAACCTCTCTACTGCCTCCTCTATTCCTGAAAGGCTCGACTGGACAAGCAGGATTAAGCCTTCGTCCTTCAGCTTCGAGGGTGCCTCGCTTATAAAGCGGTCTGAGACCGCTCTACCACTCCTACCTCCAGACCAGGCTCTACCTAGGCCTTTCTCCTCGACAGGTAGGTAAGGTGGGTTGAAAACTATCAAGTCGAAGCTCCTATCCTTAAACGCTGAGACTAGGTCACCAACCAATACATCAGCCAGGCCTCTCAGCTTATTCGCCGTGATGTTGAGCTTGGTGCACCTAGCGGCGTTTCTATCTATATCTACGGCCACTGTAAAGCAGCCCTTTGAAGCGGCAGTCAAGGCTACAGCCCCGGTCCCTGCTCCTACGTCTAAGACCAGCCCCTTGGCTATATCCTTCACAGCGTCCATCAACAGGTAGGTATCGTCAGATGGAGGATACACTCTCTCCGTCACTGAGAGCTTGAGGCCGTTTAGGTTAAGCTCCATGTCCATGGGCTCCGTACACCGCCTTATAGGCTTTATAGAGGTCGTCCATAGTAAGCTCCCTGACCCTCTTAGAGGCTAAGGAGATAGGCAGGTCGGTTTCATTTAGGTTAGGGAAAGCTCTCTTCAATACGCTTAGCGCGATTCGGTTGCGTTGACTAAAAAGTATCATTACAAGCTTCATGAAGCTTTCCTCATTCACTCTGAAGGGAGGCTTATCCCTTCGTTTAACCTCAACTATAGCTGAGTCTACGTCAGGTACTGGGTAAAAGCATCGTCTAGAGACGAAGCGTAGGAGCTTGACATCGGCATAGTAGGAGGTGGTCACGGTTAGCCTTCCGTAGTCACGTGATCCAGGCTTAGCGATCAGCCTCTCCGCGAACTCCTTCTGGAAGGTTAAAATAGCCTGTTTGAAATCAACCTCTTTAAGGAGCTTGAAGGTGAAGGGAGAAGCTATGGAGTAGGGCACCGTAGATACCACTTTATCCGCCTTCAAACCATACATCTTTAGGAAGTCGCCTTCCACCACCTCAACATTGCTGTTTTCCTTGAACACCTCGCGTAGAGCTTTAACTAGTCGTGAATCCACCTCGATCGCTATTACTTTCCTCGCCTTCTCGGCGAGGAGTCTCGTTAAACAACCTACTCCAGCTCCTACCTCAAGAACAAGATCTGTAGGCTGTATGTCAGCGTAAGCTACCAAATCGAGAAGTAGGGAAGGATCTATGGTGAAGCTCTGTCCAAGTTTCTTCTTCGGTTTAACCTCATACTTGGCTAGTATATGCTTGGTATACCTTAACAATTCATTTCTAGTTAGCTTGAAGTCTTCCTCCATCTCCTTTTTACTCCAAGCTTTTTGGAGCCGGCCTCACGAAGAGATAGTATCGCTGTCCTCCTCTAAGCTCCTCCAAAATGCGATCCTTGATGGCCTCAGCCATGTTACGTAGCCCTACTCTCTCCTCTAAGTCCTTGAAGCTCTCAAACGGCTTTTTCCTCCTTTCCTCAAGAATCTCCCAAAGCTTCTTTTTACCGATACCCTTGATGAGCTCGAGAGAATGCATCCTAGTGGTTAAGGCAGGGGCGGTGTTAAATATCTCCACGAACCTACGCTCGTTCTCTCTAACCACTCTATCTACTACCTTCACTAGCTCATCTCTAGCTGAGGAAGTAAGCTCTTCGTAGCTTATCCTCCTGCTTATATGGTCAACCTTCTCCCGAATACCTTTACCTATAAACACTTTTTCTCCAGGTGTCAATATAACACCATCTCTAGGAACTAGCTCCAATAAAGTGAAGAAATCCTCTCCTACGGCTAGCGCGACCGGTTTCCGGAGATGGATGGGGCGTCGATCAAAAGGATGTCCTCGTGGCAAGTAGTCTAACACGTAGGCATACTCCTCAAACTTCTTTGAGGACAAGACCCGCCTCCCCTTCGCTTACTTCACTCTTCCTCAGCGGCCAAATATTCCTCTAAGAGCTTCCTCATCTCATTAAGCTCCTCGGGCAGGAAGGTCTTCCCTTCTTTAATCAGGATTTGTCTAAGCTCTTCGTTACTCTTAGGTATGATGTTCACGACTTGAGTAGCTGTAGGCTTTGAGAGTCCAAATTTTTCACAAAGCTTCGCGACCAATTCCTCTGCCTTATCACCTGATAGCTTAGAGAAGCGGGTTAGGAAGTCTAAGGTGACCTGTTGGAAATGTTTGAGCTCACCCCATTTTTCCTTGACCTCTCCGAGCACCTCACGTGCCCGTGCTATAGTTATTTCATCCATCTTTCTTACTTTCATCGCAAGTCCCCTATGAATAAGCCTAAATAGTCTTGTCTAGCTTCAATTTAAACGTTCCATAGAGGCCCTTGTTGAAGATAAAGATATAAACCTATTTCTGCAAGTGCTCGTGGTCTTTCCGGAGGGGTGAAGGTGGGGCCTAAGTCCAAGGGCCTAAGATGTAGGTCTAGAAAAAAGCTATCCAAGCATCCTAGGGAGAAAGGGATGAGAGGGCTAAGTAGGCTGCTTCAGGACTACGAGGTAGGACAGAAGGTTTCTATACATATCGATCCGACTAGGATTGAAACAGCGCCTCATGGGAGGTTTCAAGGCCTAACAGGCACTATTATCGGTAGAAGAGGGTCAGCTTACATAGTTGAGGTGTATCTTGGAGATAAGCGGAAAACCGTCATAACCGAGGCGGACCACCTTAAACCCTTAACTAGTACCTAGCTACTCTACATGGGTTACTATGAGCTCTTCTACCTCCACCTTCCTTCCTAGAAGCTCAGCAACGCTTGGCGATGTCCTACCTCCATCTCCCGTTATCAGCTCTTTGACGTAAAGCCCTCCCTGCCCCTTAATGGTCAGCTCCACCTCATCGTTGTTCAGCAGCCTTGCTTTTAACATGTACACTTTCTTCATCCTTATCTTATCAGCTCTTCGATGCAGGACTCTGGTAGGGGTTCTCTGTTTAACAACAATACCCGTGAGCTGTTCCTCCAATTTCTTCAACTGCTCCTCAGTTACTCCTCCTTCCACCTTGACCTTGGCTACGTAGCTCTTCTCCTTGACCGGAGCTGTCATTTTAAGCTTACGTACCTCTTCCCTATTTGAATATCTAAGTTCATGTACCTCGACCTTTCCCTTAGCGTATTCATTTATCTTCGCCTCAACCATGGACAGATCTAGGAACCTCTTTTTAGGTTCCTTAACCTCAACTACGAAGGGTCTTCCTTTACCCATCACCTTCACGTCAACGTCTTCCCTACCTGCCCCATGAAACTTAGCTTCCCTTCCTTCAAAGAGCTTAGCTAAAGGTGAGGCCACCAGCTCTTCTACCGAGGTAGGATACATTCTCCCAGTCCAGTTGCAATGTTCACAGCCTAGTCCCCAGCACTTTGAGCAAAACCACTTATTCTGCGGGATTCCAGGCTCAAGTTTACGGTATCTTCCATAGACGAATACTGGGCTGGGCTTAACCTCGATCTCTCCTGAAACCAGGTTCACTATTACTACGATATCTGGCGAGGAGAACTCTATCTTCTTGTTTAACCTCTGAGCTAAGGCTCTCCTTAGCTCTCTGTTTACCTCGCTTTTGATGGACTCGCCGTAGTTTAAGGAAAGCCTTGACCATAAGCTATCCTCCCTCTCAACTACATCTCCTGGCACCTTGGTGCCCACCAGGAGGTTGTTGAACTCGTAGTTCTTCAAGGCCTCCTCTGCTTTCTCCACGAATCTGGGTATCGTGTCCATGAGGCCTCTACAAATGTAGCAGGGCTCAGGCTTTTCTAGCCCCACTACCTTCATAGCTGGTTTGAAGCCTGACTTAGCTAAGGCTACAAGAAGTTCTCCCCCCTCCTCTTCACCCTCATTCCTTAAACGCTCAGCTTCGATGGCTAGGACCTTCTTTAAAGCCTCTCCACGCTCACTATTGCTTAACCCCCTCACTAACCTAGCGAAGCACCTACCTAGGCAGCTATTACATAGAGCTACCTCCTTGATCAAGGCTTTACATGTTTCTAGGAGATTCATGAACCCTCACTTAAGGAGGTTTACCTAGCAAGGAGAGTTTTTTACCTCTCCTTACAAGCTGTTTGAACATACGCTTCATAGCGTTGAACTGGTTTATGAGCTCCCTCACCTCTCTCGGGTCTACACCACTACCTCGAGCTATGCGTCTGATCCTGGATTTATTGAGGATCTCAGGCTTTTCCATCTCCTCCTTGGTCATGGATTTAAGGACCGCTGACCAGCGCTCCAGCTTCTCCTCAGCTACCTCCATGGCTTCGGCGGGGAGCTTCAGGGATAGGCCTGGTATTAGCTCAAGGATCTTCCTGAAGGGACCCATCTTCCTTAAACTCTCTAGCTGCTCAAGCATGTCCTTTAGTGTGAACCTGCCCGTCAGTAGGGCTTCGACCTTTTTCTTCTCAGGCTTTATCTCTAATTGCTTTACCTTTTCAACTAAGGCTTCTAAGTCGCCCATGCCTAAGAGGAGGTTTACGAACCTGCGAGGATTGAAGGCTTGTAGCTCATCTACCCCCTCTCCAACTCCGATAAGTTTTATAGTGGCTCCTGTAGCTGCCACCGCTGATAAAGCCCCTCCTCCTCTAGCAGCTCCGTCAAGCTTGGTTAGGAATATAGAGCCTACCTTCACTGCTTCGTGAAAGGCTTCGGCCTGAGCTTTAGCTTGTTGACCTATCGTGGCGTCTATGACCAGTATCACTTCGTCAGGCTGTATGGCCCTGGCTATCTCTTTCATCTCCTCTATCAGCCCCTTCTCCTCTTTGTGTCTCCCAGCCGTGTCTATGATTACGACGTTAACACCAGACTTCTTGGCTTTCTCAACTCCTTCCTTAGCCAGCTCTACGGGGCTCTTCGACCTGTCTCCTCCATAGACTGGGATGCCGATTTTCTTTCCCAGCTGAACTAGCTGTTCATAGGCTGCAGGTCTATAATTATCGGCGCACACTAAGGCTGGTTTAAATCCACGTCTCTTTAAGAGTAAAGCGAGCTTAGCGGCACTAGTGGTTTTGCCACTTCCTTGGACGCCCACGAGCATAATCACGTTCAGTTTTCCAGGCGTAAGCCTCAGCTCAGCTGGGCGATCTCCTCCGAGGAGGTTAACAAGCTCTTCATAGATAGCCTTTAACGCTAGCTCCCTCCTCGTCAAGCCTGGAGGGGGCTTGCTTCTAAGCACTTCATCCTCAACCTTCTTGGTTAGCTTCAGGACAAGCTCTACGTTAACATCGCTTTGAAGCAGCGCTCGCTGGACATCGCGTATCAACTCCCTCACCGCCTTTTCATCAGCTACTGGCGCCCCCATGAACTTAGAGAGTGCAGTGCGCAGTGATGACGCCATCTTTTCGAGGACCAAGAACTTCCCACCTTAGCGCGACACTTTAATACAAGGCTTGGGGTTTAAAAGCTACACCCATGTACGACTTTGAGCTAGACCGTATTGTTGAGGAGGTTAAGCGAGTTAAAGCAGGCAAGGTGGCGCTTCAGCTGCCTGAGGGATTGAAGCCTCACGCTCTATCCCTTGCTAGAAAGATAGAGGAGGAGGTTAACTGTCAAGCATACGTGCTCTCGGATCCTTGTTATGGAGCCTGTGACATAGCTCTACAGGAAGCCAAGACCCTAGGCGTCGACCTGCTCATCCATTTTGGCCACTCTCAGCTATTATCTGTCGACCTACCAACATTATACGTAGAGTCTACGGTGAAGCTGCCTGTAAAGGAGGCCGTGGAGAAGGCGCTTCCTCTCCTTAAAGGCGACCGCGTAGGCATAGCGACTTTAATACAGCACTGGAGGGCTTGCGAGGAGGCTAGACAGGTCCTTGAAGACGCTGGCAAGAAGGTGTTAATAGGTCCTCCTCGAGGGAGGTTGAAGAGGCCCGGCCAGATAATTGGCTGTGACTACTCTACAGCTAAGGACGTAGCTAACGAGGCTGAGTCTTTTCTATTTCTAGGCGGAGGGATGATCCATCCTGTAGGCCTTAGACTAGTCACCGGCAAGCCTGTAGTGGCTGCTGACCCCTTTAAGGGAGAGGCGGTGGAGGTTGAAGCCTACGCCAAGAAGGTGATGGCGGCTAGAGTTTCCGATATTGCAGAGGCTTCTAAGGCTAGAGTTTTTGGGGTAGTGGTGGGCTTAAAGTTTGGCCAATATCGTCCAAAGCTGATCGAGAAGGTAGTAGATATGATTAGAGCAGAGGGGCGAAAGGTCTTCCTTATAGCTTCACGTGAGGTTACGCCTAGCCTCGAGCTCAATTTTCCCGAGGTTGAAGCTTTCGTTATTACTGCTTGTCCCCTCATCCCTCTCTTCGACTATGAAGCTTACCGCAAGCCTATCCTGACTCCTCAAGAAGCCATGCTTTCCTTTAAAAGCGGATGGAGCATAGAGGACTATGATCCGTTCGAGGGGTTCTAGAACGCGTCGAATACTAGTTAAGAGGGAGGTCGTGGAGGCTCTCTTAGTCGCAGCCCGCAATGTCCATCCTAAGGAAGTGCTTCTGCTGTTGAGGGGAAGGAAGTTGAAGGATGGAGCCTTACTACTTGAAGAGATAATTGTCCCTCCCTTGGCTATCTATGGCTACAGCTTCTCGGGCTTTAACCCTTACCTCCTACCCTTAGACCTCTCCATACTTGGAGTGGCTCACTCTCATCCTTCAGGCAATCCTCGACCCTCAGTCCAAGACTTAAATGTAGGTAGAGGGCGAGTCATGGTCATAATCGCTAGTCCCTATGCTTCAGACAAGGACGTGCACGTGTATCTTCCTAGTGGGGAGGAGGTGGGCTACGAGGTTTGTTAGTTTGGAGGCGCGGTTTTATTGAAGCTTAGGAAGCTGGCCATGATCTTAGACACCCTTGCTCCTCATCCCGCGCCTTCACCTTTCCTTGAGCAGTATACTATAGGTGGAGAGGAGGCGGCTAGGCTGCTATGGATAGTGAAAGGGGACTTAGAGGAGAAGGTTGTAGTCGATTTGGGATGCGGTAGCGGTAGGTTAGCCATAGGTGCAGCCATACTGGGGGCTTCATTCGTCGTGGGCGTCGATGTTGACCGCGCCGCCCTCCAAACCGCTCATAGAAATGCAGAGAAGGCAGGCGTAGGGAGGCTTGTTTCATGGGTTTGTGCAAGTGTTCCGCGCGTTGAGATGAAGGCGGACGTGGTTGTGCAGAATCCTCCCTTCGGTGTTCAGCGCCGTGGAGCTGATAGAGCTTTCGTGGAATGTGCGTTGAAGATAGCTCCCACCGTCTATAGTCTACATAAGAGGGTGGAGGGGAGTAGACGCTTCATAACTAAGCTGGTGGAGAGTCTTGGAGGGTACGCCACGATACTAGCTACGTTCAAGCTTAGGCTTCCGCCTCTTTTCGAGTTTCACGTGGAGAAGGCTAGGATGGTTGAAGTAGACCTTTACCGCTTTACAAGGAATGAGGTAAAAGCTTTAGCTTCCCCAACTAGCCTATAGCAGAGGTTTAAGTGGGGGTAGGTGCTCGCTTAGGGGAGGATGAGGAGGTCTTGTTAGCGCTACCGGGAGACTTACTGAGCGTAATAGAGGAGTTTTCACCGGGGGAAGGGGTCTATGAAGAACGAGGCATGGTGTACTCATCTACTGTGGGCCTCATCGTCCGTGACATGGAGGAGCGGCGCATATCGGTACTTCCGCTGAAACAGGACCCACCTATGCCTAGAAAAGGTGACTCAGTGCTAGGGGTTGTAGTAGGGATCAGGAAGGACATAGCGGAGGTAGATATTTACCAGGTGGAGGGGGCTAGGTCTTTCACTAACCCCTACAAAGCCACTCTTCACGTAAGCGAAGTCGACACACGTTATGTGGAGCGTATTGTAAACGCTGTGTGGCCTGGGGATGTGGTTAAAGCGAAGGTGCTCCTCCTTAGAGACCCCTACCCCCTATCTATCAAGGAGAAAGGTATGGGTGTATTGCTTGCTTTCTGCACCAAATGCCGATACCCTCTCCTCCTTAAAGGAGGAAGGTTGGTGTGTTTCATGTGCGGCTCCCATGAAACCCGTAAGACTTCTTCAAACTACATGTTGAAGTGGGGGAGCGTGGAGGCAAGGTTAATTAAAAACCTGATTTAGCCTTTCTAGGCTAGGTGGCTGCTCGTGGAGCTCAATGTTCTTAGCAAGGATGATAGGACGCTCGTCTTCGAGTTGAAAGGAGAAGGACATACATTCTGCAACGTCCTGCGTGAAGCCTTACTTAAGGATAAAAACGTGGTATTCGCCGCTTATAGGATAGATCACCCTCTCATCTCAAGCCCTGTCTTCACGGTTAGTACTGATGGCTCTAAGTCTCCTGAGGAGGCGTTAAGGGAGGCTGTCAATAGGATCCTTACCTTCACTAAGGAGTTTGAGGAGGCCGCCAAGAAGGTTTTCGGGGAGGCGAAGTAGGCTTTAAGAACTTAAAGAAGCTCTGGAAGCCTGAAGTCAGGGTGCTTGGAGCTGACGCGGCCTTTGAGGAGGGTAACTCGGTTTTCTCCATCTGTGTAGTTATGAGGGGTGCTTTGTGGCTCGACGGGGTTTTTGTGGCTAAATGGGTAAAGGGGGACTTAACATCGCTCGCGGAGTGTTTAAAGGCTTCCCCCTACTATGGGGAGTTGACGGCCATCTTCCTCCCGTCGCCATTGATATCCTCCGAGGACCTCGAGGCTCTATGGCAAAGACTTAAGCGCCCAGTAGCTTTGTTCTCTAGGGAAAGCGGTAACGTTTATGAAGCCGTGAAGTCGATAGGCCTCACCGACCCAGATTTTCAAAGCTTACTTAAAGCCTGCTCAGGGCCAGAAGGACCTGAAGCTCTAAGGTTGGCGAGGATGTTAGCCCCCTTAGTAAAGGAGCTGGCACGAGCTTGGAAAGGTCTAAATCTAAGCTCGTCTCAAAGATGGTAACTGCGAAAATGGAGAGGGTTTCTCCTTGACAAGCAGGGATTTACCCTTCTGTCCGCGATGCGGTAAGCTACTGACGCCTTCGAGAGAAGGTGGAGAGCTTAAGCTGGTCTGCCGTGTATGTGGCTTTACTAGCGATGCTTCTTCCATGCCCGTTGAGGTAAAGGTCACTCAGCATATCGCCCATAGCCCCCAGGAGAGGACCACGGTGATAGACACCTCTACTTCTAAAACCATGCCTACGATTAGGGCTTCCTGCCCTAAGTGTGGACATAACGAGGCTTACTGGTGGCTTCTTCAGACGAGGAGGGCTGATGAGGGCTCCACCCGCTTCTACCGCTGCGTTAAATGTGGGTTTACTTGGCGTGAATACGACTGAGACGCCGCTAACTGCCTTTAAATATCCTTGCCGCAGTAAGTATAAGGGGCTCTGCGTAAAGCTTTCGTTGGAGGGTCTTAGTTGGTTAAAGTCGTATTTCACGATGCTAAGCTATGGCGCAGCATCATTCAAGCCTTATCCACCATGGTTGACGAGGCCACCTTCACCTTCTCCCCTGAAGGCATCAGGATGAGAGCTATGGACCCTTCAAGGATAGCTATGGTCGACTTCGAGATGCCCAGCACCTCCTTCGAGGAATATGATTGTGAAGCTGAGGCGAAGGCAGGCGTTAACCTTGACCAATTTAACAAACTGGTTAAACGAGCTTCTTCAGGAGAGAAGCTAGAGCTGGAGCTGAAGCCAGATGAAGGTAGGCTCAGGGTTAGATTTAGGGGTAGGATTACAAGGGGCTTTGCCGTACCCTTGCTTGATCTAGGTTACGAAGAGCTGCCCACTCCTCGTATCTCGTTTAATGTGCAGGCTAGGCTCCTGGCAGATGCTGTTGAGGAGGCTCTTAAAGACGCTGAGCTGGTTAGCGACCACGTCAAGATACAGGCAACTCCAGATGAACTGGTTTTCCAGTCCTCGAGCGATAAAGGAGAGTCCTCCACCACCTTCAGTAAGGAGGGCGGTGCTTTACTTGAGCTCAACGTGAAGGAGCCTTCAAGGGCTATGTATAGCTTAAGCTACCTCACTGACATGATGAAGGCTTCGGCGGCCTCAGATATTATGGAGCTTCAGTTCTCAACCAATATACCTCTCACGTTAATCTTCGACCTTCCTGGCGGTGGACGTATACAGTATTGGCTAGCGCCCCGCCTTGAGGAGTAGCCCCCACCAAAGCGAGGTGGGGCTTAAGGGTGCTGACGTTAGAGGACTTAGCCAAATACCCGTTTAGCGTTGAAGCTCAAAGCTACGTTAAATCAAGGGGCCTCACCGTTGAGGAGCTCTCAAGCCCTGAACACCAGGAAGTGTTGAAGAGAGCGTTGGAGAGGGTTGAGGAGGCGTTAAATAAAGCCTTAGTCTCCGTCAAGCTCGACCGGCTTGATGTAGAGATATTCTCCTATCCCGTAGCGGTGTTGATGGTTTCCCTCAGCGGTGACAAGATTATCACCAGTAGGTTTGCTGAGGCTGAAGCGAAGAGAGCTTTCTCGCTGCTTCGAGAGGAATCCCCCGATAAGCTGTTGTCCCTGGCGAGCGGTACCTTTAACTGGGACGTTAAGAGGGCTAGGCTTAACGTAGGATATAGGATATACGAATTTTCAGTTAGATGGGAGGATTACTTGAAGGTAGCCTTAGGCTTCAAGTCCCCTCATTGGAAGCTGATCAATAGGGTGCTGGTGTCTGGCAGGGTATACCTTCAGCGACATGAACTAGCTAGAATGATGGCTGAAGCTATACGTGAACGCCTCTTAGAGAAGGCTTCAGCTGCTCCGCAGCTATCTGAGCCTCCTCAGCCAGTCCGTGAAGGTGTGGAGCGTATCTTGGAGCTTGCTAAAACCAGGGTCTCGAAGAAGCCTCTGCCGATCGTTGAAGCAGCCGTGAAGAGCTCTGAGGAAGCTTATCCTCCATGTATAAAGACCCTCTTGGAAGAAGCTCTGGCTGGGAAGCAGCTACCACATATGGCTCGTTTCACGCTGGCCTCCTTCATGTTAAGCATAGGTAAAAGCATCGAGGAGGTTATCGAGGTTTTCAGGCGCCTACCAGACTTTGATGAGAGGAAGACGTTATACCATGTTAAGCACATAGCCGGTGAGATAGGGGCTAAGACCAGGTATACACCTCCAAACTGTGAGACCTTAAGGACCTTTAACCTATGCGTAGCGCCTGATTCTCTATGCCAGAGGATTAAGCATCCTCTAAGCTACTACAAGAGGGCTCTACGTGGAGGTGCAAGCTCCTGAGCGTGGATCCAGCCATACGCTTCGTCAAATCTCTCTTTAAGAGCTACTATAGTAGTGCTTCCTGTAAGCTTAAGCCTCCATCAAACCTGGATAAGAGGGAATTTGCTTTCCTCTTCTTCGATCGAGGGGAGATGATAAGGCATGTGGGCTTTCACTCAGAGGAAAAGTTGAGGTCTTTTATTAAAAGCGGGCCTCCATCACACATCTACTACTCATCAGCTTACTACCTCACGCCTGAAGAGAAGGACATGGACCTTAAGGGATGGATGGGAGCAGACCTGGTCTTTGACATAGACTCAGACCACCTACCTACTCCGTGTAAGGAGAAGCATGATAAGTGGACTTGCTTAGACTGCGGCTTCGTAGGTAAAGGTCTTCAGCCTGAAAGATGCCCTAACTGTGAAGGTAGGAGGCTTAAGTCTGAAAGCTTCTACCTATGTCGTAGCTGCTTAGAGGCCGCTAAGGATGAGGTTTTCAAACTTGTAGAGGAGTTTTTGATGCCAGACTTCGGCTTTTCCTCTAATGAAATCCACCTAGCCTTCTCTGGACGTAGAGGCTACCATCTCCATGTAGAGTCGGAGGCAGTGAAGGAGCTCGATCAGTACGCTAGGAGAGAGGTGGTAGACTACGTGAAAGCAGTTAGCATCAAGCCTGAGGTTCATGGTTTCCACCTTGCGGTTAAGGGATCCTATACTCCTCCATCTCTCGATAACCCTGGCTGGAGGGGTAGAATAGCTCGGGGGATCTATAGTTTCCTTAGCAGAGCCAGCCTCGAAGACCTTGTAGCCCTACTTCCGCCTTCAAGGAGGCATGAAGCCGAGGCTATATTAGCCTCCAAGGACATCCTCTTGAAAGCAATAGAGTCTTCGCCTCCAAGATGGGCTGCGCTGCTTAAGTATGGGAGAAGGTTCTGGGAAGGGTTGATAGCTAAAGCCGTGGAGCTCCAGCACTGCGAGATCGATGAACGCGTAACTACGGATATAAGGAGGCTTATACGTATGCCCGGCTCCCTTCACGGCGACACAGGCCTCATAGCCATGCCCTTAACTTTGAATGAGCTTGACACCTTCGACCCTCTAAGAGACGCTGTAGCTTTCAGGGAAGGCGAAGTGAAGGTCTACGTGGAGGAGGCTCCAGAGATCTCTTTAATGGAGATGAGCTTCGGCCCTTACAAGAACTCCAAGGTTCGGCTGCCGAGCGCTGTAGCTCTATACCTGTTAAGAGCTGGCTTGGCTAGGCTAGTTTAAGTTATTAACTAGCTGAAACCAACCTTATAAGGGGGCTGTCGACGGGATAATGTATAGTGAACTGAAGGACACCTGGAGGCTGGAGCGATCAAGCTATAGGCTACAGAAGCTACCCTCCGACCTCTATGAGAGGGCTCGTGGCTACTTAGCTAAACTTAGAGCTAAGCTTTCAGGAGATCCCTCCTCACTCAACTATATAATTGCAGAGCAGGAAATGGCTGTTTTAAAGGCGCTGATCGAGGACCTCTTCAACCTGAGGGTCCATAAAGCTTTAGCTTTAACCTTAGAAGGCTACCAGGTCTCGGAGCTGTTAACGAAGGAAGAACGTGCAGTGGTGGTCTCTGCTTTAACAGCGCTTTTTCAAGGCAAAGAGGATTTCTTGAAGTCTCTGGTAGAGAGCGTCGAGGAACCTAAAATGACGCTCATAAGGTTCTTGAAGCCTGCGCCCAGGTTGATGGAAGGCGACGTAGAGTATGGGCCCTTCGAAGCGGAGGAGCTGGCATACCTCCCTAGGGACGTGGCTCAACGTTACGTGGAGGAAGGTACAGCCGTAGAACTGGATTAACCTAATTACTAGGTAAGGTTATAAACCACCCATACCCTGTAGCCGGATGCAGGGTGCCCGAAGTGAAGGTACCTAAGACTATCACCACCTACTGTCCACGCTGCAAAGCTCACACTGTACATTCGGTCGCCCTCTATAAAGGGGGGAAGAGGCGGGCGCTAGCTGAAGGTGAGAGGCGCTACGCCATTAAGAAGGAGGGCTACGGCTCTAAGCGTAAACCCGAACAGAAGCGCTTCGCCAAGGTAACTAAGAAACAGGTGTTAAAGTTGACGTGTAGGAAGTGCGGGTATGTTTTGCACCGTAAAGGAGTTAGAGCGAAGAAGTTCGAGATTGTTGAGGTAGTTAGGAGGTGAAGTTTACGGGTAAGTCTAAGTTCAGGGAACTTATACCTCAACCAAAGTCTAGGTTCTTGCAGGTGAGATGCCCTGAATGCGGCAACGTCCAGATGATCTTTAGTCACGCCTCTACTCTTGTTAAATGCCTTGTATGTGGCAGAGTCTTAGCTTATCCAACAGGAGGAAAGGCTAGGATAGAGGCTAGGATCTTAAAGACGATATAGAGTGGTTTAGGATGCCTAGGAAGCGTAAACCTTACCCTGATGTGGGCGAGCTGGTAGTTGCTACGGTGACTGAGGTATTTGATAAAGGAGCCTACGTGGCCCTCGATGAGTATGGAGGCAGGAAAGGCTACGTTCCACTGAGCGAGGTGTCTTCTTCCTGGTTCCATAACATAAGAGACTTCCTAAGGGAGCGTCAGAAGGTTGTGCTCAAGGTAATAAAGGTGAACCCCGCCAAGGGACATGTAGACCTATCATTAAGGAGAGCTTCAAGCGTAGAGAAAGAGAGGAAGATGTTCGAATGGAAGAGGGCTCAACGCGCTGAGACCCTACTCTCCTTCGCAGCTAAGAAGCTGGGTAAAACGCTTGACGAGGCTTATGATGAAGCTGGATGGAAGCTGGAGGATAAATACGGAGAGATCTATGCTGGGTTAGAGGAAGCTGTGAGGCATGGGCTTGATGCCCTCTTAAACGCTGGCTTATCTAAGGAATGGGCTGATGCCATACTAGAGATAGCTAAGGAACATATCGAGATACCTTTAGTTAAAGTTTCAGGCATGTTGGAGCTTAGAAGCACCCATCCTAAAGGGGTTCTACACATTAAACAGTCTCTTTTAGAGGCCTTAAAGTTGGCTAAGGATAAGGGCTATAACGTTAGGATCTACTTAGCGGGTGCGCCCCACTATGGTATCGAGGTGGTGGCTGAGGACTACAAGAAGGCTGAAGCTGTGATGAAGGAGGTGGCTGAAACCGCGTTAAAGTCCTTTAAGTCTCTTGGTGGACATGGCAGCTTTATACATAAACGGTGACGCGACCTATGCCTCTCCTTATGAAGTGCCTCCAGTGCGGTAGATACACGATAGATAAGGGGAGGTGTCCCTACTGTGGTGGGGCTTTAAAAAACCCTCACCCAGCTAAGTTCTCTCCGGAGGATAAGTACGGTAAGTATAGAAGGATGCTGAAGCTCTCTTCCCTCACTCAGTCGTAAACCACTTCATAGACCAGGATGAAGTGGTTTGGCTCACTAGCATAGACTAGATTAAAGTGTTCTAGTGGCCTGACGTTGAATGTTTCTAGGTTTACGGGCCTCCATTGATCGTCTACCACGATATCCTTTATTATAGGGCCTCTCTCAGCTAGTGGGCCTTCATAGTTGTTGAAGATCATCTGGTAGATGATAGCATCCTCAGCTTTCTCTCCAGCTGGAACTCTAATGGATGTTATGGTGTTGGTAGTTGGATGAACGAAATACGCGTCTTTCAGGTAGTCGTCAGGGTCTAGGCCTGCTATTAAGGCCATCCACTCTGACTTGACCACGTCATCTCCTACAAGGTTGCCTAGAGAAGCATAATACCATACGTACCCTTCCCCGATGCGCATGGCTAAATACGGCACTACATAGCCGAAAACCACAACATGGGTTACGTTGAGCTCCCGATATATCTCGAGAGCTTCAGTTTCGTTAGAGAGGAAGGCTCTAGCTATCTTGGCTATGTGTTTATGATCCAACGCAGCGTTGTCGCAGGTGCTGGTCCTATTAGTCATGACAGATATATGGTAGCCATAGTCCCACCAGCTAGCTACAACCGCGTCGGGAGGAAGGTTGTCTCTCATCCATGCTAAAGTGTTTATCCAGTCTGGTACAGGTGTAGTTAGGGCAAACGCAGAGGTAGCTATCATTTGAGGTGTACTAGCCCTCGCTACGAGCCCCTGGCTGCTATTGGTAATGGGTAGGACAGCTGGTGAAGCTAAAGGTGTGAAGAAAATGACCGTAAGCACAGTTAATGCGTAGCTCCATTTCTTATTCAACCCAAGCGCATACCTTCTCCTCCTTCCTCCTTCCTCTGACATTATCCGTTGAGCTAATGGTTTAATGAGATGGCTGAAGCCTATCCCTGCCAAGAGGCAGATCAATGGAGCTAGTAACACGAGAAGCCTAGCCATGGAGGCTGCAGCGTATATTGTTGTGGCTACCATTAAGGCTATCAGTAGATCCATCTCAGTTCTTCTTCTTAGCACTATGTATAGTCCGAAGAAGGCTAAAGGTAATGCTAACTGAAAATCTAGGAAGAAGTGCATCCAGGTTATGGCTTGGTGTTCAGCTACTGAGGCTACGAGTGGGCTCCTGATGGTTGGATATAGAACCGAGAAGTACCTTTCTGGTGCTGTCAAGTAGCCTAATAGCCATAGTCCAGCGAAACCCACGATTAGAGCTGTAAGGATGGAGGAGAGCAGGGCTATTCTTTCTTTTCTTTTCTCTAGGTTTGAGGAAACCTCAGCTATAGCTAAGGTGGCGTAGGCTACGAGAGCTAGGAAGCTTAAGCCTGATGCTAGGAAGCCTGGCCCATGCTTAGGTATCAAGGAGGCTATTAGGAGCGCAACGCTCATGGTTGCAGAATAGGTGAAGAGCAGCTTTCGGCTGTACTTTCCTATAAAAACCATCAATATGGCGTGTAACGCGAAGAGGTTAATGGCATAGGTGGCAGCACCCCAGGCACTAGCCATGTAGCCTAGAAATAGCCCGGCAAGTAAAGCGTCAAGTATTCTCCCTTCCCGCTTTAAGGCCCTCGCGTAGAAGATGAGGGAGCATACTAGAGCGAAGATACCTACGCTCTCGTCGTCGAAGAAGCCGAAGAGCGTCCTGCTTAGGTAAGCAGCGTTAAATGCCATGAACACTGCCGCGTAGAGCCCGGTGGCTTTGCCTTCGACCTCCTTGCCTAAGTTATACATGAGTACTACGGTCAGGGAGCCCATGAAGGCCGGTAGGAAGGCGCAGACGCTCATCAAGTCCATGTTGATCCCTACCGACTTAAGGAGGAGGTAGAAGAACGCCCCTGTGAACGCTACACCTGGAAAGGCTGTGTGAATCACGTCTCTCCCATAGGGATGCCAGAACTTAGGGTCGTTGTACCAATAGAACCAGTCTATGAACCCCGTCCAGCCTCGGTCAGCTACGTACTTAGCCATCCAGTACTGGAAGTAAGGGTCAAACTCATCGAGCAAGTAGATGCCGTATTTAAGGCGAAGTAGCCTCAAGAGGAGGGCGGTGATGAAGACGGTGGTTAAGGCTGCTATGATCACGAGCTTCTCAACGTTAATTCCAGCTTTTAATTGACGTGGCAGCTCTGGAAGCGTGAACTTTAACGTTGGCTTCCTCAACCTAAACCTCCACCTGCTTCCCAAATGGTGGTAACTAGGCGTTCATAAAGCTAGCGCGGCTCAAAGATTTAAAGGCGTCCTCCACTCTTTAACGAGCCGAGTCTTAGTTAAGGTGGTGAGGGAGACGGGAAACCAAGGCTACATAGGTCTCCTGCCTAAACGCTTTGACCCTAGGTCATACGAGGAAGCCTTGCTGAAGTGGTGGGAGGAGGATGGGATATACCGTGAAGCTAAGGAAGCCGGTAGAGGAGGGCCTAAGTTCTACTTCCTAGATGGCCCTCCTTACGTGACTAACCCTATCCACGTGGGCACAGCTTGGAATAAGCTGATCAAGGATGTGTTTCTGCGGTACCATCGAATGAAGGGTTACGACGTCCGTGATCAACCTGGCTTCGATATGCACGGGCTTCCCATAGAGGTTATGGTGGAGAGGAGGCTAGGCCTAGGCTCTAAGAGGGAGATCGAGGAGAAGCTCGGTGTAGCTCATTTCGTGAATGAATGTCGAGCCTACGCCCTAGAAAACCTAGAGGTGTTAACTAAACAGTTCAAGAACTTAGCGGTGTGGATGGACTGGGAAAAGCCGTACAGAACCATCGACAACGACTACATAGAGGCTGTATGGCTAGTGGTTAAACGAGCTCACGAGAGGGGCCTCCTCTGGAGGGGTGTTAAGGTAGTCCACTGGTGTCCTCGGTGTGGCACGGTGTTAGCTGGCTATGAGGTTACCGAGGAGTATAGAGAGGTTAAGAGCCCCTCCATCTACGTTAAGTTCCCCTTAGAGGGTAGGGATAAGGAGTATATCTTGATCTGGACCACCACTCCTTGGACTTTACCGGCTAACGTGGCGGTTATGGTTCACCCTGACTACACCTACGTCAGGGTGAAGGCAGGAGATGAAATATACATCCTAGCTGAGGCGAGGTGTGAGGAGGTATTCAAGGAGGCTGGCTTGAGCTATGAGATCCTCGAGTCCTTCCCCGGCAGCGACCTTGAAGGCTTAAGGTACCATCCTCCTCTAGCGGAAGAAGTACCTAAACAGCTAGAAGTGAGCCCAGCACATATGGTGGTACTGAGCGCTGAGTACGTAACCTTAACTGAAGGTACGGGCTGTGTTCACTCAGCTCCAGGGCATGGTGAAGAAGACTTCGAGGTGGGTTTAAGCTACGGTCTCCCCATACTTTCGCCAGTTGATGAGAGAGGAGTATACACGGCGGAAGCTGGGAAGTATGCTGGTAAGTTTGTGTTTGATGCTGACGAGGAAATCATAAAAGATCTAGAAGCTAAGGGTCTCCTCCTGGCAAAAGGAACCATCGCGCATCGCTACCCTCACTGTTGGAGGTGCAAATCGCCGCTAATACTGAAGGCGGCTACTCAATGGTTCATTAAGGTGACCGCTATACGTGACCGTCTCTTAGAGGAGAACGACCGTGTCAGGTGGGCTCCTGAATGGGCAGGTCAGATGAGGTTTAGGAAATGGCTCGAGGAGGCGAAGGATTGGGTTATCTCTAGACAACGATATTGGGGGGTACCTCTACCTGTATGGGTCTGCGAACGTTGCTCTTCCTTTAAGGTGATAGGCTCCTTAAAGGAGCTTAAAGAGGAAGCCGCCTCACCGTTGCCCGACCCCTTAGACCTTCATAGGCCCTGGATAGACGAAGTCCTGCTCCGCTGCTCCTGTGGTGGGTTGATGAGAAGGGTGCCTGACGTGCTAGACGTGTGGATGGACTCTGGAGCTGCCTCTTGGGCTTGTCTTAAGTATCCTAGTAGAGATGATGAGCTGGATAAATGGTGGCCTGCCGACTTAGTGCTGGAGGGCCATGACCAGACGAGGGGCTGGTTTTACACGCTACTGGTCACGAGCATGGTGGTGTTCGATAAGGCGCCTTACCGTAACGTCCTGGTCCACGGCTTCTCGCTTGACGAGCAGGGAAGGGCGATGCATAAGTCGCTGGGCAACATAGTATACCCGGAGGAGGTCATCGGGAAGTACGGTAGAGACGCTCTAAGGTGGTATGAGCTTTCATGCACCACTTGGGAGGACCTTCACTTCTCTTGGAGAGGCGTCGAGGAGGCCTACCGCGACCTTAACGTACTATGGAACACTTTCTACTTCGCCAGCCTCTACATGAACCTGGATAGGTTTAACCCGCTCTCATTGGGCGAGGAGGTTAGGGAGTGGCTGGCACCTGAAGATAAATGGTTGCTTTCAAGGACACAGAGGCTGATTAAACAAGTGTCCTCCTCGCTTGATGGTTTGACTATCCATGAAGCTTTAAGAGCTTTAAGCTCCTTCATCCTCGATGACGTCAGCAGATGGTACATAAGGCTTATCAGGCGTAGGACATGGATCGATAAATCTGACCCTGCCAAGCTTGCAGCATACTACGCCCTTTACCAGGCGCTGTACGCTTTCCTAAGGATGGCTGCTGCTTTCATACCTCTCCTCGCAGAGCACATCTATCAGCACATGTTTAGGCCTCTCTCCTCCTCGATGCCCAAGAGCATCCACCTATGCCGTTGGCCAGAGCCGGACGAATCACTGATAGATGAAGACCTAGAGGCCCTTATGGACATCGCTAGAAATATCGTCGAGGCGTCGCTAAGCGCTAGACAGGCTGCTGGGCTTAAGCTTCGGAAGCCTCTAGGGAAAGCGTTGATCATGAGCGAGGAGACCAAGGTTAAGGACTGCATAGAACGCCTACGTCACCTACTCCTCGACCAGATGAACATCAAGGACTTAGAGTTCTTAACCCCTGGGGAGGAGGTTAGGTTAAAGGAAGGCCTCATTAAGGCTAAGTTTCGAGGAGGTATCCTCTACCTAGACGTGGAGGTAACCGAGGAGCTCGCTGCTGAGAGCTTAGCTAGAGAAGTGGTTAGGAGGCTGCAAGAGATGAGGAAGAACCTAGATCTACCGGTGGAGGCTTACGTGGACGCCTTCATTAATGTCCCTAGCGATGCGTCTTTGTCAAGGCTTAAACGGATGGAGGACTATATACGCCAAGAGGTCCGAGTAAGACAACTATCCTTGAGGACAGGTGTAGGGACGGTTGAGAAGGGCTTCTACGTTAAACGATGGACTATCGATGGTGAAAGCTATGAGATGGGTATCAAGTTGACCTCCCCTTAAAGACCAGCAAGGTTAAGTGGAGCTCCCTCAGCTTTCTTCAATGAGCCGGGGTGGCTGAGTGGTCTAAAGCGCCGGCCTTGAGCTTTTTCCTTGGCGAGAAAGCCGGTGCCCCGTCTGGGGCGCGTGGGTTCAAATCCCACCCCCGGCGTTACTTATCGATGCCTTATTTGTCGCGTTTTTGGACAGCTCTAGCACGAGGTTGAAGTATCATTACCTTAGGAGTATCGTTTACTTGGGCATCCTTTATAAATGGGAAGGCGTTAGCCTTAAAGAGCGATGGTTACGTAACCTTCATTTCTGCTTTCCCTTTCAAGGTCGCATCTTAGCTCAAGCTGAGAGCTTATATAACTCGCTTAGGTTTAAGCCTTGATGTCCAGCTACGAGCTCTTTGAGACCACAGCGGATGTAGGGGTTAGAGGCTTCGGCTCCACGCTTGAGGAGGCCTTTGAAAACGCGGCTAAGGCCATGTTCAGCGTCATGGTCGACTTGAGCGGAGTTAAGGAAGAGCGCGAAGTAGAGGTTTCCTGTGAAGCTTTCGATGAGGAAGGCCTCCTCGTGGAATGGTTAAACGAGCTATTAGCGCTTTCCTCCATTGAAAAGATGGTCTTCTCCTCCTTCGAGGTGAAGATCGACAGGGAGGACGACGTCCTTAAACTTAAGGGAGTGGCTCGCGGTGAGAAGCTTGATCCTGGCCGACACAACCTTAAGACTGAGGTTAAGGCAGCCACCTACTCTATGATAAAGGTGGTTAAAGAAGGGGATAGGTACGTGGCTCAGCTCATACTGGATATCTAAGCTTCTCCTAAGTAATAGCTCCGCTTTTCCTCATATTCCTCCACAGTCATTATCCTCTTAGCCGGGCATCCAGCCACGACCACTCCCTCCTCCACGCTCTTAGTCACCACTGCTCCCGCTGCCACCACTGCTCTTTTACCCACGCGTATCCCTGCTACCAACACTGCATTAGCGCCTATGACTACCCCATCCTCCACTACAGTTTCGACGAGCTTACCGCTGAAGGGGTAACGATCATTGGTTATCACGGCCCTAGGGCCGATGAAGACCTCCTTACCTACCAGGGTCTTTGGTGGCAGGTAGGCACAGGACTGGATGTTAGTGCGGTCTCCTACCTTTACCTCACCATCAATAATCGTGCCGCTACCAACCTTAACTTCCCTTCCTATCTGAGTGTTCTCCCTGATCAATACGTAGTGCCCTGTCTCCACGTAGTCTCCTAGTTCTACGTTCTCGTAGATCACCGAGCCGCTCCTCACGATTACCCCTCTACCGACCTTGGCACCCCTGCTTTCCTCGTCTAGAGCTTTGTTAAGGGAGTTGAAGGCCTTCGTAGATGCCTGAAGAAGCCCTTTTCTCTTGGGGTGCCCTATGATAACCCAGTCCTCGATGAGGCATTCCTCGTCTATGAAGGTGGGTCCAAGCACTACAGCTTCTCCTATGAAGGTGGTGGACGGTATCTTAGCTTTAGGGGAGATGTACTTCATGTACTACACCTTTTAAGGGGCCTCTGAGCATGAATGGCCTCTCATCCCCTCTAGGGTTGACACTCGGCAAGCTCTTCATCAGCCCAGAGAAGGGTATGCTACGTAAGGATTTAAGGTTATCTCAACATATACCACTCCGTGAAGTATCCGCCTCGACGTCCTCGAAAGATAGGTTTAGCTCTTCCAGCTTCTCTACTTAGCGATGTAGCCCACCTCCGCGATAAGACCATTAAGGTTGGCTTCATAGGTAGGGCTTGCGCCATCTTTAGGGTGGAGGAGGTAGTGGTCTATAAGGATAGGGATGACGTTGACTTTAAGGATGCTAAGCTCCTCGTGGACCTATTAAACTACATGAACTGTCCACAGTACCTTAGGAAGCTTCTTTACCCTCTTAAGCCTGAACTTAGATTTGTAGGTATTTTGCCTCCTCTTAGAACTCCTAACCATCCTCTAGAATCCAAGGTTTCGGAGCTCCCAGCCAGCTCCTTTAGGGAAGGAGTAGTGGTGGGTAGACGTGGCTCTAAAGTATACGTGGAGGTAGGGTTGGAGGAGCCTATAGCAGTGGAAGCGAGCTTGAAGAGAGGCGACCGCGTAATAATTCACCTGGTTAAGAGGGATGGGAAGGTAGAGGCTACCATATCGAGCCTAAGTGAAGTCCCCTTTTACTTCGGGTTTAAAGCTAAGCTTGAATGGAGCCCCTTGGTCAAGGTGGTCAAAACCAGCAACTACAGCTTCATCCTAGCTACTTCAAGGCTAGGTATCAGCCTCCATGAAGCCCTACCTAAGCTCAAGGAGCACCTATCTTCCCACTCCACCTTCATCCTCTTCGGCTCCCCTAAGGAGGGGCTTGCTGAGATTCTTAGACGTGAAGGGTTTTCCCTTGACGAGGTCGCTAACTTAACGGTTAACTTCATCCCTCACCAAGGTGTGGAGACCGTGAGAACGGAGGAGGCAGTCCTGTCGGTGCTATCTATTGTTAACTGGCTCAGCTACCCTCTTGAAGATAGGGTTTAAATCCAAGCAGTAAGAGGTTGCAGGCTAGCGCCTAGGTTTAAGGGATGGACGTTGGGTAGGCGAATACACGCTCCCAGGAGAGGATCCTTAGCCTTCTATCCTAGGGTTAGGGCTAGGAAGCTTATCCCTAGGATTAGGTCTTGGCCGGAGGTTTCTGAAGGGCCCTGTCTTCTAGGGTTTGCTGCTTATAAAGCGGGGATGACCCACGTGGTAATGGTCGAGAGCGACCCGTCGAGCCCCCTCTACGGCAGAGAGGTGGTTAAGGCCTGTACTGTGCTCGATGCCCCTCCACTCTACGTGTGTGCTGTTAGAGCTTATGAGAGGCATCCCTTAGGGCTGAGGACCTTAACTGAGTGCTTCGCCGAGGATTTGCCTAAGGGCCTTGAAAGGACCATTAGGCCTCTACCGAAGCGGGGTGGAAGCTTAGAGGAGATAGAGGCGAACCTAAACCGTGTAGCCGAGATCCGTGTCCTTGTATGTACTCAGCCTAGGAAGTCTGGGTTGGGGAAGAAGAAACCTGAGGTCTTCGAAATAAAGATCGGTGGGGGAGAGGTTAAGGGTCAGTTTGAGTATGCCAAGTCGATCCTAGGCAAGGAGGTTAAGGTCACAGAGGTGTTTAAGGACGGGCAGTACGTCGATGTGATCTCGATAACCAAGGGGAAGGGCTTCGAGGGCGTGGTTAAGCGCTTCGGCGTGAAGATAATGCCAAGATGGCATAAGCACCGTAAAGGGTATAGGAAGGTAGGAGCCATAAGCCCGCAACATCCAAGCATGATGTTTACGATCCCCCGCCCAGGACAGCTCGGTTTCCAGCAGAGAACCGAGTTCAATAAGCGGTTGTTGAAGGTAGGGTCAGACCCTAGCGAGGTTCAGGTTAAAGGAGGCTTTGTAGGCTATGGAGTGGTCAGGGGCGACTACCTCCTCATTGAAGGCTCTATACCTGGCCCTCGGGGTAGGCTTGTCAAGCTGCGTCTCCCTGTGAGGGGGCCTACTTGGAAAGCTGAGCCCCCTAAGATCTCATTCATAAGCTTAGAGTCTAAGCAAGGTGCGTAGCCATGTCGTCTATCACTGAGGCCATCGTGTACGACCTTGAAGGTAAACCTGCGAAGAAGCTTACTTTGCCAAAGGTGTTTCAGACCTCTATAAGGCCAGACCTTATTCAAAGAGCTTTCTTGGCTTCCTTCACGGCTAGGCTTCAGCCACAAGGTAGAGATGTTGAAGCAGGCATGCGTACTACCGCTGAGAGCTGGGGGGTAGGCTACGGTGTGGCTAGGGTACCTAGGGTTAAGGGTACTAGCAGAGCTGCGCTGGCGCCTATGACGGTGGGCGGCCGTAGAGCGCATCCACCGCGGGTGGAGAAGGTGTTGGTTGAGAGGATCAACGTGAAGGAGAAGAGGCTGGCGATAGCCTCAGCCATAGCAGCTACCGCTAATAAAGAATTGGTTAAGGCCAGGGGGCATAGGTTCGACGATTCCTTAAGCTTCCCACTAATAGTAGTGGACGATGTAGAGGCTATCTCCACTGCTATAGAGGCAAAGAAGTTCCTTGTGAGGCTAGGGTTATGGAGCGACGTGGAGAGAGCTAAGAATGGCATTAAGATAAAAGCTGGAAGAGGGAAGATGAGAGGGAGGAAGTATAGGGAGCCTAAAAGCTTACTTTTGGTTCTTGGAGAGGATCGTGGCGCTCGCAAGGCTTTCCGAAACTTTCCTGGAGTAGACGTTGCTTTGGCCAGGACCCTCTCCATCAAACACCTCGCTCCAGGAGGTGTTCCAGGCAGGTTAACCCTATACACGGAAACTGCTTTAGCCAAGCTTATCAGTGAGAGGGAGTTTGAGTGATGTCGGAGGACCCCAACAAGATAATTTTAAGGCCCGTAGTCTCTGAGGCTTCGCTCTCAAGGATGGAGAAGGGTAATGAGCTGACCTTCATCGTGGCTAAATGGGCCAATAAACCGTCCATTAAGAGAGCTTTCGAAGCTCTCTACAACGTTAAGGTGGATAGGGTGAACGTATGTATTACGACCAAGGGGGAGAAGAAGGCCTACATAAAGCTAAGCCCTGAGCATAAAGCATCGGACTTGGCCTCTAGGATGGGCATTCTCTAATATACGTATAGTTTAAATTGAGGTCCTACCGCTACAGGTGGGGTTTAAAGTGGGTAAGAGGCTTCTCGTTCAACGCAGAGGTCGTGGAGGCTCTGTGTTCAGAGCTCCCTCATGGAAGAGAGTGGGGGAGGTAAAGTACCTTAGCCTGAGTAAGGAGGAACTTGAAGGTAAGCTGACCGGCAAGGTTCAGGCTCTCCTCCACGACCCTGGCAGAGGCGCACCTGTAGCCCTAATTAGGCTTGAAGGTGGAGGCAAGTTCTTAATGGTAGCTCCTGAGGGGCTGACCGTAGGCCAAGAAGTGGAGATAGGTGCGCTTGCTGACCCTAAGATAGGTAATATCATGCCTCTAAAATTCATACCTGAAGGAACCTCCGTATGTAACATAGAGGTTAACCCTGGTGATGGAGGAAAGCTTGTAAGGTCCTCTGGAGGCTACGCTACAGTTGTTTCTCACGCGCCTGATAAAACCATAGTTCAGCTCCCTTCAGGGGAACTTAAAAGAATCAACCCGCTATGCAGAGCTACCATAGGTGCTGTAGCTGGTGGAGGTAGAATCGAGAAGCCTTTCCTCAAGGCTGGGGCTAAGTATCACCTAGCTAAGGTTAAAGCCTGGAAATACCCTACGGTTCGAGGTAAGGCCATGAGCCCCTACGCTCACCCTCATGGAGGCGGCTCTCACCCCACGGGCAGTACGCCAGCTGGCCGTAAGGCTCCTCCGGGGGCAAAGGTAGGCCACATAGCTCCTCGAAGGACTGGTAGAAGGAAGGGCTAGCTCCCCCCTACCCTTTTAAGCTTGCCTTATCCGTAAAGGGAAACGTTAGGTTAAAGGTTATTGTTGCAAAGATACTTATAAGAGCCCCTTACCCTATAGCTGTCGCAGGCTTTACTCAAAGATCGTGGTGGGAGGAAGCTACATGTTCACACCTCCTGGTTTGGGGTACGATAGGGCTATAACAGTATTCTCTCCTGACGGTAGGCTCTTTCAAGTTGAATACGCTCTTGAAGCAGTGAGACGCGGCTGGACGACGTTGGGCGTAAGGTGCCCTGAAGGAGCTGTACTAGCGGTAGAGAAGAAACGTATACTTCCCTTGGTGGACCCTTCCTCAATGGAGAAGATATGGAAGATAGATGAACACGTAGGCGTGGCTTACGCAGGCTTAGCTTCCGACGGCAGAGTTTTAATCGATAGAGCCAGGGTGGAGGCTCAGATCAATAAGTTGATCTACGATGAGCCTATAGACGTGGAGATCTTAACGAGGAAGATAAGCGACCTAAAACAGCTATATACTCAACACGCTGGCGTTAGGCCCTTCGGGGTGTCCTTCCTGATAGCCGGCGTGGATAAGGCTGGCCCGAAGCTATTCATGACTGAGCCTAGCGGAGCTTATGCTGGATACTACGCTGTGGCTATTGGTGCAGGCTCGCAACAAGCATCTGAGATCTTAGAGAAGAACTATAGGGAGGACATGAGCTTGGAGGACGCCATTAGGCTCTCGCTTAAAAGCTTAGGGGTCGCTATGGAGGGGGGCTTATCTCCGGAGAAGGTGGAGCTAGCTGTAGTGGACATTAAGACGAGGAAGTTTGGTAAGCTCAGCAAGGAGGTCCTGGAGAAGTACATAGCTAGCTTAACGTAGGCTTTTCTCGGAGGGCCTTTATTGGAACGCGGTGTGGTGGCAAGGTTAACGGTAGGTAAGGAGAAGTTTGAGGTCTTAGTGGATCCTGATCTTGCTTGGAAGTTAAGGAAAGGTAAAGACATCGACATCAAGAGCGTGTTAATAACAGAACTAATCTATAGAGATGTAGGTAAAGGTCTTAAGGCCTCGAGGGAGGAGCTTCTGAAAGCCTTTAAGACCGACGATGCCTTAAAGGTGGCTGAGCAGATCATCAGGAAGGGCGAGCTTCAGCTTACGGCTCAGCAGAGGAAGGAGCTCATTGAGATGAAGCGGAGGCAGATAATAGATTTCATCTCTAGGAACTGCGTTGACCCTAAAACTAACCTGCCTCACCCTCCACTAAGGATAGAAAACGCCTTAAATGAAGCTAAAGTGTCGATTAACCCCTTCGAAGACGCTGAAGCACAGGCGTTGGAGGCCATTAAGGCCCTTAAGGCTATACTTCCGTTAAAGATAGCCCAGGCAGTACTAGAGGTAAGGATACCTCCTCCCTACGCGGGGAAAGCATACGCAATGGTCTCTAAAATGGGCTCCATTAAGAGGTCTGAGTGGCTAGGCGACGGTTCATGGAAAGGCGAAGTGGAGCTGCCTGCTGGTTTACAGCCTTCACTCATCGATAAACTGAACTCCTTAACGAAAGGCTCAGCTCAAGTAAAGCTATTGAGCGTAAGGTGATAGTTATAATGGTGATGGATTAGTAGGATATAGGTGTGTGACACCTTGCCTGTCTACTTCAAGGACTGGGATGTGGTGGTGCCAGGAGAGCTCTTAGCCGAAGGCAACTATAGGCCTGGCTCCAACGTGTATAAGGAAGATGGTAAGCTGTACTCGAATGCTGTAGGTATCTTGAAGTTTAACCGAGGCGTGGTCAATGTTGTTCCTTTAAGCGGCCCCTACATACCTAAAGTAGGGGACCTAGTCATAGGTGAGGTCATCGATATTACCGCTTCTAGCTACGTGGTCGACATAAGGGCTCCTCACGTAGCTTTTCTAAACGCGTCCGAGGCCTCGGTGAAGCCGTTGAACCTTCACGAAGAGGACTTAAGGAAGCTTTACGACGTGGGCGATATGCTGGTGGCTAAGGTGATCTCCTTCGAGAGGGCCTTTAACCCGTCCTTAACCTGTAAGGAGAAGGGGCTAGGTAAGATCACTAAGGGGAGTATTATTGCTATACCGGCGGTCAAGGTGCCTAGGCTTATAGGTAGGCGGCGGTCGATGATAAGCCTCATAAAGAGCGAGACGGGATGCGAAGTAGTGGTCGGACAGAATGGCTACATCTGGGTGGTGGGCGAAAACCCTGAAGATGAAGATCTGGTAGCTGAAGCTGTGAGGAGGATAGTTGAGGAGGCTCATGTGGCAGGCTTGACAGCAAGGGTCATGCAGATGCTTAAAAACAAGAAGCGTAAGAAGAGCTGATCTTACTTTACATTTACTTTTAAATATGGGCGTTTGCTTAGAGGAGTATCAGCTCGGTGAAGGGAAGGTTAGGTTGAACATGGCAGGGGAGCAGCGTAGGCTGATTTCGGACGACGGGGTAAGGCACGATGGACGTAGGCCAGATGAACTTAGACCTATAAAGATGAGCGTAGGCGTGCTTAAGAACGCTAACGGCTCTGCTTATGTTGAACAAGGCAACACGAAGATCCTAGCCGCCGTTTACGGTCCTAGAAGCGTCCACCCTAGGCACTTAGCTTACCCTGATAAAGCAAGAGTGCGCTGCCGCTACCATATGGCGCCTTTCTCTGTTGAGACTAGGAAGTCTCCTGCCCCCTCTAGAAGGGAAGTGGAGCTCTCAAAGGTTCTGAGGGAGGCTTTATCCCATGCAATACTTCTTGAACAGTTCCCTTCGACAGCCATCGATATTTTCGTAGAGGTGTTGGAGGCTGACGGTAGTACGCGCTGTGCAGGTATAAACGCTGCTTCGCTAGCGCTTGCTGACGCAGGTATACCTATGAAGGACCTGGTGGCAGCCTGTGCTGTAGGTAAGGTCGACGGCTACCTAGTCGTAGACTTAACCGACCTCGAGGACAAGAACGGAGAGGTGGACATGCCCTTCGCCATGATGTACGGTAAGCGTAAGGTAACCCTGCTCCAGCTTGATGGTAAGTTAAGCTACGAGGAGTTTCTTAAGGCGGTGGACATGGCGGTGGTGGCATGCGAGCGAATATACATGATGCAGAAGGAGGCCTTAAAACAACGCTACCTTACGCTTAGAAAAAGCATTGAAGGAGGAGGGTCTACTTGATATCGAAGGTAAAGAAAGCCCAGATCCTATCGTTGTTGAATAGTGGCCGTAGAGTTGACGGTAGGACTCTAGACCAGTACCGAAATATCAAGGTAGAAACCAACCTGATAGGCAGGGCTGATGGCTCTGCGCGCGTAAGTATAGGCGATACTCTCGTGCTTGCTGGCATTAAGTATGAAATAGGCCCTCCTTTCCCTGATACCCCAGACCTGGGGGTGTTAACTGTCAACGCAGAGTTTCTCCCTCTAGCTTCTCCTACTTTTGAGTCAGGCCCTCCTGATGAAAACGCTATTGAGCTTGCTAGGGTAATAGATAGGAGCTTGAGGAAGGCTGAAGCAGTGGACCTATCTAAGCTATGCCTTGTTCCAGGTAAAAGTGTATGGATTGCTTGGATCGACATCTACGTGCTCAACCACGACGGAAACCTCATAGATGCTTCAGCTCTCGCTACCTCGGCCGCCTTATTATCGTCAAGGATCCCTCAGGCTGATGTGGAGGAGGAGAGGGTAAAGGTGAACTACGAAGATAAGGTTCCTCCTCCTTTATCAAAGATGCCTGTAACCGTCACCATCGCTAAGATAGGCGATACCCTAGTGGTGGATCCTGTGCTGGATGAGGAGGAAGCTGCCGACGCAAAGTTATCTCTATCAGTAGTTGAAGGCAAACTCTGCGCCGCGCAGAAAAGTGGAGAAGGGGTCTTTGAGGTGGAAGAGCTGCAGAAAGCTGCGTCGATGGCTTTAAGTAAAGGCGAGGAGCTCTACTCCTACCTTAAAACCTTAGCGGGGGGGACTTAGGGTGGCTCGAACCAAGTTTACTCGCTCTACGGCTAGGTTCGGAGCTAGATATGGGTCTACTCTCAGGAAGAGGGTTAGAAAGATCGAGGAGAGACTTAGAGCTAGACATAAATGTCCTTACTGCCTAACGGTCGGCTCCTTAAAGCGTAAGGCTGTAGGTATTTGGTACTGCAATAAATGTGGCAAGGTGTTTGCTGGAGGAGCATACGCACCGTTCAGCGAGATCGGTTAAACCCCCTCTTCTTTTATAGGTGCTGGGCTTGCCGCTTTTCATAACTACATCGCGTAGGCCTACTCGTAGGGTTAGAAGCTTCTGTAAAGAGCTCTCAAAGGTGTTTCCCAGAGCGGCATACGTTAACCGTGGAAAGATGAACTTAGAGGAGGTATTGCTTGAGGCTTCAGCTAGGAAGGCGGGGTATGCGCTTATAGTTAACGTTAGGAAGGGTAATCCAGGAAGGATAGACCTCTACGACGTGAGCCTTAAGAAACTTAAAACCTCCTTTGTATGCTTAGGGGTTAAATTAGCAAGGGAAATGGGGGTTACGCCTTCTCCTCTACGTAACGCCGCAGTGATGGTGGAAGGTGAGGGGGAGCTGGAGGTTTTAGGCAGAGTATTGGCTGAGGCTCTAGACCTACCAATACTTAAACTCGAAGAACAGTCCTACCCTAATGTTTACCATAGCGCAGTACTGCTTTCTCCTAGAAGAGGCTACCTAGGGGCGCTTAACTTCTTAGATTTGGCCTCGAGAAAGCCTGTAGGACCTTTAATCAGAGTGAAGTGTCTTTTACCCGTGGAGGATTTAGATGCATAGAGCCGTAATAGAGGTCTGGCTAGACTCTCCGTCCTTAGCTAAGGCGATGTATGAAGCCCTTAAGCCGGAGGTAGACTCCATGCCGAGGATACACTATAAGGCTTCCATCGAACTCTCGAAGCTCTCCGTGAAGCTGACCATAGAGGCTCATAGTCTAAGTAAGCTTCGAGCTGCCCTAAACTCTTATTTAAGATGGATAACTTCCATTAAGGGAGCGACCTCCTTCTTAGTCGGGTAAACTTAAATAGTTTAACTAAGGCTCTTCTACTGCTATCCTATAATCATGGAGGCGCAAGTGGTCATGTCTCAAGAACTTCCACCCGAGTTACAGCATAAGATCATGCAGCTCCAGGAAAGCCAAGAACGATTAAGAGCTCTAATCTTGAGGAGGCAGCAGTATGAAGTGGAGCTTAGGGAAGTTCAGAGAGCCTTAGAGGAGTTGGAAAAGCTAAGTCCTGAAACGCCCATCTACAAGTCTGTGGGTACGCTGCTTTTCCTAGCTGACCGAGACAAGACCATAGCTGAGCTTCAAGACAAAAAGGAGACGCTTGAGCTACACATTAAGACCCTAGAGCGCCAGGAGAATTTAGCGAGGAAACAGGTAGAGGAGTTAAGGCAGAAGATAACGCAGTCGCTTTCATCGACTGGAGCGGGCGGCGCTTAGCCATGGTGCTGCTCGTTGAGCGCCGAGGAAGTATCCTGGGAGGATCTTGCCTTAAGGGTGGAGGAGAAGGTTAGGAGAAGGATTTATTCAAGCCTACCTCGTGGAGGCGTCCGTGATTTTTCAGTTACCGTCTACGTAGATAGGGATGACGACGGTAGGATAGTAGTTGATGTCGACGCTGAGTTTAATGCACATCCAGGAGTGGACGTAGACCTCGAAGGGTTAATCAGCGAGGCGGTGGAGGAGGCTCTCAAAGAAGCGGACTTAATCTTGATGAGGCGGAGGCTTAGGCCAGAATAAAGGGGGTTTAGAGGCGGAGGCTTCAGTTACATGGATGTAGCGGTAGAGGTTGAGGATCTTTGGTTTACTTATCCTGGTTCTACTGAGCCTACTCTACGTGGCATTAACCTGAGAATTGAGCGTGGCTCCTTCACTATTATAGCTGGCCCTAGTGGCTGCGGTAAAACCACTCTCTGTAGGTGTTTCAACGGCCTTATACCTCACTTCTACGGCGGCACTTTACGGGGAAGGGTACTGGTTAACGGCATAGACGTCGCATCCCGCTCCACCCACGAGCTGGCCCGCGAAGTAGGGATGGTGTTTCAGGAACCTGAAGACCAGCTTATATGCTTGTCCGTGGAGAGGGAGATAGCCTTCGGCCCTGAGAATCTTGGCCTCCCCACCGAGGAAGTTAAGAGTAGGGTTGAAGAGGCGCTAAAGGCTTTAAGGATCGAGCATCTACGTGACAAGGCGCCTTTCGAGCTTTCTGGAGGGGAGCAGCAGAAGGTGGCTATAGCCGCGGCTCTCGCCCTGAAGCCCAGTGTTCTCGTGCTCGATGAACCCACATCTAACCTAGACCCCGTAAGCGCCTTGGAGCTAACCAAAGCCCTCATCGAGCTTAACGAAGAAGGCTTAACGGTCATCCTGGTCGAGCATAGACTCGACCTCGTGGCTCGATACGCAGACCAGGTGGTGTTGATGGATCGTGGAGCCGTGCTGGTCCAAGGCGACCCACGAGAAGCTCTCTCCTCAGAAGAGGCGTTGAGGCTTGGTGTAGCGGTACCTAAGCCTATTCGGCTTTTCAAGCAGCTGTTGGTTCACGGCGTCAAGCTAGCAAGGCCTCCGCTAACTTCTGAGGAGCTAGCCGAAGGGTTGGTGGAGTTTCTTGGCCGTCATAGAGGTTGAGGATCTTTGGTTTACTTATCCTGGTTCTACTGAGCCTACTCTACGTGGCATTAACCTGAGAATTGAGGAGGGCGACCTATTAGCCATAGTGGGCGAGAACGGCGCTGGCAAGACCACGTTAGCCAAACACTTCATCGGGCTGCTTAAGCCACAGCGGGGTAGCGTAAAGGTGTGTGGATTAGACGTGTCTAAGGCTAAGGTATCTCAGCTTGCAAGGCATGTGGGCTTCGTCTTTCAATCCCCTGACCATCAGCTCTTCTCGGAGACCGTGGAGGAGGAGGTGGCTTTCGCTCCAAAGAACCTCGGATACCCTAAGGAGGAGACTGCTAGTAGAGTTGAGAGAGTGTTGAAGCGTCTGGGCTTAGAAGGGTTTAGGGGTAGATCTCCCCTCACGCTTAGTAGTGGTGAACGTAGAAGGGTGGCTTTAGCCTCTATCTTAAGCTACGACCCGCGCGTCCTAATACTCGATGAACCTACCGTTGGTCAAGATGCTGCCCAGAAGAGGGAGCTAGCCCACATCGTGAAGAACATGGTCGAGGAGGGCAGGACGGTCGTGGTCATAACCCACGACATGGACTTCGTGGCTGACCACATATCGAGGGTAGTGGTGCTTTCACGAGGCAGGGTTGTGGCTGATGGACGCGCCGAGGAGATTTTAGTGAACGAAGAGCTTCTTAAAACCTCCTCGCTTCTACCACCACCCTCGGTAGAGCTTTCTTTGGCTTTGGCTAGGCGGGGCCTCCTCCCTTCCCCCCGCCTCTTCAGAGACTACTCTCTATTTGCTAAAGAACTGGTCGAGGGGGTTTTAAGCTGAGCTTACTACAGGGCTTTTCCTTCAAGAAGGGAGTAAGCCTCATACACAGGCTTGACCCTCGGTCCAAGTTACTGCTAGTCTTCTCGTTGGCCTCTTCAGCCATAATCTTCAGGGGCTTCCTTCTCCCTTCTCTAGCTCTACTCCTCCTTTCTCTAGGGCTGATAGTTGCTTCTGGCTGTGCAGGTCAATGGTTGAAGACCCTTAAAGGGCTGATCCTACTATCCGTTTTTATCTTCCTCGTTAACTGGTGGTACGTCGACGCTTTCTACGCTGCCTCCATGGTTTCCCTGCTAATCACCCTTGTAGCCTCGCTCTCGCTATTTTTCCTCACTACGAGCCCTGATGACCTGTCCCTTGCTCTAGTTAAACTAGGTTTACCGTACGAGTTAGCCTTAGAGCTCTCCATGGCCATCCGCTTCGTTCCTACCTTAGCTCGTGAGGCCCAGCTAATTATAGATGCCCAGCGAGCTAGAGGTTTAGACCTGGAGACAGGCTTCATCAAAAGGCTCAGGAACCTCATACCCATACTGATACCTTTAGTCATAAACACGGTGCGCCGTAGCTATAGGGTTGCTGAAGCCATGGAGAGTCGAGCTTTCGGGGCTTCACCCAAACGTACGTGGCTCTTCGACTTGAAGTTTAGGGGAGTTGACTACTTAGTGACGATATCTTCGTTCGCGTTGCTCGCCCTATCCTTCTTCTTGGTTTACCGTTTTCTTTAGCAACCTGCCGTTTTCATCGATCTCTCCAGCCCTTATCCTAGTTGAAGAAATGGGTTTCCCATCCTCGGCCTTAACCATAGGTATTACCACGAGGCTTAGGGGAGGGAGTCCTTTCTTAACTCTCGCCTCGTTAATTTCCTCAGCTCTCCTCTTGGTTTCCTCGCTCACCACTAAAGCCTCTATGGAAGGGTCATCCAGTAAAAGTCCTTCAGGCCTCTTCAGCTCAACTATCTTAGTCCTAGAGACCCAGCCTCTCTCTTCAAGGAAGGCTTTAAGTGCTTCAAGCCTTTTCTCGAAGCTCTCCACTCGCTCAGCTAGCTTCTTGTCCTCAATCATGGAATCGGAGGAGAGCCCCAGGTAGACCTCGACTCCTTCCTCGAAGGCTTTGGATAGCAGAGCTTTGTGTCCTTTATGTAGTCTATCGAAAGTACCCCCCACCGCGACTCTCCTATACCTAAACTTCACGTTTTAATCCACTCCTGAGGAGTGGTTACTATACATTCTCCTTCAACTAGGATTACGGTGCACTCGAATTGGCTAACCATTCCTCCTCTACCCTCAACTAAGACGGGGTAGCAGTAAAGAGCTCTAGCGTCGACCAGCAGTTTTACTAGCTTCCTAAGCTCGCTTAGGGGGTACTTATCAACCAGCCAGCGCTCAGTGAAGGGTAAACCATTAAACCTTCTCCATACTTCCTCGAGAAGCTCCTTTGCAGCTTTATCCTTGACCTTCTTGCCCCCTACGTATCTATATATCACTGTTGTTTCGCTGTTCACTACGTAGCCAGCTCCATTGGTCGCGAACGGCTCAATAGCGTAGGCGGCTCCATCCTCTATCACTCCCTCACCCGTCTTCACGTTGGGGACGGAGATGCCTGAGTGTAGGTTAAACCTTGAAAGGCCGTGGCCAGTCAGGTTTCGGATAGGCTTAAAGCCATATGCCTTGATAGCCCCTTCAATGGCTCCTCCCAGTCTAACCATGCTTACGCCCGGCTTTACGATCTCGAGAGCGCTCTTCAAAGCTACCTTAGCGGCCTCCAGTAGAGGCTCCCAAGCCTCGCTAAGCGATACGGTTGCAGCCACATCACCTATGTATCCGTCCACGTGTGCCCCTACGTCGATCTTGACTAAGCTCCCCTTCGGAACCACGGCTTCATCGTCAGCCAAGGCTGTGTAGTGGGCAGCGACGCTGTCGATCGAAACGTTACACGGAAAAGCTGGCTGAGCCCCTAGGCTCCTGATAACCGCCTCAGCTTTCTCGCAGAGCTCCTTCACCGGTACTCCTTCGTGGACGAGGCTACACGCCTCCTTCAAAGCCTTTGAAGCTGCTTCTCCAGCCTTTAAATAACACTTTACTTCGTAATCCTCCATCCACTGCGCCTCTAAAACCGCTTCTCGCCAGCTCGCCTAACAGCGTAAATAGCTGATATAAGCAGTTCTCCGCCGCATCGAGCACAGCTTCCAAGTTTTTTGAACACGAAGTCTCCGACTTTATACTCTCTTTCCTCCCTATAATCACAGTTAAGACAGCTTATCACGGTCACCACGCTTGGAAGAGCCTGTGCTGTCGGTTTACGCTGAGCGGCCATAGCTATTAAGCTCAGCGACATGCTAACTAGAACTAGCAGGAAGAGGAGCGATAACATAGCTCCAATCCTAGTCTCGGTGAACACTAGGCTTAAGACTATTAATATGAGGGCTAAAGCTGCTGAAGCCGCAGCTAAGGCTGGTAGCGTAGTCTTCGCCATGTTTCTCACCCATTACCTACACCTATGGTATTTCCTATGCCTGCCAGGATCACCACGTCGCCTTCCTTAGTCCTAGTCCTAATAATGTTCTTAACTCTCTCCACCGCTGTCTCCACTCCTTCTACGATCTCCTTCTTCATGGTCGACACCGCCTCCTCGATGGATTCCTTGATAGCCAATGCATCTAGTGGTATATGGTACTTCGTCGCCACTTCTTCTATCTTGTATTTCTCAGGGCCAGGGTCGCCTATGGCTGCTCCTACGCCTTCAGCCACCTGCCCTGTACGCTCACCTTCCAGCTTAGCGGCTGCGTCCACCATGATTATCCTAGACACCTTATCCTTATGTTCCTCCACCACCTTAACCACAGCGTCTCCAGGCTTACCAACTCTTCCTCCTGGGCCGTCAGCCTTCAACACTATCAACCTTCTGCCCTCAAAGGGTACTTCTGAAGCTACTACGTCCTCGGCTATCTTAAAGCACTGTTGGCCTATCATGAACCTTCCAGCCACCATAGGTCCCGCGGAGTCACCTATGGGCTTACCTGTGGAGAAGGCGTCGAGGGAGCTGTAGTAGGCTTCAGCTATCCTAAGGATCAAGGGTACGGCATAGGCTATCTGCATCAAGACCAGTAGGCTCTTAGTCCTCTTACTTAGGATCAAGTAGTGCCTGGTTATTTTATAGATTAGGTTTAGAGCCATGGAGACGGCCAGCAAGTCCTCTAAGTTGGCGGAGGTTGTGGGATCAGCCTTAGGGGCGACGTGAGCTATGAAAGACCTAAACCTATCCCTCTCTACATCTAAGATGTGCTCTAGCCTCTTCAAGACCCCGTAGGGGTCTTTGTCCACAGGCTCTATGACGAAGAACTCCAAAAAGTCCTCTACCGCCTTCGAAGGATCCGTGTCTGGCTTGCCTTGATCCATGATTGCTTTGTGTAAAACCTCCTTGCTACGTTTAACGTAGCGGTCGAGCTTAACTAGAGCCTTCTCGACATCCCTCGTCCACCACATCCTCTGGAAGTGCTGGTTAAAAACCATAAACAACATTATGAAGACGAAGAGGTAGATGAGCGAAAACACCATCTGGTAAGGGTCTCCTGTAGGAAATAACTGTGCTAACTCCATGGCGAACACTCTGAGACCCTTCCCCTCAACCCTCTCCTAGCCTTACACGCTCCCTATTAAGTTATTACGCTTAAAGACAGCCTTAAACATTAAGGCGGCCGCCGCCAGCACGGGCCTTTCCCCGACCCTCGCGGAATCGAGTACTCGGTCCCGCGGCAGAGGGCTTAACTTCCGGGATCTGACGAGTCCGGGTGTCCCCCCTCCGCCTATGGCCGGCGTGCGGCCGCGAAACTATAGTCAGTTGGGGGTTTACTAAGCTTACCGCTGCTTTGCCTCAGCAGCTCCGCAGGCATGCGTTAAGCATACCTCTCAGGCTGGTGGAAAAGCACACTACATCTAATGCGTTTAATGCGTTTTCAGGAAACTGATTGGGTAATGGGGCCGGTGGGACTTGAACCCACGACCAACGGGTTTCTCCACCCAGCTCCAGAGGTTCGTCATCCCTCATGGTCCATTCGTCTCCTATTCCTCTGGAGCCCTTAACGCCGGGTGTTACCCGGTGCCGTCCTACCTTGCTAGACTACGGCCCCCTGTAGGTTTAGGTTAAGGAGAGCCCCCTTAAACCTTTCCGCCTTAACCCACCCTGACTCCATGAGGTGCCTATTGACCCATCTCTGAAGCCTCTCGAGCCTAGCTTCAAGTTCCTATACTTTACGCTCGAGGTTGCGTATACGGCCGCTTCTAGTTTCTTGGTCTTTTGACGGGTAGAGGCGTTGGAGGTGTGGGCATATGAGGCTTACATCAACCTTTTTGAGCGGCTTGACTTCGCCGCGCTCCAGGCGTATTACCTTGATCCTCTGCCGCTCACCTGCCTTAACTTCCTCGAGCTTCTCTTCCAGCCTAGCTATGCCTCCCTCTAGTTAAGGGAGGTTTAAGGTTGAGGCCTGTATCGGCAGGTTTGCGGCTGGAATCCGTGGCTTGACGAGGGGGTCGACGCTCCTCGCCTTCATCAGCCCGCTACTCTACTGGTAGTAGGGCTGCGACAAGGCCTCCAAGCATTACAAAGAG
>QMSI01000004.1 GCA_003649615.1 Thermoprotei archaeon | reverse complement strand
ACAATTAACAGCATTACTCTCTTTAAAGCTGATAGATGGGGTCTTCCTATATTGACTGGGAGGCTATGGAGAGGCGAAGGAGGGATCCTGACCATCAAAGAGGCGCGTCGATGAGCGGCAAGGTTTTGAGTGCTGAGCCTTACCTGTAGATCAGCCTCCCTTCTCCTCTAAGAGACCCTCGATTTCACTGGAGATGTCCTTTAATTTTCTGAGCACGTCCTCCTTAACCTTCCAGTACCCTCTGGCATATGCTTCATAGAGCCTCTTAGCTATTTCGTGGACTGCCCAAGGGTTCTCTTCAATCATTCTCTCCCTGAGCTTCTCATCGAACAGGTATCTTTCAGCGATTTTATCCCACACCCAGCTTGGTACTTCGCCTGTGGTTGCAGCTAGCCCTAACACGTACTCCACTCTCTTGGCCACTTCGCGTGCGCCATCGTAGCCGTGCTCCAGCATGGCGTTGGCCCACTTCGGGTTAAGGAGCCTCGTGCGGACGGCGTGGTCGATGGCCTCTGATAGGCCTCTAAGCTTTACCTTCTCCAACGTGGTGTCTATCCACACAGCGTCTACCTTCTCCCCCTTGATGTCCTCGACAGCTTTCTTTAAGCCTCCCAGGAACTCGTAGTAATGGTCGAGGTCTATCACCTCGTATTCGTGAGCATACCTTACCTGGCTCACCAAGTCTACCTTGGATAGGAGGCCCCTGAATAGCTCGTTGAGCGGCTTAGCCTCCACGTTCTCCCCGTAGCCGTACGTCATGTCTTCAATGTAGGTTTTAGCAAGCTCCTCCTCGCTTCTCCAAGCTGAGGACTCCACCATGTCGGTCAGCCGGGTGTTGTAGGCTCCATCCTTGGGGCCGAAGACCCTAACCGTCGAGTCAGCGCCATAAACTTCCTGAGCCTCAAGGATGTGCTTCCTCACATAGTTCGCCTCAGGTGGCTCCTCTAAGCTTGCTACCAGCCTAACCGCCCTATCTATCAAGGTGATCAGGTTGGGGAAGGTGTCCCTGAAGATCCCGCATATGGTGACCACTACGTCGATCCTAGGCCTACCAAGCTCCTCGAGCGGTATCACCTCTAGGTCTGAGCTCCACGGTCCATGCTTCCTCACGAGCCTTACGCCTAGAAGCTGAAGAATCTGACCTATGGTTTCACCCCTCGTCCCCATGGTTTCAAAGCCCCAGAGAACCACGCCTACAGCCTCAGGGTAACGCCCATCTTTCTCCTTGTACAGCTTCAAGGTGTCCTCAGCTATCTTGGCTCCTCTAAGGTAAGCTGCCTTGCTAGGCGTTAGCCTAGGGTCGAAGCCGTAGCCGTGGCTACCTGTTGGAAGGGCTTCAGGGGTCCTGAGAGGGTCGCCAGCAACTCTGGGCTGAACATACTCGCCGTTTAAGGCTTTGACCACTGAGCTTAGCTCGTCGCAAGCTCCAACCCTTGACGCTAAGTCCTTTACGAAGTCGGCGATCTGCTTGGCTTCACGTCTAGCTCCTCTGGGAAGCCTACGAATCGCTTGGTCGCTTTTGCCGCTCAACACCATGGCTACGAAGCTTCTGGCCTCCTCCTCCAGCTCGTTGACCAGCTCAGTGGCTCTCCTACCGTTTATCACCGTGTGGGGCTTCTCAAGCAATTCGTCGTAGTCGAGGCCCTTCGCCTCCGCCAACACCCTATGCAGGGACCGCACCTCCCTATCGTACCTCAACACGAAGGCGAGGTAGTCGACGAGCTCCTCATCGCTCCACCGCTCGCCGAGCACGTGTAGCCCCTTAGGTATGATGGACCTCCTCATCTCGAACAGCTTGTCGTATAGCTCGTCGAGGCTTGAGTAAGCCAAGCTGAGCTTGGAGCATCGGTCCTCTATCAACCTCTTGACGACGCTAACCCTCTCCGGGTCTTGAGCCTCAGCCTCCTTAAGCTCGTGCAGCAGCTCCTCGAGCTCAACGTAGTCCTCGTATAGGTCGGCCTTGGTGAAGGGTGGTGAGCCGTGGGTTATGGTGTAGGCGTAACCTCTACGCTTAGCTATCGTCATCTCTGAAGGGTTGGTCACGTGGTAGACGTAGAGGTGAGGCATGTTACCGATGAGCAGGTCGGGGAAGCACTTACCGGAGAGCCCCACCTCCTTACCGGGCATAAACTCGAGGGTTCCATGGGTCCCCAGGTGGACCACGACGTCTGCTTTAAAGACCTTGTCGATCCACTGGTAGAAGGCCACGTACTGGTGGTGTGGGGGGAGGTCCTTGCTATGATATAGCTTATCGACCTCTTCATGCACCCCTCTACTGGGCTGGACGCCGATGAACAGGTTGCCCAGCACTACGCCCGGTATGACCAGGTCGCCTTCGATAACGTTCACGTTGCCAGGAGGCTCCCCCCAGGCCTCTACGAGCCTTGACCTAGCCTCGCTGGGGAGCTTCGCTAAGTAGTCCTCGTACATGTTTAAGCTTAGCTTGATAGGGTCTTTAAAGGCCGTCCACTGCGGCGAGTTTATGAGTCCTCGGGATAAGAGCAGCTCCTTCAGCTCCTCCTTGGGTAAAACCTCTAGTTCATAGCCTTCCTCCTTCAACCTCCTCATTAAGGCTTCGAGGCTAGCGAACACGTCTAGGTAGGTTGCGCTGCCAACGTTATGCTCCCCCGGAGGGTAGTTATAGATGATTAAAGCCAGCCTCCTATCCTCAACGGGCTTACGTCTCAGCCTCACCCACCTAGAGATCCTCTCGACTCGCCTAGCCAGCCTTTCATCAATCACCGTCATCCTTTTTCTTAGGTCGTCGCTGAGCCCAGCTGTGGGTATCGGCTCGATGGCACCGTCAGCCTCGGGCAGGGCTACTGCCGTGACCACCTCCACAGGCGCTATGCCGCGTGGATCCTTCTCCCACTTTGAAACCTCCCTCATATACATTATCAGGCCATTGAAAAGAAGGCAGTTCAACTCATTGAATAGGTTATAGGTGGGCTCAGGAGGCCCTCCATAGGGCCCGCCAACAAGCCTAAACCACTGTAGGTTAACCACAGCGTCCACCACCGGCTTACCGGACACAACGGTGTTTTGTTTGAGCATCTCCACGTTGCCGCGTAGCTCCTTGGCTGCTCCTCCAACAACCGGGATCACGTTTATCCCTTCACGTCTAAGCTCCATGAATAAGCGCTCAGCTATAGGCCTACACTGGTCGAAGTGCATCCCTGCGTATAGGAGTAGGGCGACGGTGGGTTTAGCTAGGTCTAGCTTGTGGTGGCTGACGTACTCCTCGAGCCTCTTACAAGCTCCGTCGATAGGGTCCCATACTGAGCCGGGCGGCACCTCGAGGATGGGTTCCTCAGGGCTAACCTCCAGGTTGAAGTATTCCTTGAGTATCAGGAGGAGCATGTTCTTTAGGTTTCTCTTACCATGAAGCGTCCAGTAATCGATGCATTTAGACCAGTTCCTTAGATGTTTAAGTGGGCCTAGAGGGAGTGCTTTGCCAGCCTTCTTGGTGAGCTCCATCATCATCCATACCTTAGATAGTTCTAAGTACTCAACGTCCATGTCGACCTCCTTGGCCTTGGACTCAAAGAACTTGCCTGAAAAGCTGCCTAATCTGAGCAGCTTAAGGATGCTTGGGCTACCGACGACTAGTGGTAGAACCACCTTGGCTTTACTGGCGTTTATGGCCTTGGGCAGCTCCTTGACAAACCAGCTAGTAGGCGTCCTAAGGTCTATGACTACGATATCGGCATTTTCCAAGGCTTCGCTGAGCTCTTGCCTTGAAGCCTCGCCGGCCTCATCTAACTGGTGTGTATAGAGCAGTTTTAGGTTAAGCGCGATGCCCTGTTCGTTAAGCTCCTCAACGGCTTCTAGTAGCGGCTCAAGGCTTGTCTTGGTTGATATTACGCAAAGCTCCATAACGCAACCTCGCCGCCCTCGGATCTTTATAAGTGTTACTATTTACAAAATTTTACATAAATCCTCCTCCGGGAGGACGGGGCTGTAGGCGCTTAGAGCTGAGCAAGAGCCCTGGAGGACTATGGCTTCACCAAGTATGTCTTTAGTTAATCAAACCTCTACTCCGCGTAGCCTCCTTGGCCGCCCTCGTCTACTTGGTATAGGTATGGAGGCCAGACTCTACGAGGAGGTTTAAGATCCTCCCTGCTCAGCAAGGCTATTCCGGCTTCATCTCCCAGCACTTCTATTCTAACTAGCACGTCAGGGTTGGATAGGTTGACCTTCAACCTGAGCGAGTTTTTCAACGCTGCTCCGACCTCCTCCTCAACTTCTTTGCTTGACCTTAGCCTGCCTCCTCTCCTGGTACACTTGACAGCCACGGTCTCCTTGCTCAAGCGTTTCTCCCTGGCCAGTTTCACCACCTCCTCTACGATGCGAGGTAGGCTGGCCTCCACCACTATGTCTAAGGGTACTATGCGTACTACGTGGCTTGTCCAGCAGGAAGCTATGATTCTGGCTGCTTCTCTGGAGGGGATGGAGGTGTACACTTTAAGCACGCCTTTAAAGGGGGCGGCTTCAACCCTGACGTTCTCGTCGAAGCGGTATAGGCAGTCGGGGATCTCCTCCATGGCGGTGTGCTCCTTGCCTTGTATAGTGGTGATTAAAGTTATGGGCAAGCCCTCAGCCTCGCAGTGTCCTATCCGCGAGAACTTTTTAGGTGTCGCTTAGAGATTGACTTAGGGTTGGAGGGTGGCTGAAGGTCTCAGTGAGGGCTTTAGCTTCTCTCAGTTCAAGGTATTCAGGGATGAAGGCAAGCTATCGCCTGAATACGTGCCTTCCAGCCTCCCTCACCGTGAAGCTCAGTTAAAGGAGCTTTCCAGCTTCTTCAGGGTGTTCTTGGAGGCTCCAGGCTCCTTCTTCGTGAAGGTATGGTTGGTGGGTGGTGTAGGTACAGGTAAGACGGCTACCTCTAAGCGCCTCGGCTATCTTCTTGAACGTGAAGCTCGTAGGAGAGGGGTGGATGTTCGCTACGTCCACGTTAACTGCTACAAGGATAGAACGTTCTTCGTCGTAGCTAAACGGATAGCTCAGCGCGTCTTACCTTCGATACCTGAGAGAGGTTTCTCGGCGCAGGAGCTTCTGGAGATGGCTTGGAAGGCTCTCGAGGACCAGGATGCTTACCTTGTTGCGGCGCTGGACGAGGTGGACTACATGGTTAAGGCCGTGGGGGAGGCACCTCTATACGCTCTCTCAAGAGTGTCTGATGAACGTTTAAACGTGCCTCAAAGGCTAGGGTTGATGCTGATTTCCAGGAGCCACCCCTCCACCTATGGGCTAAGCGAGAGCGTGTCTAGCAGCTCAGCTCATAACCTGGTTAGGTTTGAGCCTTATACTTCAAGCCAGCTCCTCGATATCTTGGAGGATAGGGTGCCGGAGGCTTTCGTCGAAGGGGCTGTGACGAAGGAAGCCTTAAGCTTAATAGCGGACTTGGCTGGTGTGGACGGCCACGGCTCAGGAGACGCTAGGTATGCCTTAGAGCTGCTATGGAGGGCTGGTAGGCTAGCTGAGGCTAGGAGGCTTAGACGCATAGACCCTGAGCTTGTCAGAGAGGTTTACGCTCAAACCCACCCGTTGCTTAGCCGGGAAGACCTCTATCAGCTTACCCGCCACGAGCTCCTCCTCCTACTATCAGTGGCGAGAGTGTTGAGGAGGACGTGTAAAGCCTACAGTACTACCGGTGAGGTGGAGCGTGAGTACGTTGATGTATGTAGAGCCTATAGTGAAGCTGCTAGGAGACATACGCAGGTGTGGCTGATGATCAGGAGGTTGAAGGAGGCTGGCTACCTCCACACCAAGGTTACTGGCGGTGCAGGTGGAAGAACCACGCTCATAGGCTTAATCGACGTACAAGCCTCCCTCCTAGAGCAGAGGGTGGAGGAGGTCTTAAAAACGGGTAAGGGGAGGTAGACGTGCTTGTCCATCGAGGAGGTGCTTTCCTCTAAAGGTAGGGTTAAGGTGTTGAAGGTGCTGTTGAAGAGCTTGGAGCTCAACATCTCAGAGGTCGTTAGAAGGTCTGGGCTAAACTATACAGCCGTTGCTTCACATATAGACGCGTTGAAGGAGGCTGGCTTACTGGAGGAGAAGACCTTTGGGAGGATAAGGATCCTTAGAGTTAAGCTCGAGGACCCTAGGGTTCAAGCTTTAAGGAAGCTCTTCGACCTCTTTGAGGTGTATGGAGGTAAGGCTAGTTGACGGTTAAGATGGTAGACATTACGGAGAAGCCTGGGGAGTACCGTGAAGCCACCGCGATTGGGGTGATAAAGCTCAGGGAGGAGACCTTGAAGGCGATGTTAAAGGGCGAGGTGGAGAAGGGAGACGTGTTCTCTACGGCTCAGGTAGCCGCTATTATGGCTGCTAAGAGGACCCCGGAGATCATACCTCTATGCCACTCGATACCGATAACCGCGGTTAAGGTATCCTTTAAGCCCGGCAAGGACACCGTGGAGGTGAAGGCTACTGTGAGGTCTGTGGCTAAGACAGGGGTGGAGATGGAGGCGTTGGTGGCAGCTTCAGTAGCTCTCCTAACCATCTGGGATATGGTGAAGAAGCTTGAGAAGGATGAAAGAGGCCAGTACCCATTCACGGAGATAATGAGCATACGGGTAGAGAGCAAGGTTAAGGGAGGAGCTCATGAGCTCTCCGGTCCATAAACACCGTGAGAAGGCTCCTGAGAAGGTTAGGTTCGCGGTTATAGTGACTAGCGATTCCCTCCATGAAAGAGCCGTTAAGGGCCTGCCCGTAAATGATGAGACCGGGGACTTAATGGAGGAGCTGGTGTCGGCAGCTGGGCACGTACTGGTGCATAGGGTTATAGTCCCTAATGACCGTGAAAGGCTCGTAAAGGAGGTGGAGGAAGCCTTAGCTAAAGGAGCTGAAATAGTGCTTGTAAGCGGCGGCACAGGGCTAGGGCCTAGAGATATCTCCGTGGACACCTTAACCCCTCTATTAGAGAGGTGTCTACCTGGGTTCGGCGAGCTCTTTAGGTATCTAAGCTTCGAAGAGGTAGGCTCAGCAGCGATGCTTAGTAGAGCTAGCGCGGGGATCTACAGAGGCTCCGTTCTATTCATATTACCTGGCTCGCCCCACGCAGCTAGGCTAGCGCTAACTAAACTTATTTTACCTGAGGCTGGACACCTAGTCGCCGAGGTAAAAGGGGTCAGGTAAGGCGTCGAAGGTGTGCTTGGATAGATTTGGGCGTAAGGTAACTACGCTACGCATCTCCATAACCGAGAAGTGTAACCTTAACTGTATCTACTGCCACCGTGAGGGCACCTCTATCTACACCGGTGTGGAGCTTACGCCTTCTGAGTTAAGCCTCCTCGTGGAGGCTGCCGCGGAGCTGGGCATTAGAAAGGTGAAGTTGACGGGTGGAGAGCCGTTGATGAGGGAAGACGTGGTGGAAGCGGTGGAGGCGGTGGCGAAGGCCCCCGGCGTGGTGGAGGTGTCTATGACCACTAACGGCACCCTCCTAGCCAAGTACGCCTCCAGCCTAGCAAGGGCTGGGCTAAAGAGAGTGAACGTCAACCTTCCTTCACTTAAGCCTGAACGCTACCGACGTATAACAGGCTTCGACCTAATGGAGGAAGTGAAGAGAGGTTTATTCGAAGCGGCGAAAACAGGCTTAGAGCCTATTAAGATAAACATGGTGGTGCTCAAAGGCTTAAACGTGGACGAGATACATGAGATGATAAACTTCGCCGCTGAGGTACCTGCTATCCTACAGCTCATAGAGCTTGAAAAGCTCGGGTATGCTTCCTCAAAGCTCTACGACGAGCTATACTACGATTTAACCCCTATCGAGAACTGGCTGGAGAACAAGGCTGTAAAGGTGGTGTTCAGGTCTTTACATAACCGTAGGAAGTACGTGCTTCCCGAAGGACAGGAGGTGGAGGTTATTAGGCCTTTTCACGGCCGCTTCTGTATGGGTTGCTCTAGGATGAGGGTGACTGCTAACGGTAGGCTTAAGCCATGTTTGATGAGGGAGGATAACACCTTGGAGGTTAAAGAGGCTTTAAGAAAAGGAGACGTGGAGGGGATCAAGGAGTTATTGAGAAAAGCCGTGGAGCTCAAGGAACCCTACTGCCTTTAGCTTAGCTTTCCTTGATGAAGTTTTTCAGAGCCTCTATGTTCTCTGGGTGCACAGATCTCCTACGTAGATCGACATATAGCCCCAGCTTCCTAGCCTTAGCTACGCTTAACCCAGCTTCCTTTAGCTCTCCAACGCTGAAGCCTCTACCTTCCCTGACCTTAGGGATCGCTAGCCCCCTGCTGACGTTCCTCGGGGTTTTGACCACGGCTTTAAGCCTCAAGCCAAAACCCCCTTCTCAGCCTTCATGTACTAGTATTTTAACCATATCGTCGCTTAGCCCAAGCCACTTAGCTATGCCCTGCCCCATAGGGGTGGGTAACATGATGCTCAGGAAGGGCAAGATCTCTGTCTTCGCTGCTCTCCTTGAGAGGTGGCACTTCGAAGCTATAATCCTAATTGCTTCCTCTCTTAGCTCTCTAGCTTTCTTGGTCCGAGACATCATCAATATTTTCTTCGGGAACTGGTACTTCACAAAGTGGTATTTACCCTTCCTCGCCAGCGCCACTCCAGCGGTCATTAAGTCGAAGAAGTAGCGTAGAAGCTCCCAGCGCTGTTTACGCTTAGCTCTGCCAAGGTACACGTCTGCGAGCGACAGGGCGTCGTAGGCTTTAGCTAGCTCCTCAGGGTCTGTGTACTGTAGGGGGAGGTTTTCGTGGACCCATTGTAGGAGGGTTTCGTAGTCGATAAGCGAGCTGTTAATGACTTCTTTCGCTTCCTTAGCCGTCCTGGCCATAAACAGCATCTTGAGCACGTCGAAAGCCCCGTACTGCCTGTTCCTGGCTCTAAGCCACTCTACATCCTCTGGCTTGAGCACCTTGCGCCCCCCAGCTACCGCCTGTAGGTCGTTTATGGCTGACCTGACATCGCCCTCGGCTAGGTCAGCTATTATCCTCAACGCCCTTTCGTCGGCCTTGACCCCCTCAGCCTCACAGATCTTTCTGAGGAAGGGTACGAGCTGCGTAACCCTTACCTTATTGAACCTTATCATTAAGCAGGCCTCCCTCAACGGCCTAAGCTTAGGGTCCCAGGGGTCGTTGGCGGCTAGCGCTATGGGGGTCCTAGCCTCCCTTATCAGCTCGAGTACAGCGGTGAGTCCTCCACGGTCTTCTGCGGTGGAGATCCCGTCCACCTCGTCGAGGAAGATAAGCCTTCCCCGCTGGCCGAAGATCGTGCCGTAGTGTGAGGCTGGACCTAGGGTTCGTTTAATAGCGTCCGCCGACCGGACGTCGCTGGCGTTGAGCGCTATGAGCTCATAGCCAAGCTCCTGAGCCGCCACTTCAACTGTTACGGTTTTGCCGACCCCAGGAGGACCGTGGAGGAGGGCTGGCTTAGCGCCTGGTTTCCAAGCTTTAAGCCAGCTTACGAACTGCTGTACTGCTTCCTGGTTCCCTATGATATCGCTAATCTTCTTAGGCCTATACTTATCGACCCATGGGGCTCCTACGTAGGTGGCGCTCAAGCCCTTACACCTATCACGCAGCGCTCTTCTGCCTCAATAACTGCCCATACTTTACGAGCTGGGCGAGGAGAGCGCTGAGCTGGATGTCCTCGTTTGCTCCCTCTACTAGCCTATGGTCTATCTCGCCCACCATGTTAGCTATCTCCGCCTTAGCCTCCTCAGGTATCTTGAGGTTGAAGACCTCGGTGTGGACCTGCCTAACGATGTCGGGCCCTGAAAGTCCATACTCCATTATAAGCCTGTATAGGGCTTCTCTCGCCTCCATGAACTTTCCGCTTAGCGCCTTCTCCACCATCTCCCTAACCTCCTTGGGCGTAGCTCTACCTATCACCTTATACACCGTCTTCTCGTCGACTACTCCGCCCAGCGCTGCGGCTGCTTGAAGGGCGTTAATGGCTCTCCTAAGGTCTCCTCCAGAAACGTTCCAGATGGCTTCAAGGCCGTCGTCCGTGAGCTTCACCCCTTCCTTCTCAGCTATGTACCTAACCCTACCGGCTACGTCGTCCTTGGATAGCGGGGAGAACCTGAAGATGGCGCACCGGGACTGGATGGGCTCTATTATCTTCGAGCCATAGTTAGCTATCAGGGCGAACCTGGTGGTCCTCCAGAACATCTCCATTATTCTCCTCAGGCTCCACTGAGCGTCAGCGGTCATGGCGTCGCACTCGTCAAGTATGATCACCTTGAAGGGTACCTCGCCCATCGACACAGTCCTAGCATAGTCCTTGACACGCTCCCTTATCGTCTGAATCCCTCTCTCATCGCTAGCGTTTAGCTCAAGCGTGTGCTGCCTCCAGCTCTCTCCGTAAAGCTCGTGGACGAGGCATAGAGCAGCAGTAGTCTTGCCTGTTCCTGGAGGACCTACGAATAAAAGATGAGGAATATTCCTGGACTTAACAAACTGTTTAAGGCGCTCCACGACGTCCTTCTGGTTGACTATGTCGTCTAGTACCATGGGCCTATATTTCTCGACCCATAAAACCATTTCCTCAAAGCTCAAGCTTAGCCCCTCAATACCATTAACAAGCTTCTCATCTGAAGGAGAAGATAGGGGCTGAAATATAAATTTGGTCTTTAAGTTTAAACTGGGTTACGCCATGCTATGGCTTAGCCCGTGGTCCTCGGCCTCCACATGCCCATAGGCGATGATTGCTCAACGCACTCCTCATCAGTTTTTATGTAGGGCTTCCTTGGCGAGGAACAAGCTTAAGAAATTTCCCACACCTAGCTGTATATAGTAGGTCTTCCTATGGGCGCTCGTGAGGTTAAACGTATAAACCTCCCCCTCCTCGTCGAGGAGGTCAAGGTTGAGATCGTGAAGCCCTTGCCTGAGGTACTTGAAGATAGACCTATCCACCTCCTCCCGGCGGGGGCTGTGGTTGAGGTTCCGAGGTGGTTGGCCTCAATTCTTGAGGAGAAGGGTTTCGTCAAGGTGCTTGATGAAGGAGGCATGGATGTAGCAGCGCTATCGAAGCTTTCATGGAGGGAGGAGCGCTCTTCCAGCCTGCTGCCAGCTGAGGAGTTGCTTTACGCGAAGATAAGAGCTCTACTAGAGCAGCTAAGCAGGGAGGCGCTGGCCAACATCGAGGCCCATGCGCTTAAGAGGCAGGCTGAGGTGAAGGTGAGAGATATCATGAGGTGTAGGCTACAGAAGCTGGTACAGGCGGCTCTTTCACCCTCAGTTCCCAAGTCACTACTCGACAGCTTAACGCCTGAGGAAAAGTTCCTCTTTGAAAGGATCAAGTCGCTGATCAATGAGTGGCTCTCCTCGATTCAAGCTTAGCGGGAGGCGGTGTACGTGGCTGACATCGACGCGAGGAGCATGTTCGTGGAGTTCTTCAAGACCTTCAAGACCCCTTCAGGAGACTACAAGTATAGGGACAAGATAGGGGAGATGCCTCTTACAGGGTCCGTCTCCCTAGTCGTCGACTTTGAAGACCTCTTATCCTTCAACTCCGACCTAGCAGCCATGCTCATCGATAACCCTAAAGCCGTGCTAGGCGAGGCTTCAAAGGCCGTGCTTGACGTAATGCGCGTGGAGAACCCGTCCTACGCTGATAGGATGAAGGTTTTCCACGCAAGGTTTCGTAAGCTGCCTGAGACCATCCCTATCAGGAAGATAAGGGCACACCTCTTCGGTAAGCTCATCGCGGTGGAAGGCATCTTAACTAGGGCAAGCACGGTTAAACACAAGCTTATCGAAGCGGTGTTTCGCTGTAAGAGATGCGAGGAACGCATGGTTGTACCGCAGACTGAGCGCTTCCTGGTCACGCCAAGTAGGTGTACCAACCCTGACTGTCCGGGTAAAAGCGGCCCCTTCGAGCTCATAGTCGAGGAGTCAAGCTTCATAGACTGGCAGAGGTTAACGATACAGGAGAGGCCTGAAGAGCTACCTCCAGGCCAGCTTCCAAGATCCATCGAGGCAGTGGCGACGGAGGATCTAGTCGACGTGGTTAGGCCGGGCGACCGTATAGTGGCGGTAGGGGTGTTGGAGCCTCTACAGGAGTCAACGCCTAGAGGTAGGCTAGCCTCATTCTCCTCCCACTTAAACCTCAACTACATAGAGGTCTCGGAGAAAGGTGTCGAAGAGGTGGAGATAACCCCTGAGGACGAGGTTAAGATAAGGGAGGCCGCTAAGGACCCTGCGGTTGTAGAGAAGGTGATAAAGTCCATCGCCCCCTCCGTCTACGGCATGGAGGAGGTCAAGGAAGCCATAGCCTACCTACTTTTCGGAGGAGAACCTAAGGTCCTGCCCGATGGCATAAGGGTGCGCGGCGATATCCACGTTCTCCTGATAGGGGACCCTGGCACGGCTAAAAGCCAGCTCCTCCAATACGTGGCTAAGCTAGCTCCTCGAGGGATGTACACTTCAGGTAAGGGGTCGACCGCTGCCGGCTTAACGGCCACGGTGGTGCGGGATCGATCAGCAGGAGACTTCTACCTGGAGGCTGGAGCCTTGGTTCTCGCTGATGGTGGGGTGGCGGCCATCGACGAGATTGATAAGATGAGGGCGGAGGATAGGATTGCTATACATGAAGCCATGGAGCAGCAGACAGTTAGTATAGCTAAGGCAGGCATAGTTGCAACGCTAAACGCTAGAACCTCAGTCCTCGCAGCGGCCAACCCTGCCTATGGACGCTACGTGTTCCAGAGGCCTATCGCCGAGAACATCAACTTGCCCGTCACCATACTTTCGAGGTTCGACTTCATCTTCGTCCTGACCGATAAGCCTGATGCTGCGCGTGACGAGGAAATGGCTGACTACGTGCTTAGGCTTCGATCTTCACCTACACCTACACTGAGCGCTCCCTTCACCGAGGAGTTCCTGAGAAAGTACATTGCCTATGCTCGCCGCCACGTACATCCAAGGCTATCCAGGGAGGCCATGGAGAGGATCAAGGCCTTCTTCCTAGAGCTTAGAGCTAAGAGCGAGGCCCCAGACGCCCCTGTGCCCATAACTTTGAGGCAGCTGGAGTCGCTGGTGAGAGCGGCTGAGGCGAGGGCTAGGATAGCTTTACGTGACGTGGCTACAGTGGAGGATGCTGAAGCAGCCATAAGGCTGGAGCAGGCCGTGTTGAGGCAGGTAGGCTATGATAGGGCGTCCAAGGCGCTGGACATAGACCTGATCATGGTCGGTAAGCCCAAGTCTCAGCAGGAGAAGTTCATCAAGCTGGTGGACATCATAGTAACCCTCGAACGCGAGTCGGGAGGTATGCCGATAAGCAAGGAGGACATAATGAAGAAGGCTGAGGAGGAGGGGCTCGATAGAGCTTTCGTTGAAAAGGCTATTAAACAGCTTAAGAGCGAGGGCACGCTCTACGAACCTAAGGACGGCTACTTTAAGCGCGCTTAGATTATGCGTGGAGGTGCCTTCAATAAAGATAGATGATGTGTCAGGGCTACCCGATAAGGCTAAGGAGTATCTTAGAAGTAGCGGTATAGAGGAGCTGTATCCGCCTCAAGTCGAGGCCGTGGAGAAAGGTTTGCTTGAAGGAGAAAACATGGTCTTAGCCGTCCCAACGGCGGCTGGGAAAACCCTTGTCGCCTTAATGGCCATGCTTAAGAAAACCCTAAGCGGTGAAGGCAAAGCTCTCTACCTTGTACCTCTCAGGGCCTTAGCCTCAGAGAAGTACGAGGAGTTTTCAGGGCTTGAAAAGCTAGGGTTGAAGGTGGCTGTCTCGACAGGTGATTACGATAGCAGCGATCCTTGGCTTTCACGCTACGACGTGATAGTGGCTACCAATGAAAAGGCCGATAGCCTCCTGAGGCATCGAGCTGAGTGGCTCGAAGAGGTGGCCGTAGCGGTGACCGATGAGGTCCACCTTATAGGCGATGCTTCAAGGGGACCAACGCTCGAGGTAGTGTTAGCGAGGCTTAGACAGGTCAACCCTAAAGCTCAGTTGATTGCGCTTAGCGCTACGATAAGGAACGCCGCAGACATAGCAGAGTGGCTAGGAGCTAAATTGGTAACAAGCTCGTGGAGGCCTGTGCCGCTTAAAATGGGGGTCTACCATGCCGGTAGGCTTTTCTTCAACGACGGCTCAGTCGTAGAAGCGCCCATACCTAAAGGCGTAGACCCCGTAGTAGGCCTAGCGACAGACGTGGTTGTTAAGGGCGGCCAGGCACTAGTTTTCAACAACACGAGGCAGTCTTCGCTTACCTACGCTGACCGGGTGAAGAGCCACGTAGCTAAGACGCTAAGCCAGGAGGATAGGTCTACGTTAAATGAGCTTGCCGGCCAAGTGTTGAGCGAAGGGGAGGTCAATAGAGTCTCTCAGCGCCTAGCTGAGTGCATCAGGGCTGGGGTGGCTTTTCACCATGCAGGCCTAGCTCCTTCACATAGGAAAATAGTTGAGAAGGCGTTTAGGTCATGTGTGTTGAAGGTGGTATGCGCCACCCCAACGCTAGCGGCTGGAGTTAATCTACCTGCGAGGAGGGTTGTTCTTCAGGATTATAGGCGCTATGACCCAGGGCTAGGTTACGGACCCATCCCCACGCTGGAGTTTCACCAAATGGCTGGTAGGGCTGGTAGGCCTCAGTTCGACGAGTACGGTGAAGCCATCTTGGTGGCTAAGAGCCAAGGGGAGCTTGAAGCACTTTTCGAAAACTACGTACTGGCTCCTCCGGAGCGTATATGGTCTAAGCTGGCGAGTGAGCCTGCCCTTAGATCACACGTCCTAGCTTTCATAGCCTCCAGCCCTATCGTGGCTGAGCAGGACCTAGCATCCTTCATACAGAACACCTTCTACGCTTACCAATACGGACCTAACACCGCTTACCCAGCCGTTAAGAGAGTCTTGGCTTTTCTCGAACGTGAAGGCTTCATAGCCTCCACACCTACAGGGTTAGTGGCCACCATGCTAGGGCAGCGCGTGTCTCAACTATACATAGACCCGTTGTCGGCGGTGGTGCTCAGGGAAGGGCTTGCAGGCAAGCCTGCAACCTCTCCTCTAGGGTATTTACATCTACTCTGTAGCACCCCCGATATCCCTAAGGTTTACTTGAGGAGGGGGGACCGTAAGAGGCTTGAACCTTTACTTAAACGACATGCCTCTGAGATGCTGCTTCCTATTCCCGATCCTCTTGAAGATGCTTATGGCTATGAGGACTACTTGGCCTCCTTAAAGACCTCCTTGATCCTCCACGACTGGGTAGAGGAGAAGCCTGAGGACTCCATCATCGAGGAACGTAGCGTAGGCCCAGGAGACATCTACAGCCTCTCCCAGACTGCTAGGTGGCTGGCTTACTCAGCTAAGGAGTTATGTAGGGTTTTAGGCCTTCAGAACCACCTGCAGCCTCTTCACAACCTAGAGCTTAGACTTAAGATAGGATGCCGCGAGGAGCTGTTGCCTTTAACCATGCTTGAAGGAATAGGTAGGGTTAGGGCAAGGCTCCTCTATAACGCTGGCTATAGATCTCCTCAAGACCTGGCTAAGGCCTCCATTACGGAGCTGACTAGGATACCCACTATTGGCGTGGAGACCGCTAAGAGTATCCTTAAGCAGCTAGGCATGTTAAGCGAGAAGGAGAGGCTTCCTTAGAGCTTTTTTTCAGAGAGGGTTTTCCCGGTCTGAGCGGCCACTTTAACGTTAAGGGCTGGCTATTTAAAAGAACAGAACGCCTGGAGTGATGTTTACGAAGCGCTGCCGCCCTTGTTCTCAACGAGTTTAAATATTTATGCCAGCTCCCTCTAGCGCAAGGGTGCAGCCTTTTCGGGAAGGTTAAGGCGCGCTCGCGGGGTGATGGGTGGCGTGAGCGCACCTCCTGACCTCGTCATCTGGCTCGTTACAGCTCGATGCAACATGTCCTGTGCCTACTGCTACATGGAAGGGGTCCACGGTGAGCTAGGTGCCGACGAGGCAATAGCCGTGGCTAAGGGGCTTGTTGAACTAGCTCCCTCCTCCGTTGGGATAACGGGGGGTGAACCGCTCCTTTGGCGTCCTCTTCGCCAGGTACTTGAGATCCTGTCAGCGAACGGTGTAAGCTCCTCGGTTCAGTCTAACTTGACACTCTTCAGCCCTAGTGATGCCGACTTTTTCGCTGAGCACAACATATTCCTCTTTACGAGCCTAGACGGCCCCGCGAAGAAGATCCATGAAAAATTCAGAGGACCTGGAAGCTGGGAGGCCTTGCTTAGGGGGCTGAAGCTAGCTCGCGATGCAGGCCTACAGTTTGCAACTGTTACAACTATCAGCTGGGCTAATGTACGTGAGCTACCATCTATCCTCGAGCTATCGAGGCAGCTGGGCTCAAGCTACGCCGCTTTCCTACCGGTGATACCGGCTGGGAGAGCTGCTACCACATCTTTTCTGCCGAGCTCAGCTGAGCTCCTCGAAGCCTTTTACTCGCTTCGAGACGCAGCGGATCTCTTGGGCTTCAAGGCTTCCATATGGTGTGCGCCCTTCGCTTACCTCATAGGTCCGACCAAGCACTTCCACGTATATGAGTGCAACCCTCGCAGATCATTCGACATACTGCCCAGCGGCATAATCCCTGTCTGCGACACGTTAAGGATCCCTGTCTCGGATGTTAAGAAAGGCGTAGCGGAGGCATGGCGGGAGTACTTGGCGCATCCGTTAATAAATGAGATTGCCGCTAAGCTTCCAAGTACATGTAAGTCCTGCGCTGCGAGGGATCGCTGTCGAGGTGGTTGTAAAGCAAGAGCCTACGCGCTGACAGGCTCCTTCGAGGAGCCTGATCCGCTATGCCCCTTATCGCGATGTACCCTCGGGGCAGGAAGGCCGAGCGCTATCGGAGGGAGCGAGGTTTTCTTAGCAACATCATAGTCCCAGCTCTTTCCTTGTGAGCTCCACCATGTCTCTTGCTAGCTTCACGGACATTCCTAGGTATTCTTCAGCGTTTAACAGCCTCTCCAATTCTTCGCGGCTTAGTAGCCTCGACACTTCAGGGTCTTCGAGAGCCACCTCTAGAAGCGTTCGTTTCTCAAGCATGGATTTAGCTGAGAGTCGACGGAACTTTTCATGCGCCTGTTTCCTCGGCACTCCTTTCTTTACCATGGCTAACATAACAGCCTCGCTTAAGATCCTTCCCTGAGTCAGCTCCAAGTTCTTCCTCATGTTGTCTGGGTATATCCTTAAGCCTCTAAGCACGCTCACCGTGCTCCTCAACATCTCTTCGAGGAGGATGCAGCTTTCAGGTATTAAGAAGCGCTCTGAAGCGCTGTTGGTTAGATCTCTTTCATGCCAGAGCGGGATGTTCTCGTAGGCTGGTACTACGAGCCCCCTCACGAGCTTAGCTAAGCTACATATACGCTCGCAGGTAATCGGGTTTTGTTTGTGAGGCATCGTCGAGCTCCCCACCTGCTCAGCCTCGAAGCCCTCCGCCACCTCCATTATCTCCGGCCTCTGTAGGTTGCGTATCTCCGTGGCGAACTTGTCTAGGCTTGAGGCTATCAAGGCGAAGAGCGAGATGAGCTCGGCATAGCGGTCCCGCTGAACAATCTGCGTGGAGATCTCAGCTGGCTTTAAGCCAAGTATCTCCATAACCCTGCGTTGAAGCTCTAAGGCTTTAGGCCCAAACCCGGCCATCGTTCCGACCGCCCCTGACATCTTCCCGACGAGCACCCTCTCCCTGACCTGCTTAAGCCTCTCTACGTGTCTAGCCATTTCCCTAAGCCACACGGCAAACTTGAAGCCGAGCGTTATAGGTGGGGCGTGCTGTCCATGGGTCCTACCAACCATCACTGTCTCAGCGTGCTCCTCGGTCAGCCGTAGGAGCTCCTTCACAACCTCGAGCATCCTGGCCTCGATGATCTCCAAAGCCTCTTTAAGCTGGAGAGCGGTGGCGGTGTCTTCTATGTCGTAGCTCGTAGCTCCAAAGTGCACGAATCTGCCGTGAGGCCCGCAAACCTCCTCTAGGGCCTCTACTACAGCCATAAGATCGTGCTTTATCCTAGCCTCGATCTCCTTGACCCTTTCCAGCTTCACGTAGTTAACGTTAGCCTTCGAAGCTATCTCCTCGGCAGCCTCTGCGGGAATGTTGCCCAGCTCCGCGTGGGCCTTCGCCAGCGCAGCCTCCACGTCTAGAAACCTTTGAAGCCTAGCCTCCTCATCGAACACTTTTCTTATTTCAGGGCTACCGTAACGCCCAGTGTCTATGGGTAGGATAGGCATAAAATTCCCTCCCTAACTTCTTCTCACAGGGGTAAAACATTTTAGCTCTCTTTGCCCTCCTCAAGGTCAAGGTGTTTTCACGTGCCCTCCACAGGGATTATCTATAGTCGTGCATTCCTTAAACACGACACCGGCAAGGATCATCCTGAGAGAGGGGCTAGGTTAATAGCGATAGTTAAGGCCTTGAAGGAGTCCTCGCTCATAGAGCGAGCCGAGCTTAAGCTAGTTAAGCCAATACGCCTCGACCCTGAGAAGCTTCTCTACGTCCATTCACCCGCCCTCATAGAGAAGGTGGAGAAGGCTAGCGTCAAGGGAGGCTACCTAGACTCGGACACCGTCACTTCACCGGACTCTTTTAACGTAGCCCTACTGGCCGTCGGTGGAGTTTTCAGGGCAGGCGACCTAGTCATGGACGGTAAGTTGACGAACGCCTTCTGCCTCATCCGTCCGCCGGGACATCACGCCACTAGGGACGAAGCCATGGGCTTCTGCCTATTCAACAACGCTGCGCTACTGGCAGCCCATCTATTGAAGGATAAGGGGTTAAGGAGGGTGTTGATCGTCGATTGGGATGTCCATCACGGTAATGGGACGCAGGACCTCTTCTATCAAAGCCGAGAAGTATTGTACTTCTCGGTCCACCAAGACGGCAGGACTATCTACCCGGGCACCGGCAGCTTTGATGAGGTAGGTGAGGGCGAGGGCGAAGGCTTCAACATAAACCTGCCCCTCCCCCCTGGGGTAGGGGACGACGTGTACCTGTATGCGCTGAGTGAGATTTTGCCTCCAATAGTTGAGGCTTACGCTCCTGAATTCATCGTGGCTTCTGTGGGCTTCGACGCTCATCGTCAAGACCAGCTGGGTGCTTTAAAGCTGAGCGCTCAAGGTTACTACGAGATAGCCAAGCTAGTGGTGGAGCTAGCCCATAGACACTGTTCAGGGAGGCTTGTGGCTGTACTGGAGGGCGGTTATAACTTAAAGTATATCCCTAAGTGTGCCGCCAACACCATAGCTGCTTTTGCTGGCCACCCTCCTCCCTTCAGGGAAGCCGCAACCCACACACAGCCCTCGGTTAAGAGCTATGTGGATGGGTTGTTGAGGAGGATTAAGACCGTGTTATCCCCTTACTGGCCTCTCAAAAACGATTAGCTTACTTCAACTAACCATTCACACGACGCTCCTTTAGGCGCGTATGCGGGCAAGGGGTCGGGGGGTCCATAAACACGTATTATCTTGGCTTTAACCCCTAACGCCTCCATGAACCCTTCAAGGGCAGCCGACGTGAATACTTCGCATCTATAATCCTCAAGCCTCCACTTAGCCAGCGACTTCCTAGCTGAACATTCATAAACCCTCATCTTAACCTTCGAGCCGTCCACTTCGATGTCTACCTTCTCGAATAGGGCCCAGTGCGACAGCTTCAAGGCCTCCGCTACAAGGTCAACTTTGTGGAGCGTAGGTAATACTTTAAGTATGCCTCGAGCCTCCTTCAAGCCGAAGCTTCTGGCAAGTCTAGGCCATTCTTCATCCTCCACGAGCCCCCACCCATACTTCTTGATGGTTAAAGCTAGCGTCCTCCACCAGCCATAGCTATAGGCTAAAGCCAGGTTCCTATAGGCCTCGAGAAGCTTTTCCTGCATGTGTCAGAGACCCTTCAATCACCGTATTATCTCTTTTACTGGCGTTAGGCTTGCAGCATGATTGGTCGTTTTCTCCGTGAGGGGGTGGAAGCTCCAGCTAGGTTTAAAGCTCGCTTCAAGGAACTTTAACTGGAGAGCGCTTTGAGCGACCTCATCGTAGGCCGCGATCTACGTAACTACCTGTACAACTTAATGAGCTCCAAGTACGCTAAGCGAAGGAACCAGGACATCCTAGTCCATGAGCTGGCACAGTGTAAGAAGCGTGGTGACTTCGACGCGGTTAAGGAGCAGGTGGCTGAGCTGAGACGGTGGCACCCAAGGCTCATGATAGGCGAGCTTATACATCAAGGCGTGTTTCAGGCATTAGCTAAGATCTACAGGGATGCTTCAGTGCTCATTGAACGCGAGTTCGTTAAGGAGGTGGAGGGTTATAGGGTTGTTGGACACCCGGACGTCGTGGTTTACGAGGACGGAGCGCCGGTGAAGGTGATAGACATCAAGTACTCGACTAGGAGGGTGGAGAGGGTTGATAAGGTGTATACGTGCCAAGTAGCGTTGTATAAGTGGCTTACCGAAGCTAAGCACGCATCCATACTCTTCATAACCCCCACCGATATCATCGAGGTGCCTATAGAGGTAGACCTAGACGTCGCGTCTCACATTAAGCGTTGGGAACATAGCTTCCCTTTATGGGGATCGGAGGAATGCGAGTGGTGCGAGTATAGACATATATGTGGTTTTAGTAAGAAGAGGGATGTCCAAGTAGAACTTCTGTAAGGTACCTGAGGTATTCGGTTTGAATAATGTTAGGTTTATCAAAGCCGCGCTGCTCTGCGGCATTATATTGCCGTTCTTTGCTTTCTCGTCAATAGCGTTGGCGATAGCCGCCTCGCCTTGGTTTAACTGGGGGAATAATGCGTTGAGCGACCTGGGAGTTGAAGGGGTTTCAGCCTTGATTTTTAATTCAGGCCTAATCTTCAGCGGCCTCTTGGGCGTGGTCTTCAGTTTAGGGTTGTTGAACCTTTACCGCTCCGCCGGTCTTCTCAGGGTCGGATCCGTCCTACTCCTACTATCTTCTCTACTGCTGTCTTCGATAGGGCTTTTCCCCGAGACTGCCGGAAGAATTCATTTCTATGTGTCGCTAGGCTTCTTCGCCTTGACCCCGATTTCCCTTATCGTCATAGGTATAGGTCTTATTTGGACAAAGTTTCCTAAGACAGGCCTTACAATACTTCTCTTATCGCTAAGCTCAGGGATACCTTGGCTTTTTCCGTGGAGCGGCTTAGCTATTCCAGAAACTTTAGCGGCTACATTGATCGTAGCCGCGCTATTTACGCTTTCGTCCGCTTCTCTAAGGCTTCTTCGTCCGCCCTTTCGAGGGAACATGTTTTCTAGGGAGCTTCATTGATCGGTACCCTGCTTTTCTCGGAGCAGCACTAGCTGGGTATAATGTTCATAGGCCTCTGCGCCTAAGTCCAGTGTTATTTAATTTTAATCGGTAACACTTAAATAGCCTCCGGCACTACACTGCGCAAAGCGTGAGGTAGGAGTGTCGGTGGATGGCCTTGCGCGCGCGTAGTAGGAAGGCTTTAACAACCCTTCAAGTCTCGCTGGTGGCTTTCGTCATAGTTGTCTTGGTGGCTGCGGCTTTAATCTTAGCTGCGCCTACGTTCATGGGCGGCCCTTCGGAGGAGGGGATAGAAGGTGTTAAGACAGTTACGATCACGGACTCCGCGGGAAGAAACGTTACAGTGACGCTGCCAGTGGAGAGAGTAGTGGTCCTCAACACTGATGCTGCTGAGGCTATGTGTATCTTAGGCTCTCGAGATAGAATAGTGGGCGTTTCGGACACCGTAGCGTCGAAGGATTACCTTCACATGGAGAACTTAACCACCGTAGGGTCGTGGAGAGACCCTAACTATGAGGCGATCGCTGAGCTAAAGCCACAGATCGTGATCTCCTATGCTAGGTGGCCTGGTAGCGAGCTTGAGGAGATGCTTACCCCCTTCAACATCACTGTGGTGAGGCTAGACTTCTACAAGCCTGAAACCTTCGACTCCGACCTCACTAAACTGGCTATGATCCTCGAGAGGGAGGACGTAGCTAGCAGCTTCATTTCATGGAAGCGGAGCATGATGGATATGGTTGAAGATAGGTTAATGGACTTGCAGCCCGAGGAGAAGGTTAAAGTCTACGTGGAGTTTGGCAGCAGGCAGTGGAAGACGTTTTCTCAAGGCTCAGCTACACATCAAGCTATAGTCGCAGCTGGAGGCATCAATATAGCTGAGGGCTTCAACGTCTCTTACCCTGAGGTCTCAGCTGAGTGGGTTCTTGAACAGAACCCTGACGTGATAGTGATCGCGGACTATGGAAGGGTCTCTGGGTATAGCGTCGAGGACTATGCAGGTATGGAGCAGCTCTGGGAGGACACGTGCAATAGGCTCGAGCTGATGGAGACGAACGCCGTGAAGAATGGTAGAGTCTACATCGTGAATAGTAAGCTGCTAGGAGGGATGAGGACCTTTATAGGTGAGTTGTACTTAGCCAAGTGGTTCTACCCTGAAAGGTTCCAAGACGTAGACCCAGAGGTGGTCCTCAGGGATTACTTTGAGCTATGGCTTGGAGTAGAGTATCGCGGCGTTTACGCCTATCCTCCGTTCACGGAGACTACCTCCTTTAAGCAGGGTTCGTTCAGAGGCGTCAGCGCTTAGCAACGCGTCATTGAGCCCTCACTTCGACCATGACTAGGTGTGGACGGTGGCTGTGAAAAGCACGGACGCAGCAGAGAAGTATTTGAGGCTTACGTGGAGGAGGACATGCTTCATCGTCCTCCTCATCGTCCTCCTACTTATCTTAATACCTCTCTCAGCCTCTCTCGGCACAGCCTCTATAGGCGTAAACGACGTCCTCCACGCGCTTCTCTCTAGGCTTATTCCATCGTTTTCGTGTCCAAGCCTCGTCCAGCTCATTGTATGGGAGCTAAGGCTTCCAAGGATTTTCATGGCTGTCGTTGCTGGAGCAGCCTTTGCCGTAGCTGGGGTCGTGATGCAGAGCGTGTTAAGGAATCCTCTCGCAAGCCCCTACACGCTTGGGGTGGCTTCTGGTGCTGGCTTCGGAGCTGCGTTAGCTATTATTCTTGGAGCAGGCATCATCACGTATAGAGGGGTCACGTACACCAACGAATGGCTGGTAGCAGTCAACGCCTTCATCTTTGCCTTGATCCCGTCGCTCGTGGTCATGGGCTTAGCGAAGTTTAGGGGCGCCCGTCCAGAAACCATGATCCTATCAGGGATAGCAATGATGTATCTGTTCTCTGCAGGGACCGCGCTCCTTCAATACTTTGCGACTCCTGAAGCTGTAACCGCCGTGGTGTTTTGGCTTTTCGGAAGCCTCTCTAAAGCTACGTGGTGGAGGCTAAGCGTAGTGTCGGTTACGGCTGTTTCAATAACCGCGGTGTTGATCCTCAAGTTCTCCTGGGATCTCAACGCTCTCCTTATTAGTGACGAGGGGGCTAGGAGCCTTGGAGTGGATGTTGAGCTGGTGAGGCTTGCGGGTATCGTGTTATCATCGTTGCTGACAGCTATCCCTGTGTGCTTCCTTGGGACCATAGGCTTCATCGGGCTGGTGGCTCCACACATGACCAGGATGGTTATTGGTGGAGACCACAGGTTCCTTATCCCGGCTTCATGCCTCATGGGGGCGGTCCTACTCCTAGCCGCGGACACCGTTGCGAGGACGATAATATCACCCATGGTACTTCCCGTAGGTATAGTCACCTCTTTCATGGGTACTCCTCTCTTCTTCTACCTGTTAATTAGGAGGAAGAAGGACTTTTGGTGAAACGAGATGGTCAGGCTGGAGGTTAAAGGGGTTTCATTCAGTTACGACAGTACCCCTGTATTAGAGGATGTAAGCCTCACCGTGAAGGGTGGGGAGATACTAAGTATTATTGGTCCGAATGGGTCTGGTAAGAGCACGCTACTTAGGTGTATAGACAGGATGCTGAGACCGAGGCTTGGAACAATCCTAGTGGATGGAAAGGACATTAATGCATTAAGCAGAGGGGAGGTGGCGAGGAAGATAGGCCTTGTACCTCAATCTGAGAGAGCCCACTTCCCCATGTCGGTCTTTGAGATGGTGTTGATGGGTAGGAGACCCTACGTGGACTGGAGCCCTAGCTCCAGGGACTTAAAGATCGTCTCCGATAAAATAGAGGCTCTAGGGCTTAAAGAGCTGGCTACGAGAGACATCAGGGAGCTCAGCGGAGGAGAGTGGCAGAAGGTGCTTATAGCGAGAGCCCTGGCCGTGGAGCCGGAGGTGCTTCTGCTTGATGAGCCTACGAGTAACCTTGATATTAGACATCAGCTCGAGGTCATGGACATGGTGAGGAGGCTGGCGAAGGAAAGGGATATTTCAGTGGTTATGGCTATACATGACTTGAACATCGCGGCGATGTACAGCGACAAGGTGGTAATGCTCATCAAAGGGAAAGTTTTCGCTGCAGGCGGGCCTGAGGTACTAACGCCATGCAACATAGAGTCTGTTTACGGAGTGAAGGTTAAAGTCTTGAACTTTTCAGAGAGAGTGGTCATCATTCCAGAGGAGCCCACCCCTAGCTCTTCCTTAATATAAGAGGATTCTCTGCCTAGTTTCCCTGCATAAGGAAGCTAACCGCTCACCTAATTGTAACCTTGCTTAAACCTAGTGATGGAAGTAAAGTGGGGCCGCCGGGATTTTCACCGACGCGGGATGCGCCCGCGTTGGATTTGAACCCGGGATCACCAGCGCTCCGGGTGCCCCTAGCTTGGTGGGGGATACCCCCCAGGCTGGCATCTTAATCCAAGCTAGACGACGGCCCCTCAACTTGGTGTGGAGTGGGAGTTAAAAACGCTTCTTCTAAGGGCTTCCTTAACTCAATTTATGTTAGCGCTGACCTAGGCTTTATAGCTGGTTGACACCTTAACCCTATGAGTGGACCTCGAATGAGCTTGGAGGAACGTTTGAGTAGGATCGAGCGTAAGCTAGATGAAATCTTGGCCCTCCTTAAGGGACGAGCCGCGCCTCCAAGCCCTCAAGAGCTTGATACGCTTAATTGGCGTGAATACCCTAGCGGTGAGGGTGAATGGATATTCGCTGACGAAGCTCCCATTAAGCTAATTGAAGCTCTCCGAAACATAGGTGGCTCAGCAGTGATAGGTGGCTATAGGTACACGTTGAGGGAGGGGCGGGCGAAGAAGTTTGTGGCTAGGAGGAAGCTGTAAGGTTTTAAGGGTGTTTGGATAGCTTTAGCTGGGCGATGAGTTGAAGCGCCTTGCTGAAGAGTGATGAGCGGAAAGTACCAACGAGCCCATTAGGTTAGCTTGAGCCCTCTAAGCAGCGCTTTCAATGAAGCTTCGCTCGCTCCCCTCTTATAGTCACGAAGCAGCCTTAACACTCTTCGCTTATCCTCATCGCTTAAGCCTAAAGCCTCGACTACCCTCTCCGCAGCCCGTCCTCTAATGAGAAAGTATTGGCATAGTGAGGTAACGTTCCTAGGCTTCCTATGTAGGCTAGCGCTCTCAAAATCCACGATGACTGGGGCGCCGCTCTTCGACACTAGTATATGTCTTCCTGCCCTCGAGAGCTCTCCATGGTCAAGCCCAGCTTGATCGAGCTTAAAACACTGCCAAAGCAGCTCCCTCATGACTCTTATAAGCTCACTGGCGTCTGGATTACATTGAAACCATTCCTCTATGACCTCTCCTTCAATGAGCTCGGTGGCTAGAAAGTTCCTCGTAGCTCCTATCAATCTGGGGCCTATCCCTAAGCTGTTAGCTACCTTCAACATTTCTGCCTCCCTCAACAAGCTTTCCCTATCAGCGTCTGTCCTCCTGGCTTTGAGGGCCAACTTAGCTCCTCTAGCCACCGCCACGACTACTACGCCTACGCAGCCTTTCCCTAGCACTTTAAGGCCGTCTATGGAAGATCTACCTTCCTCCAAGAGCTCCTCGACGCCGAGCTTTTCAAGCTCCCTTAACCTGGCTTTCAGCTCTTCTTCGCTACAGCGAGGGTAGCATAGGGCTTTCGCCCATTTAGCTACGTTTATCTTCAAGCTTAGCGGCCTCCATGTAAGCCCTCAGCCACCTCGGCCTGCCGTCGAGTAGTTCTGAGAGGTGGAGTCGATACCCCTCAAGCCTATCGAGTAGCACAGCTAACTCAAGGTCCATGTAGGTTCTAGCCTCCCTACGCAACCCCTCCTGGACGGCTTTACCCAGCCTAGCTCTTTGACCCTGCTCCCTGAGCAGCTCAGCAGCATCGACATACTTTCTCGAAGAATATGCTATCCACCTCCAATCTTCAAGGCGAGGGCCCTTCAAGTCCTTACCCACATGCTTCTGTAAGAAACGCTCTTCATGCGGGGCGGAGGATACAGGGGGTCCTAGCTGTTTCTTAACCCTTGGAATGCGCACGTGTGGGAGCTCGAAGGTAAAGACCGCCACTCTCTCCTCATCACTCCATACCCCCCTATCTAACACTTCAAAGCCTGCCCCCATCAACAACTCCTCAAACCCTTCAAGCGACTTGTAAAGCTGACCCCAGAGTATATCAGGAGGCTCTCTTGAAACCTTGACCTCCAAGGCTACTATGTGTACGCCCCTAACCTTCAATTGCTCCCCTAGCTCTTCATGGCTAATCTCCCGAGGGGGCGGTGGGAAGAAGAAATGTTCACTCGGCGTTTTCAGGAAAAGCCTCGAGGCGACGACAAACTCCGCCATTCGCTGAAGTGAGAGCGCTGCTGCCACGTTACGCTTAGCATCAACAGGGTCCACCACTATTAGAGGTTGATCGAAGACGTTTAGGGCATCTTCAACCTTGCTGTAATGCCCAGCTATATCTATCACTACTTCTCTAGGTCTCCAGGATGTCGCGGCTTCGAGTACTTGTCGGAAGCCTCCATAGTGAAGCACTAGTAGTTCGCATAGGTAGCCTGAGAAACCTTGAACCTTGATTTCGGCTCCGTAAACCCCTACGCCCTTCATGAAACCCTTTAGAAGCCTAACCTCATCTCTAGCTTCCTCGCTTAGCTTAGCCTTGATAAATGCGGTGTGGAAAGGGGTCCTATCCACGGCGGTGACTTCTCCTTCAAGTTTCTCCAGCTTAAAGCAGGGTACGAGGTCTATTCTGTAGCCTTCAATGAAGGCTTGAATGTATGGATGCTCAGCATAGTTTTCTAAGTAGCTTTGACCAGCAGCTGCCCTCGCTATCTTTAGCCCGAGCTCCTCCAACCCTTTCTTGCTTAAGCTTGGTGGTAGCCTAATGAACACATCTATGTCCCGGTCTCCGCTGATCCAAGTATCCTTAGCTATGGAGCCCTCCACCTTAACCTCCACGTCTACGCTCAGCCTACTGGCTTCTGCCTCCACCTTCTCCTTAACCTGTTTTATGATCTGCTCGATCCTCTGCCTCTCTTCGATGCTCGGCCTAAGCTTAGCAATGAGCCTACGCTTAAGCTCCTCCATACCTGGCCCTTCCCGCCTGCTTACCGGATATTGCTGTCAAAGAACAGTAAATAGGTTGCCTCTCGGCCTGGTCCTTTAACTAAAAGCTAGCCTGAGGGCTAAGGCTTAAGCCTAGCTTTTACCTCTCTTTATTCATGGTGGTCTAGTGGAGAGGATCAGATGTTTCATAGCAGTGGACGTTGATGACCCCAGCCTTCTCAGTAAGCTATGTGATGTACAGGATGCTATAAATAAGCTGGGCTGCAACGTGAAGTTGGTGGAGAAGGAGAATATCCATGTAACGCTACGTTTCCTAGGCGAGATACCTCAAAGCCTTGTAGACGAGGTTGCGAAGGCGCTAGGTAAGCTAAGCGGAAAGCCTTTCGATATGAGGCTTAAAGGCCTCGGAGCTTTCCCTTCTCCGGGGAGGCCTAGAGTTGTGTGGGTAGGGGTGGCTGACGGCTCTCAACAGTTAATAGACCTATACAGGCAGGTAGAGTTTTCCCTTAGGCCTTTAGGCTTTAGGCCTGAGCGGGAAGCTTTTACCCCTCATATTACGTTGGCTAGGGTTAAAAGCCCTCGAGCCTTAAACTCTCTAACTAAGCTTTTAGCTGAGATGGCTGACGCGGACTTCGGGCTTCAACACGTAGAGTCGGTTAAGCTGAAACGAAGCATCTTAACGCCTAAGGGATCCATATACTCGGACCTATACGTTAAGCAACTTGGCTGATCCCTAGAGCTTTCTTAAAGCCTCAGCTAGGGCAGGAGCTACCGATACGCGGCTAACATGGCTTTCCACGGCGTCAGTCCCTATGATCTCCTCTACTCCAGCTTTACGCATACGTTCCTCCGCCCCCTTAGCTAAAATAGGATGAGTACATGCTGCCAGCACTCTCCTAGCTCCTTGACTCTTAACTATGGACGCTGCGTTGGCGATGGTGCCTCCGGTGCTTATTATATCATCCACTATCACCACGTCTCTCCCCTCCACAGGCAAGCCTTTAACCATTGTCTTAACCTCTCCCGTTGAAAGATCCCTCACCTTCTCTAGATAACCATGATCAGTATTAAGCAGGGAAGCCACTAAGCCTGCTTCCCTTGCTCTCTTCTTGTCCGGGGAGAGGATGAAGGGGTTCAGGAGCCTTAACTGGGACAAGTACCGAGCTATGAGCGGCATGGCTGAGACGTTGACTGCTTTAAAGCTTAGCTTTTCTAACAAGGCTTCGCTGTGCACGTCAACCGTCAATAAGGCATCGGCGCCAGCTAGCCCTATAAGCTCTAACACCACTCTCCCGCTAACTGCTTCTCCTTCGAGGAACCTTTTATCCTGCCTCGAGTACGCTAAGTAAGGCACGGCAGCGATTACCTTGCGTGCTCCAAGCTCCTTGATAGTCTTAACCAGTAGCAACAACTCGATGAGGTGTTTATCCTGAGGAGGATAACAAGACTGCACCACTACTACTTCTTCTCCAGCAACTTCACCTTTCAACCTTACATAAGACTCGCCGTCGGGAAACACCTTGCTCTCCACTTCTAAGACGCTGGTTTTCAGCTCTTCAGCTAAGCTTGCGCCTAACCTCCTTGAGGCAGGGCCAGGCACGACCTTGATCATGGACAGCCAACCCCTAACAATTGTCTACTCCCCTTCCAATTAAAACTTAAAAGAACCTATTACGCCTTAAGGGCGGGGCTGTGGCTTAGCTTGGTTAGGATAGGGGGTATTCTGGACCTTTCAGCCTCCGACTGGCCCGGTAAGCCTTGTGCCGTGGTTTTCTTCGCTGGATGCAACTTTAGGTGCCCGTTCTGTCAAAACTCCACGCTCATACCTATCGATTCTGGGGTGGAGGTGGACATAAGCCTGATAGCCGAGAGGCTGAGGAAGGCTTTGCTGCTTGTCGATAGCCTCCACGTGACTGGTGGAGAATGTACTATTCAGCCCGATGGGTTAAGGCAGGTATGTATGGCGGCGCGGGAGCTGGGCATGAGCGTGGGGGTTAACACCAACGGGTCTAGGCCTGACGTATTAAAGGCGTTGATAGAGGAAGGCCTAGTCGACCACGTAGCCATGGATGTGAAGGCGCCGCTGAACCCTGAGGCTTACTCAAGGCTTACGGGGGTTGATGGAGCCTGGGCGGTGAAGAGGGTGGAGGAGACCATAAAGCTATGTCGAGCAAGCGGAGTGAAACTCGAGGTTAGGACCACGGTGGTTCCAGGAATGATAGGTGAGGAGGAAGTAGCCTCCATTGCTTCGGGCATAGCGGAGTGCGACTATTACATCCTAAACCAGTTCGTGCCTAGCGAGACGGTGCTCAACCCTGATTTTCGTAAACTCCCTGCCACTCCTAGAGAGGTCTTGTTAAAGCTAGCTAGGATTGTATATGACAGCGGTTTCAGGGAGGTTTATGTTAGGACGAGAGAAAGAGGTCTAGAGAAGTTTCATCCTCTAAGCTAAGCCTTACTTTTTCTTTTGAGGAACCTAAAACCCTTAAACGCCATGTACACCAAGACGATTAGGAGGTTATTAAAAGATATATAGAAAGAAGGCTACTATCAAAATTGACTACCAATAACTGGGGAGAACGGATAGGGGAATTGAAGCGCTGGATTATGCTTTCAGCAAGGTTGACAGGCATCGCGATTGAAACTCTCTTTACCCTCGAGGCGTGGTGGCCTTGAAGACTCTATTGGTAAGAGGGGAGGAGCTGAAGGGCCTGTTAATGATAAATGAAGTTATCGAGAGGGTTGAGGAGGCCTTCAGGCTTAAGGCATTGGGGAAAGTGCAGATGCCCGCTAAAATATACCTCTTCTACTCGAAATATGGAGGGGACTTAAGATGTATGCCTTCCTACATCGAAGATTTAGAGGTCTCAACGGTCAAAGTGGTGAATTCGCATCCTAAGAACGTTGAGAAGGGTTTACGGACAGTCATGTCCACGGTAATACTGGTCGACCCTGAGACAGGCTTCCCCTTAGCCATCATGGACGGCGGCCATATAACTGACTTGAGGACGGGGGCAGCGGGAGGGGTAGCAGCTAAGTATCTAGCGAGGAAAGATAGCAAGGTCATTGGGATGATAGGAGCAGGCCGACAAGCAAGAACGCAGCTAGCGGCCTTAACCACGATTTACGGCAAGCTCGAGGCAGTTAGGGTTTATGATATATCTAGAGAGAGGGCGCAGAGCTTTGTCGAAGAGATGGGAAAGCTATACTCCGGAGTGGCTAACTTTAAAGCTGTTGATAGCGCTGAGGAAGCCGTAAAAGGGGCAGATATCGTGGTTACCGCAACCCCCTCTAGGCAGCCCATTGTGAAGGACGAGTGGGTCGGCCCGGGAACCCACTTTAACTGTATAGGTGCCGATGCTCCAGGCAAAGAAGAGCTTGATCCTATGATACTGAAGAGAGCGAAGATAGTGGTTGATGATATGGAACAAGCCATACATAGCGGTGAAGTAAACGTGCCCTTGTCTAAAGGCTTACTTTCGGAGAAGGATATTCATGCCGAGATAGGCGAGGTCGTGGCTGGGCTAAAGCCTGGAAGAGAGTCTGAAAGCGAAATTACGGTATTCTGCTCTACGGGGTTAGCTGTACAGGATGCTGTGACCGCTAAGCTAGCTTATGAAAAGGCGAAGGAGAAAGGGCTAGGCCTCTACATGGAGTTAGTGTTATATCGCTAGGCCTCCTCATTATCTCGGTGGACTATTTGACCATTTACGGCCCAGTCCGCTCTTGGCGTCTAGGTTACTCTTTGGGCGTAGACCCCCTGCTTCCACCTAAGACCTGCACCTTCGACTGCGTTTACTGTCAGCTTGGGAGTACTAGGCGTAAGGTTGATGGCCCTGAAGACGTCAAGAACTACGTCGATCCTCAAACCATAAGGAAGGAGCTTGCCTCAGCCTTGAAGAAGCTTAAACAAGAATCCATCGATTACGTAACGCTCTCAGGGGTCGGTGAGCCTACGCTTTACCCTAAGTTAAAGGAGCTCGTCACCAATCTTAGAGAGGAGGTTGGCGATCTAAAGATAGCTATCTTAACCAACTCCTCTCTTATGTGGAGAAACGAGGTGCGTGAGGCCCTAAGCCTCCTCGACCTTGTGGTGGCTAAGCTAGACGCGGTTGATGAAGAAACCTTTCAAGCCATCAATAGGCCCTCGCCTAGGCTCCGGATAAGCATGATTATCGATGGTTTGAGGAGGTTTAAAGAAGAGTGGGGTAGCGATAAGCTTGCGCTCCAAGTAATGCTTATTAAAGACGTTAATAACAGCGCTGAGTACTTAATGAAGCTGTCCGAAATTATATGTGAGCTCTCACCTAAGGAGGTTCAGCTCAACACTGTTCTAAGGCCTCCCGCTGAAAAATGGGTTAAGCCCTTAGAGCTACATGAAATGCAGGAGGCTGCATCGCTTATAAGAGAGTACTCATCGTCTAACGTCATAACTGCTTATCAACCACGCCAAGTTAAGGGTGAGCTAAAGGTTTCCGTCGTAGAGGAGCTGGAGTTGAAAGTAATAGATTTGACTAGGAGAAGGCCTTGCCGAATAAGCGAAATAGCATCGATCCTCGGCTTAAGGCTCGAGGAGGCTGAGAGCATAGTTAAAGGCCTAGTTGCTGATGGCTCAATAGTCGAGGAAGCTTACGGCGAGACGATATTCTATAAGGCCAAGGTGTAGTGTAGCATGGCTAAGACCATGCGTCTCGGCGTTGATTAACGTGGAGAAGCTTTTCCTTCAAGGTCTTAAAACGAGATTGAAGAGTTAAACAATACCATTGATGCCACCTCTAGCGATCGACCGCTGTTTTTTAGCTTTTAAATACATGTTAGGCGTAACCTTGACGGTAGAAGGGTTATGCGGTGAACCATATCATCTTTTAGGACTGAGGGTCGTGGTTTGAAGCTCGCTATTTGCGTGGCAGGTCTCCCAGGCTCAGGAAAGACGCTGGTATCTGAGGCTGCTAGGAAGCTTGGTTTTAAGGTCATAGTGATGGGGGATGCCGTGAGACGGGAAGCGATGAAGAGAGGGGTTCCTCTGACCCGTGAAGGATTAGGTTCACTGATGTTGAGGCTTAGGGAGGAAATGGGGCCTGCAGCGGTCGCGAAGCTTTGTTTAATGCAGGTGTCGCCGGACGATGACGTCGTGGTGTTTGAAGGGACGCGTAGCTTAGCGGAGGTTGAAGTCTTCAAGCAGCATTTTAACCATGTGGTGATCGTAGCAGTACACGCTTCGCCTAGGCTTAGGTATGGGAGGCTTAAACGAAGGGGTAGGAGCGATGATCCTTCAAATTGGAGCGAGTTTGTTGAACGTGATTTAAGGGAGCTCAAGGTAGGGCTTGGAGAGGTGATTGCTTTAGCTGACTATATGATCGTCAACGAGGAATCACCTACCCAAGCCTTTTCACTAGCCTCCAAAATTCTTAGAGAGCTAGCTGAGAGGGGTTGAAGCTTGGGGAGAGTGCAGGTAAGGGTTCACGTCTATCCCACGGAGGATGAAGATAAAGTGAAGAGAGCAGTGGAGAACTTGTTTTCCTTAACCTCCTGGACGGCTGAGGGTTTAGAAGGCACTATACTCCTTACAGGTCGGTCCGATACTCTGCTTAGCTTAGCTAAGCTTCGGGAGAGGCTGCGTAAACAGAGGACTTTGGATGCGGCTAGATACATGATCAAGCGTTTCTCCACCGGCGATAAACTTGTTTTCTACCTGCATAAACAGGCAGCTTACTCAGGACACGCTGTTTTCTGCTTGCCTGAAGCTGAGTCACCGCTGGGACCTATAGAGGTAGAGGTGGAGGGTAGTGACCTTAAAAGGATCTTGGACTGGCTGGCGCCTCCGACCGTGAATGGGAAGCCCAGGTTCGAGGTACCTATGCCCGAGGATCCTTAATCTTCATAACTAAGCCTTAGCTTAAGGAAATCTTCAGCTATTAATACCGTTGGGAAAATCTTGGATGCTTGATCTAAAAGCGGGGAAGGGTCTTGGTATCTAGGGCTTATATGTGTCAATACAAGCCTCTTGACTTGTGCCAGCTTAGCTACTTCAGCTGCCTGGCTAGCTGTCGAATGCTTTTCTTCTAAGGCTTTCTGTATGAGCGAGTCGTCGAACGTAGCTTCATGGATGAGGAGATCTGCATCTTCCGAGAGCTTAACCATTGCTTCGCAGAAGGAGGTATCTCCGCTATAAACCACCTTTAACCCCTTCCTAGGAGGCCCCGTTACCTCCTCAGGCTTGACGATTCTACCTTTAACCTCCACGCTTTCTCCTCGTTGCAGGGCTTTCCATAGCGGCCCTCTCGGGACCCCCAGCTTCTCTGCTTTTTCAGGTTTAAAGCGTCCAGGCCTATTATCCTCGATGAGGGCGTAGGCTAACGTTGGAACCGAATGTTCAACATATGCTGCCTGTATAAAATACCCATCTCCTCTATGGATTACACCTTCCCCTACTTCGTTTACTACTACCTCGTAAGGCAGCTTGAACCCGAGGGCTTCTTCAAAGGCCTCTATTAGTCTTCCTAGCCCTTCAGGGCCGTAAACCTGCAGCTCTTCCTCTCTCCCCATGAGGCCCATGCTTTGTAGTAGGCCTGCAAGCCCGAGGACGTGGTCTCCGTGGAGGTGCGTTATGAACACCTTCATCTTCTTGCTGAAACCTACCCCTGCCTTCATCATCTGTCTCTGTGCACCTTCACCGCAGTCGAAGAGGATGAGCTCTCCTCTTCGCTTTAACGCTATGCACGGTAACCCTCTATTGAGGGTGGGGATGCTGGCTGAGGTGCCTAGGAACCATACTTCAAGGACCACGTCAACACCTCCTAAATACCGTTACTCTCCTCGTCAAGGATCTATGCACTCTTATTTCATGCTCCTCCACTACTTTAAACCCGGCCTTTAAAGCCGCTTCAGCCAAGTCGAGCCAAGAAGGGGTAGCTAGGCACATGTATCTTCCATGAGGCAGTAGATCAGCCGCGACGTTCAGGAAGTTTTCTATCAACGTGGAGGTGTCCTCCCCCCTCGTCGACGAGGTTCTGCCGTAAGGAGGATCTGTGACTACGCAGTCTACCTTTAATATCGGGGGATGCCTCGCGTCTCCACGCAAAGCTCCGATAGCGTGGGGAGCGTAGCGTCTAAGGTTAGCTTTAGTGCCTTCCACCATTCTAAGGTCGATGTCTAGGCCTACTGGGCTGCAACCTATCAATGCAGCTTCCATCAAGATGCTGCCTGTCCCCGCGAAAGGGTCGAAAAGGAGGTCTCCTCTCTTAGCTCGAGCTAGGTTTACAAAGAGCCTAGCGAGCTTTGGCTCTAACGCTGAGGGGTGGAAGAAAGGCCTCCTCCTAGGCCTCCTCTCATCAAAAACACCTCTCCTTACCTCAGCTAAGCTTAAGCCTAGATAGAAGCTTTGATCCACCACTAGCCCCTTGACCAACACTTCGGGGGCTTTAAGGCACACCCTGGCTTCCGGAACCTGCGTCTTCACCACCTTCCCTATGAGCCTCTCCAACTCTGCCGATCTTAGATGAGGACAGCACCCTCCTTTCCTCTCCACCCTCACGGCGAAGCTTTTACCCTTGAGCGTCGACCAATCTACTCCCCCTACTTCCTTAGCTATCTCTTCCACCTCTGCCCGGCAGGCTAGGAGCTCATGGTAGCAGCCTGTGACCATTGAAGCCCTATCTAGTATCCTTGAACAGTCATCCTGAGAGATGAGCATCCTAGCTAGAAACCTACGAGCCTCGAACTCTTTAACTTCAACTTCTTCAGCCTCCAGTAAAGCCTTAACCTCGGCGGCTGGCAGGGTTGGATGCTCGCCTGAGAGCGTGAAGAACACTCTGATTTTACCAGCCGTCTTTAACTTGCTAGGAGACAGGCTCGTATATGATCCCCAGCCTTCGAGCAGTGGCATAGGCCTCCTTCATTTCCTCGAGGGTCGGCCTCCTTGCAATTTCAGGGAAGCGGTGAGGCTCCCTTGCAACCACGTGTTCCGGTCTATACTGAGCCATGATGTTTACTAGCGCCCTGGGTAGGTTCTTGGCTATCCACTCTAAAAGAGGCTTAGTACAGCATTCGAGGTGGTTTGGCAATACGAGGTGCCTGATTATCATGTCCCCGCTCTCATGAGCCATTAAATGGTTTCTCGACACCACTTCAAAGTACCTGGGGACCTTTGAAAGCCTCTCGGCGCACTCGTCACTATAGTACTTGAAGTCTGGCAGCCATATGTCCACTAACTCTCTTAAAATCTTCATGGTCTCCAAGCTGCAGTACATGTTGCTGTTCCAAAGGATAGGTACGTTTACTTCCATGTACCTCAACGACTCGACTATGACGTGAAGATTAGGTGTGGGCTCACCCCCCACATAGTTGATGTTCCTACAGCCCTCTCTTCTTAGCGTTGAGGCTATGGAAGCCAGCTTACGCGGTGTAACCTCTACTCCGTTCAGTGGATCGGTGGAGATGTCCCAGTTCTGGCAGAACTGGCAGCGGAAGTTGCATGAAGTGAAGAAGATCGTGCCGCTAGGCACTAGAGGGGCTTCTTCACCGTAATGGTGAAACCACGTCGATACCCTGCTTAGCGAATCTAGTTTGCAGAACCCTGTTTCGCCTCTACTTCTATCGACTGAACATCTCCTCTCACAGAACATGCAGCTTTTCAGCATCCGCTTAACGAGCTCCACCTTTAGGTCAAGTAAGCTCTTCGAAGGAGCGTCGACCTCTTCAAGCTTTAAGCCTTCTCTTACTTTCGTCCAGAGCTCCTTGAAGCTGTTGGCTGCCTTATCGTGTAAAGCCCAGAGCTCCTCAAGCTCCTCCTCCCCGCTAAACTCAACTTCTACTCGTTTGCATATCAGGTACTTGGCCGGCTTCCTATCGGTCATGACGCTATAGTACCAATTAAGCCTGGCCACTACTTCATCGTCCTGCCACACTGTGGCTGAGTCTGGCCTTAAGAGCCTCCACAAGCGCCCAACAACCCTAATATGAGCCCTTGCTCTTCGATATAAAACTAGCTTAAGCGGGAAGAGTAAGGCTAAAAATGGTCCTCAGCTTTTTGTACGCGGAAGTGGCTTGCATGCCCGTCTGTCCTGAATGTGGAGGGGAGTTGAAGTTTGATCGATCGAGATACATGTATATTTGTCGTAGCTGCGGTCTCTCGCTAACTAGGTTTGAGTATGAGCGGACCTTGGAAGGTAAACGGAAGCCTCAGGCAAAGGAGGATGAGAGGGAGAAGCTCAGGAAAGAGTATTTGAGGTGGTGGTTGGGAGGTAAAAAAGGAGGGTGAAGCAAAGCCCTCACGGTGGTTTTTTGTTCTTCGTTTTCGTCGTAGGGACGGCTGGCTGCGGTAAATCCACGTTGGTAGATGCATTTGCTAGCTGGCTTCTTGACCACGAACTGGATGTAGCAACAGTAAACCTGGATCCAGCAGCGGTGTGGTTGCCTTATGGCCCTGACGTAGACGTGAGAGACTACGTAAATGTCGAGGATGTGATGCGTGAATATAATTTGGGGCCTAACGGCGCTCTCATAGCTTGTGCAGATATGATAGCGGCTCACGTGGAGCGCATAAGAGAGGAGATAGTCGATCTAAATCCTGAGTATGTCCTTGTCGATACTCCCGGCCAGATGGAGCTCTATGCTTTCAGGAGCTCTGGGCCCTACATAACCTCCTCTATATCCGGAGAGCGTACCGCCGTAATTTTCTTAGTTGACTCTGTCTTTGCTGAAAGGCCTTCAGGCCTGGTATCATCCCTTTTGCTAGCCACCTCAGTTAACTACAGGTTGCTCAAGCCTCAGCTCAACGTCCTCTCCAAGGCTGACCTTCTGAGCCCTGAAGCTGAGGAGAGGATTTTAAGGTGGATGGATAACCCGGTCGAATGGATGGATGCGCTTGACGCTGAGGTTTCAGGGCTAGGTAGGGAGATGAACCAAAGGCTATGTGAGGCTCTAAAGGACTTAAACCCGACACCCTATCTACTCCCCGTATCGTCGAAGACGGGGAAAGGGTTAGACGAGCTCTTCGCAGAGCTTCAACGAGTCTTTGCTGGCGGTGGAGAAGAATACGTAACTTGACTTATTCCGAGCTAGCGGTCAAGGAGGCCTGTGAACAACCACACCCGCGCTTATCGGGGATGAGATGCAGGGCTTCCGCTAAGACCTTTACCACGGTGGGCCTCACCCTCCTCATGACCTCCACCACCTCTGAGGCGGTGATCCTGGCTTGCATCCCGGCAGCCATGTTTGTCACTATACAGAGTGAAGCGTAACATAAACCGGCTTCTCTCGCTAAGACGGCTTCGGGGAGCCCCGTCATGCCTACTACGTCTCCTCCAAGCCTTCTAAACATGCGTATCTCAGCCGGGGTCTCAAATCTAGGTCCTTCGGTACATACGTAGACCCCTCCATCATGGACCTCCACCCCGCTCTTCCTACATCCTTCTATGAGGCAAGCTCTAACCTCAGGACAGTAGGGGGTAGTTAGGTCTACATGTATAACCTTAAGGCCCTCATGGAATGAAGGTGGCCTACTCTTAGTGAAGTCCAGGAAGTCGTTTACGACGACTAGGTCTCCCGGCTTAAACTCATCGTTAAGTGATCCTACGGCTGCGGTAGCTATGACTCGTTCCACGCCAAGCTTCTTCAAGGAAGCTATGTTTGCCCTGTAGTTTACTCTATGGGGAGGAACTGTATGGCTAAATCCATGTCGAGGTAGTAGGACAACCTCTATTCCCTGAAGAGATACGTATGCAACCTCAGCTTCCCCGTAGGTTGTTTTAACCTTCTGTCTCGGTGCTCCATCAGCTAGCTCCTCCATCCCGCTACCCGCTATTATACCTATCTTCAAGCCCGCTTCCACCTTTCATAGAACATGAATGCTACCATCAATGCTCCGTAAATTATCACAGTCAATAGTATCCATATCATGAAGGTTAGAGGGGTCTGTAGAGGGTTCATGAGTAGGTCGGCTACCTCCCTGAGTAGTAGGATTAGCATTATGCATAGGATTATGGTGAGCCCTTCATGCCAGACCTTTGGCCTTCCACTAACATATTTATCAACGGCTCTGCCGATAAGGAGTATGATGATCCCACCCATTATTATGTCGACGTTGTATATTTTGGTGAGGAAGACGGGCATGTCGGGCAAGGAGAGGAAGGCTCCAATCAACCTTGGCAGTCCCAAGAGCTCGGCATGGCCCTCCGCAGCGATTATCGAGGAGACAGCAGCTGCTCCGAGGTAGGCGGCGATGCTGAAGGTTATTATGGCTATGACGACGCTGGAGAATATTATGGGGGACGACGACCAGGCATTTAGGAGCATCTTATCCAGGGAGAAGCCCTTAACCACTAGTGTCATCCCTATAAGAAATAGAAGAGCTGCTCCTGCATAGTGTGCCATACCCAAGCTGGACAGGATAGCCACCATCACTAGGAAGACTCCAGGGATACCGAACATGTAAATGGAGTACTTAGGGTCCTCCATGACCCTTCTAAGGTATTTAACCAGCAAGAAGTAGGTTTCCTCTAGCCCCCTGGACTGCCTCACTACCACTCTTCTAATGGAGGTTATGGGCAGCCTGGACTGAATGATAGGTATAACGTGTTCATCGGCTGCCCCATCGCTGACCATCACAGCCCCGTCGGCTGGGTACTTTCTAAGTACTTCGTCAAGCTCCTTAGCTACCTTTATATCTGCTTTAACACCTCCTTCAAACGCTCCAGCAAGAGTTGCTACTTCGCACTCAGCTCCTTCCTCCCGTAGCTTATCGTATACCTGTATAGCTGCGAAGAGGGCGTTAGCGTCGGAGTCTTCAGGTGCTGCTAGAGCGAAACGAGTAGCAGCTTCAAGGTTTTGCTGCCTACCTACGATGGGGGTCTTGATGTTAAGAGTTCTACCGATGTCGTCGTCTCTATCAACATAGATCACTAAGAAGCGCTGTTTCGGCTCTTCACTCAAATGATTCTTCACCCTCCCTTAACAACCCTTCCTCCATCAGCACCCTCATCTCATCTAAGGAAACCTTCCTGCCCTCTCTTAATTTCTTTAAGGCCTCTCTCGCTATTTGTCCTTTCCTCTTAGTTTCCTGCGCTAAAACCTTGGCTTTTTCTTCAAGCTCGGCCTCTTTTAGTTTATGGAGCTCTTCTCGATAGGCTTTAACCTCGTCCTTAACTTCTTTTAACCCGCTTTTTTCCTGTTTTAAAGCAGCTTTAAGCTCCTCTATTCTTTTCTTAACTTTAACCTTCTCCTCGCTCAGCTGGGCTAGACGCTGCTTTAGTCTCTCTGCCTCGATTCTAAGCTCCGATCTCCTTGAGGAGGCTTCTCCTAGCTCTTTTTCTATCTCCTTAACCTTCCTCCAGGCCTTAAGGCTTCGGGCAACTGCCTTTACTTCCCCGATTAGCCGTTTTTCCTCCTCCTTGCTTAGACTACTTACTTGGTGTTTCCATTCAAGCTTCTCGAGCTTAAGCTTCAACTGTTCTTCAGGTTCTCTGAGCTCTTTCCTAAGCTCTGCTTCCTCCCTCCTTAACTCCAACTCTCTTTTCTTAAGTCTAGAGACCTCTTCGTAGATCTCCCTCAACTTCTCCTTTACCTCCATTCCCTCTTCGCTTAGCCTCGATAGCTTGCTACGGGCTTCGTGGAGCTTTTCTTCAACCTTCTTCACGCAACTTAACTTAACTTCTAGCTTTTCTTCAACCTCTGTTAGTTTCTTTAAGACCTCCTTGGCCTTACTCAACTATAGCACCAACCGTGGCTCTAAGGTAGTAAGCTTCATAGCTCCTTCCTTAACCACGAGGTACATGTCCTCCACCCTAACGCCTCCCAGCTTATCCAAGTAGATGCCTGGCTCAAGGGTGACAACGTTTCCTCTCATTAACCTATCGTGGCTTTTAGGGGCTAGCGCTGGTTTTTCATGTACACTTAGACCTACGCCGTGGCCTACACCGTGGATGAACCATCTTGCGAGTTTCTTCCTTTTTAGCCACGTTCTTGCCTTAGCATCCACCGTGGATGCCTTAACCCCTGGCTTTAGCGCCCGGGAGGCTTCCTCCTGTGCTTCAAGCACAGCTACATAGGCTTCCTCTAGCTTTTCAGGGATCTTGCCCAGTACGACGGTCCTAGTTATGTCGGAGCAATACCCCTTCACCCTCACACCTTCATCTAACACCACGGCCTCACCTTTCCTCACCTTTCTTTCCCCAGCAGTTCTATGAGGGTAAGCTGAGTAGGGCCCTGAAGCGACGATGGTATCGAAGGCAACCCCCTCAGCTCCAGCTTTCCTAGCTTCATACTCTATCTCTGCTGCTATTTCTCTCTCTGTGGCCTCTTCGACTATTAAGTTAAGCCCTTTCTTTATGGCCTCTTCGGCTACTTGAACAGCTTTCTTTATGGCTTCTACCTCTTCTGAGTCCTTAACCGCTCTTAGCTCTTCTACTTGGCTTGAGAAGTCTTTCAGCTCCACGTCCTTTAATTTGCTCTTCAGCTCTTCGAGGAAGAGGTGGTTGACGTAGCCTAGCTCCACACCTAAAACTCCACGTCCCCTAGGAAGGATCTTGGAAAGAGCGTCGGCGACGGACTTAGTCTTCAGCTTCACCACTTCGAGTTCACTGCCTACGCTCTCCATGGCTTCTTCATAGTCTAAGGGCGAAACTAGCAGCTTAGCTTTAGGCTCCTTCGCCGAGATGAGGAGATGGCAGGGCTTCGGTGGCTGCCCTATGGCTTTGAAGCCCGTGAGGTACATTACGTTTTCAGGGGTGGATATTAAGGCGTAAGTCAAGCCTTGCTCTTCCAGCTTAGCTATGGTTCTCTTCAATCTTCCCTTCATCATCTACCCCTCATACGAAACATATATTATAACCCCCTGCCCTGCCTCTTAAGCTGAACAGGTATGAGCGTTTGGCACGGCAGAGACTTAAGGAAGCCTACGGGAGGAAGGTTTAGGCCTCATAGAGGGAAGCGTAAAAGCGAGACGGGTAGCCTGCCCGTAGAGACTATACTAGGACAAGAGGAGCGAAGATCTCTTGCGAGGGCAATGGGAGGCAACTTAAAGATTAAGCTAAGGACTGCCTCCTACGTCAATGTAAGCGATCCTTCAACGGGCACCACGAAGAAGGTGAAGATCCTCCAGGTCTTAACCAATCCAGCCAGCGTAGATTACTCGAGGAGAGGGGTCATAACTAAGGGGGCCTTAGTTAAGACGGAGATAGGCGTAGCTAGGATTACTTCGAGGCCCGGCCAAGACGGAGTGGTTAACGGGGTCCTCATCGAGTCTTAGATCGCTCCTCTCGTATCTTGTAGGCTATCTTACGTAGCAGCTCCTCCTTAGGCCAGCGTTTCTTTACGAGCGCACAGCCTTCTACGCTCCACCAAGCTCTAGGGTACTTTGCGTTTTCTTTCGCCTTCACCTCTAATCCAAGTTTTCTCGCAGCCTCGACTATCTCTTCGAGCCTAGGTTTCTCCACCGCTAAGCTTCTAGGCACTCTTCTACCCGTGCTTCTCGATCTAGAGCTGTCCAAGTAAGCTGGGTAGATGTACTGCCATCCCTTTTCCTTCACGTATAGCCCTCCTTACACCTTATAAGGAAGGTTCCAAACCCTCCTTACCTCCTCTCCCTTCCATCTAAGCTTTCTGCATGTAGAAAGACTTATATTCTGTGGAGCGGGGTATTTCCCGCCCCCCGGGGATGATTTCTTGAGGAGACTCGGCAAGGTGCAACATGCATCAAAGCTGGGCTCCCTTATAGTCAAACCTTCTATGCTTTCTACGCTTCCACCTCTCGGCTCCAAGGTTTATAATCGTGAAGGCGTGGAGGTTGGGGAGGTCTACGACATCATAGGGAGCACTAAGTCGCCGTACATAGTTATAAAGACCCTCCCAGTGAAGCTACCTCATAATGGTGAGCTTTTCGTTAAGGAGACCAGGGGGGCTAAGCGACCTGGAGGGATTAAGCGTGGAAGGCGTAAGCATTAGATGTCCCGAATGTGGAGGTACAAGGTTTGTACGAGACTACGATAGAGCTGAGATGACTTGCCTATGCTGTGGCCTTGTAGTTAGGGAAAAAATGATAGATATGGGGCCGGAGTGGAGGGCCTTCGATTTAGAGCAACAGGATAAGAGAGCTAGGATAGGTGCCCCCTTAACCCACACTATTCACGATAAAGGCCTCTCCACGGTGATTGACTGGACTAGCCGTGATGCCTCAGGTAAAGGCTTAACCTTAACAAAGAGGCTTCAAGTCTATAGGCTTAGGAAGTGGCAGCAAAGAGTTAGGGTTTCAAGCGCCTCTGAGAGAAACCTGGCCCATGCCTTGTCTGAGCTTGAGCGGATGGCTTCTCAGCTAGGTTTGCCAAGGAACGTTAGGGAGGAAGCTGCGATAATATATAGGAAGGCGGTGGAGAATAAGCTGATTAGAGGTAGGTCTATTGAAAGCATGGTGGCCGCCGCCATCTACATGGCTTGCCGCCAAGCCAAGTTGCCTAGGACCCTCGACGAAATAGCGGGGGTCTCGCAGGTTAAGAAGAAAGAGGTAGGTAGAAGTTATCGCTTCCTCCTTAGGGCCATCTCAGCTAAGGTAGTACCCACCACCTCCATAAGCTACGTCCCCCGCCTAATATCAAGGCTCAAGCTACCCAGCGAGGTACAGGTAGAGGCCATGAGGATACTGGAGAAGGCTGCTGAGGCAGGGTTAACGTCCGGTAGAGGCCCTATGGGGATCGTGGCGGCGGCGGTTTACATAGCCAGCGCTCTTCTTCAATGTAAATGTACTCAAAAGGACGTCGCCACCTCCGCTAACGTTACGGAGGTCACGGTGAGAAATAGATACCAAGAGTTGTTGAAGAAGCTCGACTTCATAGTGATGATATAATCGCATACTTTTTTTATTGATTATTTATTAATTCTGAATTCTTGTTTAAACACGTTTTAATTGAAGGTTAGAGAAGAACTATGAAGTTGGTTATAGAAGGGTATTGGCTTATTAAAGCCATATATAAGAGAGATGCGAAATATATGTAAAGGGTGGGGAGAAATATACAAGGGCTGGGGGCGTGTTGCTACGCCTTCGCTTAGTGAAATTGAGGAGAAGGCTCTCAAGATGGTCAAGGAGGCAGGAGAGGCTCTACAGTGTGACCTATGGAAGGCTCTAAATGTTAGTAGCCGTGAAGGCTCTAGGATAACGTTGCGCTTAGAGCGTAAAGGCCTTGTTAAGAGAGAGCCTGTCGTTTATAATAAACGTAAAACCTACAGGATTGTGTTGGTGCAGCGAACCTTTAAGGTGAACATCGACGACATTGTAGGTTGTCCATGTTTCTCCTGTCCTGACATTGAGCGTTGTGCCCCTGGTCAACCCATCAGTCCTGGCAGGTGCCCAGCGCTCACGAAGTGGCTTGAAGCTGAAGCATCTACTCTCGAGGAAGCTGCTTGAAAATATGACGGAGAAGAGACGTAAAGACCACTTCTACTTCCTTGCGCGTAGATTGGGTTATCGCTCAAGGGCTGCTTTCAAGCTCAAGGAGCTCGCTGATCGCTTTAGAATTTTTAGGAGAGGCGCCGTGGTGGTTGATCTTGGAGCAGCTCCTGGTGGATGGATTCAAGTAGCTAGAGAGCACGTGGGGGAGGATGGGTTTGTGCTGGGGGTTGACCTTAACCCCATTAAGCCGTTCCCTTGGAGTAATGTCAAGCTACTTAGACTCGATGTAACCAGCCCGGGTGCTCCTCAACTTATTCTTGAAGCCTTACCTAGAAAGGCCGACGTCGTGCTCTCAGACCTTTCACCGAAAGTATCAGGTGTATGGGAGTTAGACGTGGCTAGGCAAGCCTCCTTAGTAGAGTCGGCCTTAAAGGTGATCGATGAAGTGCTTAAACCTAGGGGGAGCGCGGTGTTGAAGATGTTTCAAGGCTACTCTTTCCAGGAAGCTTTCAAGGAAGTTAAGGGTAGGTTCGAGTCCGTTAAGCTTACGAGGCCTAGAGCTTCAAGGTCCTCAAGCGCTGAAATTTATGCTGTAGCTCTCCTTTTTAAGGGTGGGGAAGGCTAGCTTGGTTTTTCAGGGGATAGAGCTACGGAGGATCGTGGAAGGGGAAGCTTCTCTCTTGGTGCCCTCTACCTCCACGGTGTCCCCCCCATCATCTCCGGTATTCTACAACCCTAGGATGGAGGTGAGCAGAGACATAGCTATTGGTTGTCTTAGGGCTTACCATAAAATGGTTGGACGAGACTTGAAGGTAATAGAGCCATTGACAGCTACTGGCGTTAGAGGTATAAGGTATGCTAAGGAGGTTGAAGGAGTATCTGAGGTGATTATCGGTGACGTAAACCCTCTCGCAGCGGAGCTAGCTAAGAGAAACGTGGAGTTAAACGGCTTAACTGGAGTAGTCCGTGTAGAGAAGGCTGAAGCCAACCAGCTATTGTCAACTATGGCTAAGCCCGGCTCAAGGTACGACGTAGTTGACCTTGACCCCTTCGGCTCTCCAGCGCCTTACGTGGAGGCGGCTTTGCGAGCTTTGAATAGCGGAGGGTTATTGATGTTGACGGCTACAGATGCTCCTCCGCTCTGCGGGGTTTATCCTAGGGTGGCTGAGAGACGTTATGGTGGACGATCGCTTAGGACTGAGTACTGTCATGAACTGGCGGTCCGCTTAATCATGGGCTTCATATGTAGGGAGGCAGGCAAGCTCGATTTAGCTATCAAGCCCTTGTTGAGCTATAGCCTTGAACACCACTTCAGGGTGTGCGTCCTTATAGAGGTAGGCGCTTCGAAATCAACGTTCAGTTTTCGTTACCTTGGATACGTAGAGCATTGCCCTAGGTGCGGGCATCGTTTCCTTAAACATGGCATCGCCACTGCTCTTGAAGAACGTTGTCCACTATGTGGGTCGCGCCTGCTCATAGGGGGTCCTCTATGGTGTGGACCTATACAGGACAGGATGTTCGTGGACCAGGTATTGAGGGAGGTTGAAGCCAGTGGCTTTAGGCATAAGAGACGTGAGTCATCTCTGCTCTCAACCATCGTTGAGGAAAGCCAAGCTCCTCCACTATACTACACTGTAGATAGCCTGAGCCACCGTTTAAGAAGTAGGGAGCCTCCAATGACCTCTATCATGGAAGAGCTTCGCTCGTCAGGTTTCCAGGTTTATCGAACGCACTTTCATCCAAAGGGGTTAAAGACCGATGCTATGATTAACGACTTGCTCAGCACGATAGCTAGGTTAGTGAAGATTGGTGCCGATGATGAAGGCTATCAAGCCTATCAGCATCCATAAAAGCCCTTCTCTCTTTACCCTTCTCGCCGTGTCTCTTGAAGGGTCTCTGAGTAGCTCGAAGGAAGCCTTGATGAACCCGAGGTCGCTGACGGCCACCGCGGGTAAGTAGTATATACTTACGACCCTCATAAGCCATGGAAGTATGCTTAAAGCTACGGCTGCTAGGTAAAAGATGGCTGATAATATCGCTGCTTTAACGCGTCCATAAACGGCAGCTATGGTCTTAACTCCTCTAGCCGCGTCTCCTACCACATCGACTATCCCCTTTGTCACTTCTCTGCCCATGTTAGCTAGGAAAGCTATTGAAGCGAAGACAAATAACGCCTCGTCTAAGGCCTCTAAGGTTAGGCCTCCGTAGATGAAAGGTAAGGATACACAGAAACTAACCATTACATTGCCTGGAGCACCCGTCGCTTTACCAGCGGTGGCATACCCTATTGCTACCGCTAAGGCTATGACCGCTACTGCTAAGCACTCGATGTTTATGGCAGCTGAAGAAACCAAGCCTAGAAAACTAAGTATTGCTGCTACTATTATTGCTTCCTTGGGCTTAACAAGGCCGCTAGGTATCGGCCTCTCAGGCTCATTTATCATGTCTATCTCCCTGTCATAGTAGTCGTTTACGGCCATGGCTGCCGCGCATAGCATGAACCCTGTCGTGAAGCCTAGTGCTGCCCGTTTAAAGAGCTCTAGGCTCCAAGCTCCTTTAGAAGCTATCAGCATTCCTGTTATCACGGCCAGCCCTGTCATGACGCTATTTGGAGCTCTTATCATGCGGATTATTCCTGAAATAAGCCCTAAGGCGGTTCTATTGACCGTCACTTAAGCCACCACCTTAATCTCACATGCGGGGGGTGGGATTTGAACCCACGAACCCCTACGGGACAGCCGCCTTTACCCCCTTTCTAGGTCAGGGCTGCGCCTTTAGCCGAGCCGTTGAGCTCATTGACCTGGCTCGGCAACCCCCGCTCGCTAACACCGTGACCACTCAGGGTTTAAACCTTTACGTCCAAGCTGCCTAAAGAATAAAAAAGCTGAGGCCTCAATCTAAGCGTAGGGGTTATTGAGCTCTAAGAGATCTTCTGGATGAGGGGTGGAGTATTCATGCATCAACAGGTTTTCGAGGGCGGTTACGGCGTGAGTAGTGCCTGGCTTTATCCTGATTACGTCCTCGCTCTTCACGTATAGGTTCTCTCCGTTTAAGGTGACTATCCCTTCTCCCTTGACTATGTGTAAGGTCTCATCCTTAACCTTATGTACGTGTAGCGGCGTCGTGTAACCCTTCATAATGTATACAGTCTTCGTCATGTATCCCTCAGTGGATACTAAGGTTTTCTCGTAGCCCCACGGTGTATCGTGGCGATTTCGATACTCGCTCCTTAGGTTCTCGAGGTCCTTCAAGGAGTCTATGGACTGCCAAAACACATCGTCCTCTCTGTAGCCTCGAAGTAAACCCATGCGAGCCAACTTAGGGAACACTAGTTTTTCCACGTCGCCTTCTTGGTAGGTTCTGAAATGTTCCTCGAGCTCCTTAGGTATGATGTAAACGCCTCCGTTAATGTAATATGGTAATTTAGGCTTCTCGCGGAAAGACACTATCTTTCCGTCATGGACAGCCTCCACTATCCCATAGGGAGAGGTTAGAAGGGTGATAAACATGGACACGGTGCCTTTCGTCCAGTTCATCAACATTTCCTTTAGGTTAACGTCGCTAACCACGTCTCCATTCATTACCACAGCAACTTCACCAGCATTCATGGAACTGAGAAGGTTATTTATCGCATACAGGGTTCCTCGTGGCTTATCTTCGACGAGGTACTCTAGCTTCACTCCTTTCCACTCTTTTCCATACTTTTCCTCGATCTTATTGTGGAGATGGCCTACCAGCAAGTAGACCTTATTAATCCCCGCGTACTTAAGCTTGGAAAGCTGGTGGTCTAGCACCGTGTAGCCATCCTTAAGCTCGATGAGGGCTTTGGGCACAGTATCGGTCAAAGGTCTAAGCCTTTTCCCTAACCCTCCACAGAGAATGCCTCCCACTAGGTGCATCCTACCCTCCCCCACGGGGGACAGCCTCTTCTATTTAGAGGTGAAGTTAATAGCTTACGCTCAGGGTATTCGCTATTTAGGCTTCAACGAATTGAAGCAGCTTAACCTATTAAACTATTTTTGAGCGAGTGGAATCGAAGGTCTTCACCTTGGTGTAGAAGACTGGAAGCCTCTGGATTTGATTTGGCCCTGATGATGTAAGTCTTCACGTTACTTAAGAGCCCCGGGCGGGATTTGAACCCGCGGCCAACAGCTTACGAGGCTGCCGCTCTACCGAGCTGAGCTACCGGGGCAGGCTTTACTGGTTGAATGAGTTTTATAAGATTGATGGTCTATGCCGGCATGAAAACTGGCTCTCCGTCTCTGATGACCCTGCCCTCCGTCCTTAATGCTTTCTCCAGGAACTTAGGCAGAGAGAAGAGGTAGCGGTGTAGCCTAGGCGTGTAGAACTTGAGGTTCCTTACTCCTCTGCTTCTAAGCCTCTGAGCGATTGTCCTGGCGCTCAGCTTGACGGGGTCGTGGTGCTTGGAGCCTAGCACGAAACCCCACTCCGAGCTGAAGGAGGGGATCCAGGCACGGTAAGGCCTTGCTATGGGGAAGGTAGCAGCAATGGTCTTGGCTATGGAAGTGAAGCATTCGCGGCTATAGCAGGTCGAGGTGGCCTGAGTCACCATGACACCATCTTCACTTAGCTTACCGGCTAGGATATCGTAGAACTCCTTGGTGTAAAGGAGATAGGAGGGCCCTCCGCTCAGGGGGTCCGTGATGTCGATGATGGCCACGTCAAAGGTGTCCTCCTCTTCCTCAAGGTACTTCCTGCCGTCCTGGTGGAGGAGCTTAAGCTTAGGGTTATCGAAGGCTCCTCTATGCATAACCCTAAGCTTCCTCCTGGCTAGGTTTACGACCTCCTCGTCTAAGTCAACCATGACTACCTCCTCGACTGCGTCATGCTTCAGTACTTCACGGGCTGTAGCCCCTTCCCCTCCCCCTATGATAACTACCCTTTTAGGGTGAGGGTGGGTCAACATTGCTGGATGGACCAGGGCCTCGTGATATATCCATTCGTCCATCACCGAGGATTGCAGCTTACCGTCCAGTATGAGGCATAAGCCGAAGTCGTAAGTCTCCACGAGGTCGACTTGCTGAAACCTCGTCCTCCCACGGTATACTACGCGTTTCACCTTATGCAATACCGCAGTGTTCGGGGTTTGCATCTCGGTAAAGTGGAGCCAGGAGGTCTCCTCAGACATGTTAACGCCGTTTTCTAGCGGAGTTTTTTAAACCTTTACTGCCCCGGTATGCCGCGATAGGTAGCGTAAGATCACGCTGAGGCTTAGCGCCGCTTTTTCCTCATAGAGTCCATCTACTAGGTTTAAGATAGGGTGGCATACCTAACCAAATTCTCGGCCACCTCTCGGTCTTCTAAAGCCTTAAAGACTTCATCTAACCTTCTGAAGGGCCTTGCACTCATGATCCTGGCGGCTCTACGCTCACCTACGCCAGGTATGCTTTCGAGGAGTCTCCTATTCGCGGTGTTCAAGTCTATGGGGTAGGGGACGGCGGTCACGGATCGATGTCCATAATCGACCACCACGAAGTCCAAGTAGAGCCCTAGGTTAAGCTTAGACCTGCAGCATACCAGTATGGGATAAGAGCCTGGTTGTCTAGCGTATGTTAAACCTTTACCGTAGGCCTCGGTGTAGGCGCCCCGCAAGATTGTCCAGCGGGGCATGAGTTTCATGAGCATGGGCTGATCGACCTCCGACCTCATCCTAGTTTTATGGGCCTTGAAGAAGGCTTTATGCCTCCTAATAATAGAGTCCCCTACATCCCACATCTTCGTCCCGGGGAAGGCCATGACCTGACGCAGGTTTATCCTCCTGACGAGTAGGTTTCTGCGTAGGACTTCCTTCATGAACTCTAGGTTCAACTCAAAGGTCTCCTTGGTCTCGCCGATCAAGCCGTAGACGAAGTTGATGCCCGGTAAGAGGTGTGGGAGGCCGTTGTAGCCTCGCTGAGCACCAATGCGGTTGACCAGCTCAACAGCTCTCAATGCCTCCTCGGCCTCTACCTTTAAGTTGTTAGCTTTCATCACGTTGGGGTCCACGCTCTCCACGCCCATGGCGGCGACGTCGCCTGGCGTATGGTACTTGACCACGATTTTAAGCGCTTCAGCAGCCTCCTCAGGGTGGTGCGCTATGGTTCCTGGGTTCACGTTGTCGATGTGAAGAGTTTCAAGGAGAGGTGCTGACGCTCTAATACCTCTGAACAGCTTCTCTATGGCGTTCAAGTTAGGCTTAGGGTACTCTTGTTCCCCTACCCCTATGGCCATGTAACATAGTAGATCAGGCTGTCTACCTACCCTAAACCTATCTACGCCCTCCGAATATAGGGCTGCTACCTCAGCTGCCACGTCTTCAGGTTTCCTAAAATCAGGAGGTCCGTAAAGAGGCTCTATACAAAACGAGCATCCACCTACAAGGAATCTAGGACACCCTCGATACGTCTCCAGCTCAACTATGAGGTTTCGTCCATAGCATGGATGCTGTTTAACTACTTTAGCTCCTCTTACAGCTTTACCCTCTACTTCCTTGAAGCTCCTTCTCGCCCTAGAGGGGTCCACGGCCTCTACGTTTAATCTCTCCCTGAGCAGATCTGATACCACGACTTCTATATCGCCGTTAACGACTAGGTCGAAACTATTAGCTACTTCACTGGGTAGCTTGGCCACCCTCCCTCCCTCTACCCCTATACCGAACTTGGCAGCTGGGCCTCCGAGCACCTTGACTGGCCCCTCAACCATCAATGGATACCTCCTTAGCTCCGCTAGCTTGATGGGCTCCCCGCCTAGGTACTTGCCTGGCACACATACTCCAGCGAGGAAAACTAGGAGGTCGGCTTTGGAAGCAGTCTTAACGTAGAGATCTGGCTTTTCCCTTACCTGATCTATGGTTAAGTAAAACACCTCGCTGTAGGGGTCATGTTCCCACGCTGCGCCTGCCACATACCTAGCGTAGACGTCTAGGTACGGCGGCACACCTAGACCTGAAGGCTCATCGCTGTACCCGTCTACTAAGACGATTTTCATGTACGCTGGTTATTTGCAGCTACGAGGATTTAAAGCTGTCCATGGAACTTTGCCTCGATCCGTGGTGATGCGCTGTAATGGTTAAGTAACGCTTTAAAGGAATGGAGGTTAAACTCTATGAAGCTATGGGGGGCTTAACGGTGAGGCTAGGCCGCATAGCAGTGTCTGGGAAGGGGGGTTGTGGCAAGAGCGTGGTCACGGCTTTGTTAGCGAAGGCTTTCAGGAAAAGGGGGCTAAAGGTGTTGGTGGTGGATGCTGATGAATCGAATAGGGGCCTCTACTGGATGCTAGGCTTCAAACAGCTTCCTACACCCTTGATGGAGCTCGCTGGCGGGAGACAGGGCCTGAAACGAAAGATGTCTCCGAAGACCTTCCTCGTAGCGACAGGGAAGTCTCCGGTAAACATCCTTGATCGAGATGTGGTCTCGCTAAGCGAGCTTTCTCCTCCTTACCTCGTGGAGGATGACGGCTTAAAGCTGCTACTCATAGGTAAGATAAACAGGTTCTCGGAAGGCTGTGCTTGCCCCATGGGTTTTCTAAGCCGGGAGTTTCTAGGCAAGCTGCGCTTAAAGGACGATGAAGTGGTGCTGGTAGACACTGAGGCTGGACTGGAACATTTCGGTAGAGGGGTTGAAGCCAACGTAGACAGCATGGTGATCGTTACCGAGCCTTCCCTCGAGTCGATAAGGATAACTGAAGAGATGAGTAGGCTTGCCGCAGAAGCGGGGATCAAGAACATCTACGTCGTCCTCAATAAGGTTCCCTCGGAGAATGTGGCCTTGAAGCTGATGGAGGACTTAGGGAATAGGGGCGTTAACGTTGCTGGCTTCATCAGGTATGACCCTGAGATCTTCGAGGCCTGCCTTGAAGGCAAGCCTATTCATGGAGAGAAGGCGGAGGAGGACGTTGAGGCCCTCGTAGAAAAGATGGGCGTTAAACATTAGAGCTCACTATCTGTGGTCGGTGAAGTCGACATCGAGCATCTGCGCGGTATGGGTAGCTACTAGGTTTTTAAGTCAAGCATAGCCTTAAACTATCGAGAGGTCATGGTTAAGCTGTCTGAGCTTGGAGAGCGCCGCTTAATCGAGGAGTTCGTGAGAGCCCTGGATAAGTTTGGGGGCATGCTCCTACCCTATAATGACGACGTGGCTGCCATGGAGATTAGGGGGGTACGCCTCGCCTTATCCTGTGATATGTTGGTGTGGGATACCGACGTACCTAGAGGTATGAGCTATTGGCAAGCTGGACGAAAAGCTGTGGTGTCATGTATAAGCGACATGGCTGCCAAGGGGGCTAAGCCTTTAGCTATCCTTGCCTCCCTAGGGCTGCCTCCTCAGCTTGGCTTAGACGAGGCTTTAGAGCTTATGAGAGGGTTAAACTCGGGGGCAAGGGAGTACGATGCCTACATTGTGGGCGGGGACACAAATGAAGCCTCCACGGTGATAGTTGACGTCGCGGCGTTGGGGTTAGTTGAAGGCAACCTAACGTCGAGGAGTGGAGCTAAGCCTGGAGATATCCTAGCGGTCACAGGCCTCTTCGGGAAGACGGCGGCAGCTCTCCTCATGTATGAGCGCAAGCTTACCCCGAGCAGCTCTAAGCTGCGTGATAGTTTATGGGAGTCGTTGACCATGCCTAAGGCTAGGTTGAAGGAAGGCTTAGCCCTAGCCTCTACAGGCGTAGCTACAGCCTCGATAGACTCGAGCGATGGCTTAGCTGCCAGCTTATTTGAACTTTCAAGAGCAAGTGGTGTAGGCTTCGTCGTGGAAGAGGTCCCCATAGCTGAGGAGGCGCAGATCTTTGCTGAGGAGTTTGACCTCGACCCTGTCGATCTAGCTCTCTATGGAGGCGAAGAGTTTGAGCTGCTGGTCACCATAGCTCGAGACAGCTGGTCGATGGCTGCTGATGCCGTGGACAAGGCGGGCGGGAAGCTGATAAGAATCGGTGAAGCTGTTGCGGATCGAAAGGTGCAAGTATACGTTGAAGGATCCACGAGGACCGTTGAGCCCAGAGGATGGGAACATTTGAGGCTAGGAGCCTCTCGAGACATGGTGTAACGTTGATCTTCGATTCAGGTCAGGGGTGTTTAACTAAGGCTACGCAAATGCTGATGGACTAATAGGGCTTAGAGATTAAGTCTAGTACGACTTGATAATGTAGAAGGCGGCTCGCTAAAAGCTCCCGCTTACATCTTAAATCTATATACTACATTACTATTTT
>QMSI01000003.1 GCA_003649615.1 Thermoprotei archaeon | reverse complement strand
TCGGCCTCACCTTCTTCATACCTCTTCCACTCATCGCTATGCTTAAAGGAGGAGGGCTCAGCCCAACCCGGTGTAAACTGGTCCAACTTATTGACGGGTATGCAAATACATACCAGGTCCAACTCTCTATGTAGACTCAAGGGGCAAGTGAATACTCTTTGAGGATCCATTTTATTCTCTATCTTGAGTCGGCCACCCCTTCCTGTACTGTACTTTTCAACAATATGTGGCTCTATTTTCCGCAAAACATACTCAACGGTCGCAAACGCTATGTCAAGAGGATTCATCTTTCTCCTTAACTCTCGGGAGAAGGCTTCATGATGTATCCTCACATGGGCTCCTCTCCCACTCCAGAATACTGACACCGACTTACATACTCCTTCCTTATCGAGTAAGGATACTAATTCTTGGCAAACCTTCACCGTGTCTTTCCAACCCTCTAGGTCATTATCTATGTCCCAGCAGGGGGTGCAGGCATATACGTTGTTCATTGAAGCTACATCGTACTCTGAGGACAATCTTCTATAGAGGTTAGAGGAAGCATAGAGAGCTCTAGGTCTAAGCTTAGCCAACCTTTTAACCAAGCCAACTACGTCTTCAGGGGCGTTTAAGGTTAAAGGTCTTTTATTTCTATCATACCGCACAAGGAGATATCTTCCTTTGCTGTCCTTTTGTGAGCAATGAACACTAACCCACCTATTTTTAGCGTAGTCAACAATCTCCTTTGCGACTTCTGGCTTCATGTAGTACTCCTGAGCCAGATCCATGAGAAATCCCTAATCGTTTGAAACTAGATAACTAGTAGATGTACCCCAAACCTTTCTCTGCTTCTTTAGCTCGCTTCAGCTGTTCATATTGTCTGTGAAGGTCTTCATCAAACTTCTTAGCTAACTCCTCTATCCTAGAAGTATCGATCTTAATGGCTAGGATCTCCTTAAGCGCCTTCACTAAGGTGGCGGCTGCCTTAATGTCTGGAGCATCGATGATATATGTTTCACTAAGCAAGCAGGCTCCTTTAACTCCTCGCTGAGCCATATATTCGAGCAAGAGCCCGTTCATGCCACTTATACTGCTTCTACCTGGCATCACAGATACTCCCTTACTTACGAGTTCCTCAAGCAGTGAGCTATGCGTCGCTACGGCGTAGATTTTAGGTTCTTCCACATGTCTAGGTACGGGGTAGGCGGCCATCGTGAAGAGCTTTTTGACTCCTAGTTCAGCAGAGGCTTCGGCTACCTTATCTGCAAGCATACGCTGTCCTTCAGCTGAGGAAGGCTGAGCATCACCGGTGAAAAGTAGTATGTCTTTCTCTTCAGCGTGTGCTAGATAGAACCTATAGAACTTCTTGTCTAGGAAGGACTCCATAACTCCATCATTAAATACCACCAATGAAGGATAGAGGTGAGGCGAAGTTACCTCGCCAATAAGAGAAGCTTTAGCCTCCTCTATAAGATAATCAACAGCTTGCTTAGCTACATATCCCATTCCTGGAAGTCCGGCTACCATTATCAACTCATCAGCTTTAATCTTGCCGTAAAACTTGACCTCCAACTTAACGCGCCTATGAAACCTAGGCTGCCGTAGATAAAAAACTTAAGCATCTACATCAGGGTTTTCTAGCTCTGAGGCTTTCTTGGCCTCTAACATCCTCCTTACTACGCTCCACGGCAAAGCCACGTCCTCTCTCCTAAGCTCGACAGGACCAAGTATTACTAATCCTTCACCGCCACGTATCTCTATTTCGTGTAGCCTAAGGTCGTGCGGGGTCTGCCTCATCTTCTCGATTAGTAAAAACCTCCTCAGCCTTCCTCCCCTCACCATTCTTCTAAACCTTATTATTCCATCACTTATGTGTTCTACGCCGAAGCCGAAGGCTTCGCTTGTAGTTATAGCGTATTGGGAGGTAAGCAGTATCGTGAAGCCCCACTGTGACAACACTTTCTTTACATAGTACGAGTGCCTTCTAGCCATGGCTGGTGCATCAAGCCAGAAAGCCGACATGCTATCGACCACGAGCCTACCATCACCGTAACCCAGATGCTTCTTAGCCTCTATCACCTTGCTAACAAGCTCCTCGGGGTTTAACGTTTGTAATGACCAAGGCTCTCCTCCGGGCCTCATTAATGCGTCTATGACTATTAGTCGTCGATCCAGTATGGCTTTCCTAAAATCGAAGCCGAACTGGGCAGCTTGCTTAATAATGGACTCTCTACTTTCCTCAGTGGTTACGTAGATGCACTTATCTCCTTCCTCAACGCCCTTGGCTATGAAGTGTATGCAAAGCACAGTCTTACCTGTCCCAGGCTCACCTGTCACAGCTACTACGAAGCCTTTAGGTATGCCTCCATGAAGCATCTCATCTAACTTAAGTACTCCTGTCGATACTCTTTCTACCGCGCTTTCCATCAACCTAACCTCTGAGGGGAAAAGGTCTTCCTTACGTTTAAAGATACCTTCTTATCAGCTCTTCGAGCTGGGGTAGAGGCCTATAGCCTATAATCTTGCCCATGTAGTTCCCATTCTTGAACACGAGAAGGGTGGGTACCTCCATGATTGCGTACTTTTCTACAGTGGCTGGATTGACATCTACGTCAAGCTTGCCAAACACAACCTTCCCGGCATACCTCTTTGCTAGTTCATCTATTACTGGTGCTAAGAGCCTACATGGAGGACACCAAACAGCCCAGCAATCCACGATGACTAGAGGGTTCTTCTTAACCACCTCTTCTATGTTATGGTCACCGACTTCTATGGGCTTATCGAGCACCTCCTTTCTCCCCTCCATTAGTTCTCTAAGCATCCTTTTCTTAATGACCTCCAGCTCCTTATCCTCTTCACTCATCTTTCTCACCTTTCACGAAGAGCCCGCAATGACACCTACCTTTAGTTTTTACATCTTCCTCCATCCAGATGCAAGGGCAGATCTTAGGCTTATCCTTTTCAGGATCTCCTGTAACTACTCTGCAGGGGCAGTACCTTACACCATACTTCTCCTCGTTTCTCATTAATCCCCTAAGTATGGCGTCTACCAGCTTCTCGTCGGGGTTCAGCTCAAATCCTTTATGTCTAGCGTATTCTTCAGCCCATCTCCTCAAATCTGCCAGTTTATTTTCTACCTCTGTCATACAACCGACCTTGACCTGAACAACGACTACTTAGATATAATGTTTTCCAGCTCGCTAGCTATTTTCCTTGCTTTCTTCACGACCTCAAGGGCACTACGTCCAAGAAGCCTTATCATAGGCTCCTTTCCGACGCCTCCTTCGTCGTATATAGCGTCAGGGTCTCCCTCAAAATTCTTTAACGCCTCCTGCACACCCCACGTTAAGCTTCTTCCCTCTATACTTTGAACGTTTTCAGGTTCCATTCTTCTGTCAAAACATGCTAGCTTGAAACCAAGCCTACGGCAAGCCTCTAAGGTTTCAGGGCTATACTTTACGTTGAGCGCTGCTCTAAGGTGCGGTTTATGCTTCATGACCTCTATGACCAACCTAGCTAAATGGCTTGAAGCTCCAAAGGAAGGACAGCCTGCTGCTCTCGGTTTGCCAGCCACCTCGGTGACTCTGCCTTCGACCCCACATACGTCATCTATCTCCTTGGCTCCAGGTATGCCTACCACTAAGTTCATCCTAACTTCGGGTATGAGCTTAACTAACTCAGGGCTCTCTTCCAAGACCCTGAGCCCTTTACGAACTTCGTATAGAGCTTCGAGCTTAGCTGAGGCTTTCTCTATCTCCTTTAGCGGCTCGATAACCTTGAACCCTAACCCCACGGGCTCGCTCGACCTTATAGCTCTCCATGTAAACCAGCCAGCTTCCTCTACGGCTTCAGGTAAAGGATAGCCTTTTGCTAGAAGAGCTGCTATAGCGGAGGAAAAGGTACATCCAGAACCTCTTACGTCCTCTACGGCTTCTCGCTTAAACATGTATATATTGCCTTCATGTAGTAGGAGGTCGATCACTTTCTCTCCGCGGCGCCACCCCTTTATTACAGGGTTCTTTACTCCAAGCTCTTTTAAGTTTTCTAAAGCTGCTTTCAGGTCTTCCTCTGACCTGACCTTCACGCCGGTTAGCGTTTCAGCCTCTTTCACGTTGGGGGTAACGACGGTAGCTAATGGTAGAAGCTTGTCGGTAAGCACCTTGATGCCTTCCTTCTCTATGAGAGGCTCTCCTCCCTTGGCTTCCACTACAGGGTCTACCACTAAAGGCGCTTCTCTATGTTTATCGAGGAGTTCAGCTACGGCCTCAACATTATCCTTAGACCAAAGCATACCTACCTTCACTGCCACCACTTTAAGGTCGCTGAACAAAGCCTCAGCTTGGGACTTGACACAAAGCGGAGGCAGTGGGTAAACTCCCTTGACGTTCTTCGTGTCCTGGTAGGTTATGGCAGATATCACGCAAGCCGGATGGAAGCCTAATGCCATGAAGGTTTTTGCGTCTGCTAATACTCCTGCTCCACCTGCAGGGTCTAGTCCAGCTATGGAGAGACATGAAGGGTGTTTAAGCGTAGCTCAACCCTCCGTTAAGCTTAAGCTTAGGCTTTTGAAAAAGCTTAGCTCCTTAGTACCACCATGTAGTTACTTCAGGCTCCTTTAATGTTCTCTTCGCCGGGTCATGTAATCCTTCACAGACTTCCTCGAAAGGACAGCGATGCCACTTACCTTTCACTAAGGCCTGAAGCTTGCGCGGACTTTTATGTTTATGAACGCAGGCAGCTCCTTGCCTTAAGCATATAGTCCTACCCGTTAACCATAGAAGGTCGTCGAGGATGGAGGGTTTGACCTCTGCTATGTCGGCTACCCGTTTAAAGGCGGAGCGGGTCTGCATCCTAAGCATTACGTCGAACGATAAGTCCACCTTCCCACTCCTTAAAGTTTCAAGGTCACTCCTCGATAGTTCTATGAGCCCTATCCTTAAAGCTAGCCTAGTCAAATGGTTGTCTACAGGGACGTGTAGATTTTCAGGATCTTCTACCTGGAAGAGCCCTCCTCTCTCTAGGAACTTGATCAGGAGGTAGGGTTTCTTGGCCACAGGGTCGCTAAAAGCTTTGAATGGCCTCAAGAGCTCCACTAGCCTCATGCAGCTTCCCTGCGCAGCCTCGATGAGCTTGAAAGCTTCTCCTTTGAAGAGCTTCATTAACCACTTGGCGGTATCTCTCAGGAGCAGGGCTCTAAGCCCAGGTTTTTTAACAACCTTACCTGAGAAAGGGGCTGTAAGCCAGGAAACTACCTCTCCCATGTTAATCTTAAGCATCTCGGTGGTGGTGAAGAAGGAAGGCTGCTTCCTCCACTTAATTTCACCGAGCTTCCAGAGGAGGTCTGAACCCTTATAGAACCGGCCTTCCATCTTGGCCTTGAACCCTCTGCCGGTTCTATGGTCTATGGAAACCATGAAGATAAGGTAGTTTGCCAAAGCTTCAGGGCTAGCTTGGCGAGGAAGATACTGTGTATCGAGTGGGATCTGTTTAAGGCTGAGTTTAATAAGGTAGTTCCCTAAAGCCTCGATGAGACCTTGATTTAGCTTCAAGTCCGAGAAATTTATCTCAGGCTTTCCCTAAAGCCTTTAGGGGGCCTCTGATGAGTGAGCTCGAAAAGGTCGACGCTTAAGCGGTGGGAGTCTTCGCATGGGATCGAAGAGGCCCCTTGAAATTAAAGCAGTGCTCTTCGACCTGGGTAATACCTTAGCGGGAGGGTCTGACACCTACGAAGCATTTAAGGCCTCCATCCTCGCTGTGGCCTCAAAATTAAGAGAGCTAGGCTTTAGGGTAGACGCTAAGCGATTAGCTGAGGTTAGGCTTAGAAACAGGGCTTTCTTCACTGAGCTTCGAAAGAAGACTTTGAAGGAGGTTTTAGGAGAGATCTGGATGCGTCGAGACTTAGAGGATGCAGGGCTTAAGCCTGACGACTCTTTAGTAAAGGAAGCTCTTAGAGCTCACTGCGAAGCTATAGTGAATCTACGCTATGTCTACGACGATGTCCTTGAAGCCCTGGAGAAGCTCATGGAGCTAGGCTATAGGATGGCTGTGGTGTCTAACGTGAGCGTCCACTGGATGGCGGAGGAGACCTTAAGGAGGCTCGGCTTAATGCATTTCTTCGAATTTCTTGTCACTTCCGCCTCGGTAGGTTGGCGTAAACCCCACCCAGCTATCTTCAATGAAGCTCTACGCCTACTTGGCCTTACGTCTAAGGAGGCGGTTTTCGTTGGTGATGACCTGTGGGCCGATATATATGGAGCTAAGTCTATTGGTATGAGAACGGTGTGGATTAAGAGGAAAGAGAAGGTCCAGGAGCCTATCATAAACCCTGATGCTGAGGTTAACTCCCTTAAAGAGTTAATGGAGGCGATACTTTCTTTTTCAGAGTAGTCTTTATGCGTCTCCTCTCTTATGGAGGCTACCGGGGGTGAGTGGTCCTGAGCAGAGTGGTAGAGGTCAGAAGGTTCGAGAGAGTGGGTGCTCACAGCCATATTAAGGGGCTTGGGCTTAAGGACGGTAAAGCCTTACCCATAGCTGCGGGCATGGTCGGACAGGTTGAAGCTAGGGAAGCTGCAGGCGTCATCGTCAGCATGGTCAGGGAAGGAAAGATGGCGGGTAGAGCTGTTCTACTAGCTGGTCCTCCAGGTACTGGTAAGACAGCGTTGGCGTCAGCGATAGCTAAGGAGCTGGGTGAAGACGTGCCTTTCATGATGATAACTGCCTCTGAAGTATACTCGGCTGAGGTTAAGAAGACCGAGGTACTTATGCAAGCGATGAGAAAGGCCATAGGGGTTAGGATAAAAGAGGTCAGGAAGATCTATGAAGGAATGATAACCGAGCTTGAGATTAAGGCAGGCCGCCACCCTTACAACCCCTACCAGCAGATACCCATTGGAGCTAAGATAAAGCTGAAGACGAACGTTGATGAGAGGAGCTTCAACGTGGACGAGGCGGTGGCTCAAGAACTTATAGCAAGAGGAGTTTCAAAAGGCGATGTAATATGGATAGACGCTGAGACGGGAAGGGTCACTAAGCTAGGTAAGTGTATTGAGGCCCCTGCAGAGGCGCGTTATGACATCGAGGCCTCACCTAGGATACCTTTACCTCAAGGGCCTATAGCTAAGGAGAGAGAGTTCGTACATACCGTGACTCTTCACGATTTAGATGAGATGCACGCTCGACGTGGCAGCGTTTTCACCTTGCTTTTTGGTGGAAGAGAAGAACGCGAGATACCGCCTGAAGTGAGGCAGGAGGTCGATGAAACTGTGAAGAGATGGGTAGATGAAGGAAGAGCTGAAGTTATACCTGGAGTTCTCTTCATAGATGAGGTTTCTGCCCTCGATATCGAGGCTTTCTCCTTCCTAGGAAGAGCTATGGAGGGAGAACTTGCTCCGGTAATAATATTAGCCACTAACCGAGGGGTAACGAAGGTCAGAGGGACAGACATAGTTTCTCCTCACGGTATACCGCTGGACCTGCTTGATAGGCTCCTGATAATTACTACGCGCGAATATACTGCCGACGAAGTGAAGGAGATCCTTAAGATAAGGGCAGCAGAGGAAGGAGTAGACTTGGAGGAAGATGCCTTATCCGTCTTAATAAAAGTAGGGGTAGAGAACTCTTTAAGATATGCGGTACAACTGCTTTCACCATCATTTGAAATAGCGAAACGCTCAGGAAGAAGCAAGGTGACTGCTGTAGACGTGGAGCAAGCAAAGAAGTTGTTCGTCGACGTCAAGCAGTCAATGGCTTACCTTAAAGAGTATGAGGAAAAGTTGTTGAGATAACTTCAAGAAAAATTTTTATAGAAGCGCTCTTATTGAGCTTCGCTGAACCTAGAGGTGTTATGCTATGTCGCAGGCAGTACCTGTACTTCTACTAAAAGAAGGCACATCCAGAACGGTTGGCAGAGACGCGCAGAGAGCTAACATCATGGCTGTTAAGGTAATAGCAGAGGCCGTTAAGTCCTCGCTCGGTCCCATGGGTATGGATAAGATGCTCGTAAGCAGTTTTGGCGACGTGACTATAACTAACGATGGTGCTACCATACTCAAGGAGATGGATATTCAGCATCCAGCTGCTAAGATGATGGTGGAGGTAGCTAAAGCCCAGGACAGCGAGGTCGGCGACGGCACCACTACTGCTGTGGTCTTAACAGGTGAGCTATTGAAGAATGCGGAGGAGCTTCTCGAGCAAGATGTCCATGCTACTGTCATAATGGACGGTTATAGGAAGGCCATGAACAAGGCTCTAGAACTTCTCGACGAAATCTCTAAGCCGGTTAACCCTCTTGATAAAGAAATATTGAAGAAGTGCGCCCTGACTACGCTCTCAGGGAAAGCCGCGGTAGCTTCAGCTAAAGAATTACTTGCTGAGCTTAGCGTTGAAGCAGTTCTCCAGGTAGCGAGGGAGGTAGACGGCAAGTATGTGGTCGACGTTGACGATGTAAAAGTGGAGAAGAAGCGAGGAGAATCGCTAACTGAAACCCAGCTAATAAGAGGTTTAGTCATCGACAAGGAAGTTGTTCATCCAGGCATGCCTAAGAGGGTCGAGAAGGCCAAGATCGCCCTCCTAGAATGTCCACTCGAAATAGAAAAGACAGAGATGACCGCTAAGATCAGGATAACCAGCCCTGAACAAATGAAAGCCTTCCTAGATGAAGAGATAAAGATGCTCAAGAACATGGTAGATAAGATAGCTTCAGTCGGCGCTAACGTAGTGTTATGTGAGAAGGGTATCGATGATGCAGCTCAACATTTCCTAGCCAAGAAGGGTATCTTGGCAGCTAGGAGGATCAAGCACTCTGACATGGAGAAGCTAGCTAAGGCTACAGGTGGTAGAACAGTGACTAGCATAGATGACCTTAAGCCCAGTGATCTTGGTGAGGCTGAGCTGGTGGAGGAGCGTAAGATTGCTGATGAGAAGATGATTTTCGTGGAGGGTTGTAAGAATCCAAGAGCCTTGTCCATCCTTGTCAGAGGCAGCAGCGATATGATGATCAAAGAAGCTGAGCGCTCAATGCATGACGCTCTCTGCGTAGTCCGAAACGTAGTCCAAGAACCTAAGATAGTTGCTGGAGGAGGAGCTGTTGAAGTAGAGTTAGCGCTTAGATTGAAGGATTGGGCTAGGTCGCTAGCTGGACGTGAACAACTGGCGGCATTGAAGTTCGCTGAGGCCCTAGAAGCCATACCCAGCATATTAGCTGAGAACTCAGGCCTAGACCCTATAGACATCATGGTCAAGCTGAGGGCTGAACATGAAAAAGGGTTTTTCAGCGCAGGAATTAATGTAAAAGAGGGCAAGGTCGCTGATATGTATGAACTCAACGTCATTGAACCGACGCTTGTAAAGAAGCAGGTAGTTAAATCCGCGACAGAGGCTGCATTAATGATACTGAAGATAGACGACGTTATCGCTGCTTCTGCTCTAAAGAAAGAGGAGAAGGAAAAGAAAGAGGGAGGCCCTAGGTTTAGCGAATTTTAAGATATCAACATAATTTTTCCCGTCCACATATTCTCAAAATGTCCTTCATCCAAGTACTTAGAGGAAGAGGTAGAAGACCTCTTTTTCATGTAGAAAAATATATATAGAAGCGACTTATTGTGCCCTCTGAAAACAAGGGGTGGTTCTATGGCGATTGCTCAGCTAGGTGGAGTACCTGTCCTCATCTTAAAGGAAGGCTCTACTAGAACCGTGGGGAGGGAAGCGCAGCGGGCTAACATTGCCGCGGCTAAAGCCATAGCGGAGGCCGTTAGATCGACGTTAGGCCCTCGAGGCATGGATAAGATGCTGGTCGATAGCCTAGGAGACGTAACTGTTACTAATGATGGTGCTACAATACTCGATGAAATAGAGGTTCAGCATCCAGCTGCTAAGATGATGGTGGAGGTAGCTAAAGCCCAGGACGATGAAGTCGGCGACGGCACCACTACTAGCGTGGTTCTTGCAGGAGAGTTGTTAAAGAAAGCTGAAGAGTTGATGGCTAAAAACATACATCCCACCGTGATCATAAGCGGATACAGTAAAGCCCTAGACTTCTGTAACAAGGTGTTGGATGAGCTGGCCAAGCCTGTGTCTATGGATGACAAGGAGACCTTGCGTAAGATAGCCATGACATCCATGGCGGCTAAGACCGTGGCGGGCTCTAAGGAAATGCTAGCTGACATGGCTGTCAAGGCAGTCATGCAGGTCGCGGAGAAGCGAGATGATAAGGTAATTGCCGACACTGATTACATACAGCTGATCAAGCGTCAAGGTGCCAGCTTAGCCGAATCCAAGTTGATCAACGGCGTCATTATCGACAAGGAAGTGGTCCACTCCGGCATGCCCAGGAAGGTCGAGAAGGCCAAGATCGCCCTTCTGGACTGTCCACTCGAAATAGAAAAGACAGAGATGGATGCGGAGATCAGAATCTCGAGCCCTGAACAAATGAAAGCTTTCCTAGAGGAAGAAGAGCGCATGTTAAAGAACATGGTGGATAAGATTAAGGCTTCTGGCGCCAACGTAGTGTTTTGCCAGAAAGGCATAGATGACGTGGCTCAACACTTCTTAGCTAAAGAAGGTATCCTAGCGGCTAGGAGAGTCAAGAAGTCGGACATGGAGAAACTGGCAAGAGCTACTGGAGGCAGAATAGTAACTAACATCGAGGATCTTTCGCCCAGTGATCTTGGTGAGGCTGAGCTGGTGGAGGAGCGTAAGATTGCTGATGAGAAGATGATTTTCGTGGAGGGTTGTAAGAATCCAAGAGCTGTAGCCATATTAATAAGGGGTGGCCTAGAGAAGTTTATCGACGAGGCTGAACGAGCTTTAACCGATGCTCTGTCGACAGTGTCCGATGCCATCGAATGTGGTAAGATTGTGACTGGCGGTGGATCGATTGAGATGGAGTTAGCGAGAAGGCTTCGTGAATTTGCACCTACCGTTGGAGGTAAGGAACAACTAGCTATTGAAGCGTTTGCTAATGCCTTAGAGATTATTCCTAAAACGCTGGCTGAGAATGCAGGCTTGGACCCGCTTGACATGATAATGGAGCTAAGAGCGCTTCACGAAAAAGCAGGTAATGAGACCATAGGCGTAGACGTGTTCTCTGGTAAACCAGCTGACATGTATGGCTTGGGTGTTATAGAGCCTCAGAATGTTAAGGGTATGGCTATTAAATCAGCTACCGAAGCAGCCTCTATGATACTAAGAATAGACGACATCATAGCTGCAGCTAAGACTGAGACTAAGGCAAGCGAAACGCCCAGCAAGACCGGTGGAGAGGAAGAAGGAGAAAAGTCGGAGTTTGATTAATCTTTAGATCTTTATTTAGATAGTTTTTCCCTCACTATTTCTTGGAACCTGTTTGCGTCTTCAGCCATGGATGTATTGTTAAACAATACGTATATCTCCTTTCCTTCTTCGTGGTATGGCTTAACCCAGTCCTCATATAATCTCAGGTGTTCTTCATCGTTATAATCATAGACGTACATTCGTTTACCCAAACCGTGAAGCCTGTAGTAAATGATTTCTCTCTCTTTCGTCACAGTTTGGGCCCTGAAGGGGTCTACTATGTGAATTAAATCATACTCCGAGCATACTTGACTTATCCTTTCAGGGGTCCAGCTTTCATGTCTAAATTCTATGGCTAATTTCATCTCCTTCCTATCTATGGAGGATAGAAAGTCGCGCATATTTCTCAGGTTTTCATGAGAGGCATCAAGCGAAGGAGGACATTGGATAACCATTATCTTGGCTTTTAGTGCCTTGGCTATTTCCATGGTTTTGTTCCAAGCCTCAAAGTTTTCCTCTGTAGGCTTTAAAAGTCCATACCTATCTGCTTTTTCTGGAGGTATTTTTATTCCTGCTTTCTTCCACGTGGGGCTTGAGGTTGGATGAGTAATAGCTTGCCAGCTTTTCAACGTAAACTCGAAGTCTAAAGGAGCCTTAGTTCTCCAACCTTCTGCCGTAGAGGGGTTAGGTAGCTTGTAGAAAGTGCTTTGTATTTCTATGAGTTTAAAGGTCTTAAAATAAGCCTCCATTCCACCTTTAATCGCCCATCCACAGCAACCTACTTTAATACTCAAAGCTTCCCCCTTCACATTTACGATAACCCTCCTTCATAAGGCTTAATCCCTTCAAAACCAAGGGGATTGCGGAGGCTCCGACCAAGAGGACGAGAAGGTCTAAAGGTAGGGTTACATAGCCTAAGATAGGTCTATCGTAAAGTACCAAGAGTAATCCTCCTAAATTGATGATGGAAAAGAAGGCTACTATCAACCACGCGACTACCTTCATGTAACCCTTAATTTCAAAGCCTTTCATGATCCTAGAGTCGCAGCATAGCTTAGCTAGGAGCACGAATGGAGGTACGGTGGCTAAGCTTGAGAGTACAGAAGACACTATCGCCACCTTGACGGGTTTGGTGATCAATATTAGTGGTAGCACGCTTGCTATGGTTATGACTGCCACCCATATAGGCCATACCTTATTATCTTTCTTAGGCCCGACCCCTCTCCACCCATAGGTTTCAGATAGGAGAGCTACCGTGGAATGTAGAGTTATCACTGCTGCTAGTAAGGAACCTGCGAAGAGTCCCAGAGAAAACAGGAAGATGGAGGCTTCGCCAAATACTTGTTTGAAGGCTTCTATAGCTTCAATCATGTTTTCAGAAACCGTGCCTAAACCGGCTCCACACACCACTATTGCTATACATATGGCTAAGCTTATCAGTGATCCTACGACGGCACTCAGCATGGCTTGTATAAGCGAGTTTTCTTTAACTCCTTTCTCAGCTAGGTCGCTGGCTTCGTAGAACAAGACATTGGGCCCCACCGCCATACCCATGACTGCCAGTACTGCGATCCAGTAGCCTCCATCGAAGGTGGCTGCGGGTTTAATGAACCCCTCTACGACCTTTAAGGGGTTTGGATTGGCGGCGAACGCGAGGATGACGTAAGCTATGAAGGTTAAGCTTAACGCTATTAGTACTTCATCGATCAAATCGAGGGACCTTGTGCACGCTACGGCCAATAATATTAAAGCTGAAACTATAGCTGCCGTTACTAAGGAGAGGTTGAAGAGGGCTGATAAGGCTATTGCCATACCCGCCAGCTCAGCTGAAATAAGGGAGATGTTAGCGGCTACTGAGGTGAAGACTGTAAGTGATACGTGTTTTTCACTAAACCTCTCCTTCATGTTCTCGGCTAATCCCTTCCCTGTAACGAGGGCTACCTCGGAGGCTACTTGAAGAATGAAAGTGTAGAGGAGGAAACCTAGGACAACAGCCCATAGTAAGGAGTATCTATATGCAGCTCCAATCGATAAAAGACATAGAATTGCGCAAGCATCTACGTTTTGAATCCCAGCTAGCACTCCTGGGGCCATTATCTTAAATAACCTCAGCCCCTCGCTCATCCACCCTCACATCCAGAGGGTGGAGTTTTAACCTTGATGTAAGACTCTCTTCACGTGGGAGAGGGGGAGTGGATGGATTGATTTTACGCTTAGATGTATGGCTTGGCCATAATCGTTAGAGTGTATAAGCGTTATGCTGCACGGTACAGTTAGGGTGAAGCCCTTTACAGCTTCCTCTCCATTTAGATTGATGGGCTGCTCTTCCTCCTTGTCCTTGTTTAACTCTTTTTCTTCAAGGTTTTTCTTCTTCAAAGCCTTCCTAGCCGTAAGCATGTTGTATATAATCGGTGTTAATCCCATGGTGACGTATGTAGCTATGAGGCCAGCTTCTTCAATCATCTATGCCACCTATCAAAGAGTTTTCTGAAGGTTGATTAATAAGGGTGGTGAGGTTAACTACGTCAAATACTTCTCTGGAATATCAGAGGAATACAATAGGAGTTGTACATGAGCCTCTCCTTATCGCTCTCCTCTCAGTCTAGTTGAACTATATCCATAAACTCCACAAAGCTAAAACCTGTCACGAGTTAACTTTACTCGATGATTGGTAGGTATTCGAGACCCTTCGTCGTGCGCCTGCTTCTTTTAATTTTAATCACTGTATTCTCTCTAACAGCTCTTTTACTCCTGCGCGCCCCTCCTACAAGCCATGAAGCATCTACTTTTCTTTATAAATTAAACGTTACGTTGATCAACAACGGCACGCAGCCTATGCCCCTAGAAGGCTTAACCTTGATTACCATCTTCCCTAATAGTTCTCGACAGCGTGTTTTAGTTGAACGTGTAAGTTATTACCTTAACGGAGATGAACTTAACGGTTATAGCTTCCAAAAAAGCCCAGAAGGTAACACAATATTGAACCTGACAGGGGCACCTGCGTTCCTTCCCCCTAGGTCTTGTCTAAGAGTATACCTTGAACTGTCCATTAATCTTCAAACAACAATTATGAACTTAACCACCCCTCTAATCCCTGAAGAGTCCCAGCTCCTTGACGATATTCCAGCTGAGCTCAAAGAAAAGTTCTGTAACTCCACAGATCTATGGAATACTCAAGACCCTGAATTAAGCCGCTTAGCTTCTTCCTTGAGCGGCGATGAAAGGGTGTTAAATGTAATATATAACTTCCTAACATGGATTGACGATAATATCAAGTACCCTTCTGAGCGTGAAGATACCGAACACATAGTATGGTATCCTAACCAGACATATGTGGAGCGCGAAGGAGATTGTGATGATAGGGCTAATCTCTTCATAACTCTATGTCGATGCGTGGGAATACCGAGCTATCTGCAGTATGGCGCCATATATGAACCAGGTTCTATGTCCTTTAGTGAATATTTTGATTCAAGGTATAGACACATTATGTACGGGATGGGTAGACATGGCTGGGCTATGTCTTATGTTCCACCATGGGGTTGGCTACCTATCGATTTTACTTACTTTGAAGGGCTGTCTCTGGTGGGGATTAATGGATCTCTATATTTGAAGGCCTCTAAACCCTCAGACCATATCATTGGCTCCGCTTTATTCACGGACTCGGTTATAGTAGAGGGTAATATAACTGTAAGTGACTATATGGCTTCAAACCTTAAGATCGCCGAGCTCCTCGCTAGCTATGATGCTTATATGATTGAGGAAGAAGCCTTACTTCCTCATCCCTAAGGGTTTTTTATGATTTTGGACGATGGAAAAGCAGTTTTTAAACTAGGAAGTAGGTTGTAAGTATCTTTGAGGATCTATGCACGTACTAGACGCAATAAAGACGAGGAGAAGTGTAAGGGCTTTTAGGCCTGAGCCCATACCTGATGATCTTCTTACAAAGGTGCTCGAGGCTGGGACATGGGCTCCTTCAGCAGGAAATCTACAGCCGTGGGAGTTTATAGTGGTTAAGAGTCAGGAGATGAAGGTTAAAATAGCTAGGGCTGCTCTACATCAAATGTGGATAACTGAGGCTCCGGTTGTTGTGGTGGCGTGTGCTAATGAGAAAAGATCTGAAATGGGATATGGGGAGAGAGGTAGAGCTTTCTACTGTATATGTGATGTCTCTGCGGCGGTTCAGAACATGCTTTTGGCTATACATGCTCTCGGCTTGGCTTCGTGTTGGATTGGAGCTTTCGATGACTATGAGCTCTCAGAAGTACTCAAGCTACCTCCTGGTGTAAGGCCTATAGCAATTCTTCCTATAGGCTATGGAAGAGAAGCTCCGCGTTCACCGCCTAGAAGACCTTTAAGCTCTGTTATTCATCTTGAACACTACTAGTTTCCTTAGAGTTGGGGGTTTGTCTTTTGTCTGATGAAGCTAAGGAGCTTGCCGAATTAAAGAGGTATTTGGAAGAAAAACTCTCGTCTCTTCAGAGAGAAGTTGAAAACTTAAAAGCGATAATAAAGCTTGTAGACGAAGCTCTTTCAAAGACGAGTTTTAAGCCAGCCTTGGAGTTAATGGAGCTTCCACCCTCAACCGAGGAAAATGTTATGTTAATAACCACAAGGGATGGCAAGGTATTGGGGAAGGTATATGTAGGTGAAGATTATATGAGGGTTGAACCATCACCTGATCTGGATCTAGACATCAACATTTCCCCCTTCAAGCCTTTTCTCATCGATAAGGTCTTGGAGTCCATGAAGGCTAAGGATAGAGAAGCTGCTGAGAGAGGTTTGATAGATCCTGATAAAGTGATGGATTATCGCGTGCATACTGAAGGAGACAAGCTGAAGTACATCTTGGTAAAGAATGTAGTTGACGAACGTAGGGTAAGGGAGATTAGAAGCGCCGTCAGATGGACCTTTGAACGTATGCTTGAAAGGATGCGAAGATAAGTCTCTTAGATTACTGCTTTATCCATTTATTGAATCTAGGAACCGCTGGGATTAAAAGGCTTTTTTGGTGGGTGCAGATGGTGATGTAGCCGAATGCAGCGGTGTGAAAAACGAAGAGCAGTATCTCCTGTGATAGCTACACTTATCATGGTGGCTGTTGCGATATCGTTAGGCTCCTTCGCCTACTGGTACACCGTAAGTTACACTAAGACCTCCACGCAAACAGTCTCCTTGGTTATCGACGCAACGGCCACCAATAGTTCATCAGGCAGCTCACTCCAAGTTATCTTGAGAAATATAGGAGCTACCCCTATAATGGTGGAGAAACTTCTAGTATTCCATGAACATGGTAACCACATAGTCGACGTTAATGCTGCGCTCAATGCAGGCAGTACCCTATCCTTGTCTTTCACGGAAGACGATGTGCCCGACATGACCTTCATAGCTGGCAAGAGCTATACTATATTAGTCAAGACAGATGTAGGCAATTTCTCCTCCACCACTTATTGTGTGAGCGGGTGAAGACTTCGTGACTCGTCAATCCTTTATTTTTACTCTAAGAGGAGTCTCACCTATAGTTTCGGTTTTATTAATGGTTGGCGTAGCTCTAGCTTTAGGTGGCTTTGTAAGCTTATACATGACATCCTATGTTTCATCTACCTCTCGTGTCGTAGGGATCTCTATCACTGATGCCGCTCTCATCAAGTTGAATGACCACATCTACCTGTCTATTACTGTTAGGAATACTGGCAGCGTACCATGTCAGCTGTATAACATCACCGTGCATACCTCTAACAAGGTCTACTACGTGACCCAACCGTTCAACATAAACCTCTCCCCTGGAGGAACTATCACTGTAACGGAGGCTGATCTACTAACCCACGGCTGCGTCTTAAATCCCAATGACTTTGAGTTAGGTAGCAGTTACCTTGTTAGGGTATATGTCAAGAGCGGGGAAGAGCTGGTTTCATACTCCATAACGGTCGTCTGTCAAGGGTGATCTAAATGAACATAAGGCTTCTTTTACACCGTAAGGGCGTATCTGAAGTTGTTGGCGCTCTTACTTTGACCCTCATAACCATAGTGTTCATGTCCCTCGTGGCGAGCAACTATCTTGGCCGTTCTCGATCTACGACCTCAGTTTTCATTAGTCAACTTGAAGCTGAGCAGAGGAGTTTAATGGAGAAGTTCTGTGTAATCGATGCCTGTTTTAATGATGGCGTTACTCTTTGGGTCTTTAATAATGGTAAGGTGAGGTGCGAACTTGTTGAGGTTCTCGTAGGAGGGTATAGATTCCAGCTTAACCCTCACTTAGTTATTGAACCCTACGAAGTCCAGCCTTTACACCTCGAGTTTCCATGGACAGAGGGCTCATGCTACGTTTTCGTGTTGAGATCCTCTAGCGGAGGTGTTTTCAGGTATGAGGTCAAGGCGCCGTCAAGTACGTGGGATTAGCAGTATTATTGGAGGGCTAATACTAATGCTGCTTTTCATGTCCATGATATACTCCTTACTTACCATTCAAAGGGAGCAGCAAGAATACTTCAATGCCTTAAAGGTCTATCACGAAGAAGAAGCGGAAAGAATAAGAGAAGATTTAGAGGTAAGTTTCGAGGATTTAGGTCAAGATATATTATTGAATGTTAAAAGCAGAGCACCTATTCCTGTTGAATTGTCGTACGTAGTCATAAACTATGGTGGTTTAAATGTAACGGTAATAAAACTGACGAATAACACTCTCGGACCTGGACTTAATACTACTCTAGGCCCTTATCCTAAGTTGAGGGCAGACTCTCAACTGAGCGTGAAAGTAATAACCAGTAGAGGAAACGTTTTCGAGGCTTACCAAACACTTTTAGAAAGGAGAACCGTTGGAACATCAGTAGGTTCTCCTCCTACATATCCCTTCACAGGCTTTAGACAGTCCTCCTCAGGAGCTGTTAGATGCGCAGATGTGGACGACACAGGTAGATTTATTGCCTTCGCGGATGAAACGACGTTACACCTCTTAAGAAGAGACGGTGAAGCTGTATTTAGCTACGAGATCGAAGACGGATACATCGCTCGCCGGGTTGAGGTCGTCGATGAAAACAACGTGGTTCTCCTCACCATTAAAGGCGACGAACACGCTAAGATTTACTGGGTTAGGGAAGGCGAGACTTACTGGTCATCTATACTACCTTTACCTGCTAGTGGAAGTTTCTTAAGTATAGAAAAGGGTGACCGAGTAACGATATATTATCTGACATGTAACGGTGAACTATATGTATTCAATGAAGATGGTACATCGCAGGCCATAACCTTAGGATTTAATGGTGAGGTCTTTGCATCCACGGACAACGATCTAACAGCCATAGTTTACGTCTCCACCTCAGGAAGTGGCCACCTCATGCTTCTGAAGGAAGGGTCGGTTTTAAGAGCTGTCGATATAGCTTGGCTTTCAGGAATATGTGCAGTTGACCTTGACGTAGAGTACGGTAGAGTCGTCGTTGGAAGCTCTTTAATAGGCATATACGATTTAAACTTAAGAGAACTGAAAACCATAGAGCTACCATCAAACAGCTACGTGTTCTGGTTGAAGTGCGAAGGAAATAGAATAGCAGCTAGCGTGATTTACATAGATGCTTACTATTATGTCTCCTATTACTACACGAGGTGTATGGTCTATGACTATGAAGGAAACCTAATCTGGGATACTTCTCCGCGTTACGAAGGCAACTCTTGGTACTACAGTATATACTCTTTCATACCCCTATATCCGGTTAAGGTCGATGTTAAAGGTAGAGTTTATGCTATATGGCCTAGCGGTAAATTAGGCGAAACAAACATTCTTCCCATCTATCAACCTGACGGTACTCTATACACGAGAGTCGAGTCAGAGTACGGGATGGTACATGTCTTTGACGTTAATGAGCATGGCTCCTTATTGGTATTAGGTACTGATGAAGGCTTACTTTACACTGGTATAGGCGAAAATTCTCCTGGCTTCGAGGTAACTTTAAGCCAAGAACAAATCACTGTAGCTAGGGATGGTTTTCCCAAGGAGTTAACAGTTGAGGTTGCTCCCTATGAAGGTTACTCAAGTAATATTGAGCTGGAAGTTTTAAGCTTACCTCAAGGCATAAATGTAGCGCTTGAATCTTCAACAGGTTCTCCACCTTTCACTTCCAGAATATTCATTCAAGCTAATGCTACGGCCAATACAGGTCAAAGCTTTATCTTGCCAATAGTTGCAGTAGGAGAAGATGGTACAAGAGATGCAGCTTACTTAATACTTAATGTTGGGGAGGTAACCATAGTAAAGAGGTCCGAAGGACTTCTGCTACATTACACCTTTAACACCGAATGGAGATGGTTATCTACTGGCGAGGGCTTTGAGGCTTCTTTCGAACCGTCTCTGCGTCGGTATACTATTAGTTTCGATTCTGATGAACCGGTCTCAGGATGGGGAGGTATATATGAAGGGGTGTATGTGCCTGAAGATTATCCTGCACCGATACGAATAAGAGTGAAACTTTCAGACACTCAGGCTCTTGACCCTACTAAAGTTGGGCGGTTGACTAAGAGGATTCAGGTTTATAGCCAGTCGCTTGGCTGGAGGACAGTATATGAGGAAGACGTAGCTGAAGATGATACTGAACCTGTCCTCATAGACGTAGAAGCAACTCCATGCTTTGCAAAAGGAGAAACCAACTTCATCTTCCTGCAGCTTTTCAGTTCAGGCTCAGCACCATTGAGAGCCTCAGTCTGCTTCATGTACGATCCTTATAATTACAGCTTAACCATTTATGGCGAGGATGTAATACTCGTTAAGGGTTTAAAAGCCAACTTGAAAGTAGAGGTGTATAATGAATCGTGGTATTTACTAGCCAATGCCGTATGCCCCCCTGACAGCGATGAAGCGTTCGTTACACTAAATGGTCTTGGCCCTTCCAGTTTTCAGGGTTACATCGTGGTTAAGGATGGAGATAATGTTCTTTGTCAAACTGGCCTGGTGTGGATTAGCGGAGGCGACGTCTACCAAGTAAATCTTTAGATGGGATGGGTGCTTTACATGGTTTCTAAGGCGTTAAAGCTCGTTAGCAAGATCATCAAGAAAAAGGAGAAGAACCCTCTTCATGTTCCAATAATGTTTGAGCAGTCGCCTCTAATTTTCTGCACCATCGACAACGAGTATCTGAGAAACTTACAAGTTGTGGAGTGTTACCAACTCAGCGATAGTAAGGTTAAGGTAACTATTGGAGTCAAAGAAGGGACAGGTTACTATTTAATAGAGGAACCAAAACTGAGCTACAGCGACTTATTATATTACGTTGCCTTAATGAAGGCACTTAAAACTACTGTTAAACCCTCTTCGCAGATGGATGAAGACCCAGCAGGATACCTTGAATCATACATAGATAAGGTTGCTGAAGAATACGGTTTAGATATCATAACAGGAGAAGTTAGAGAAAAGATCTTGTACTACATAAGGAGGGATACGTTAAGATATGGTCCTCTAACTCCTTTAATGGAAGACCCCAAAATAGAAGATATCTCAATCGAAGGTGTAAAGAAACCTGTTAGAGTGTTTCACCGAGATTTCAATGACCTAGACTGGTTAATAACTAACTTGAGGTTTGACGACGAACAGTTCATGGACCACTTTGTGGTCAAGCTTGTACACTTTTCAGGCAAGCATGTAAGCACGGCTTTCCCTATCGTCGATGCAGCCCTACCTGAAAACCATAGAATATCGGTCACCTACTCTCGTGAAATCACTCCCTTCGGCTCCTCTATTACTATAAGGAAATTTAGGGAAGAACCGTTAACCATCTGCGACCTGATAAAGTGGAGAACGATCTCTCCACTAATGTCGGCTTACTGGTGGCTCCTCCTAGAGCATAAAATGTTTTTAATGATAGTGGGGCCAATGGCTAGCGGAAAGACGACTCTTCTTAATGCTCTCGCCACGCTGCTTAAGCCTAATTGGAAAGTAGTCTCAATAGAGGATAACCCTGAACTCCGCCTTCCCCATATAGGGTGGAAACCTCTTGTTGCCAGACATACCTACACCTTCGGTGAGTCGAGAACTGAGATTAAGCTCTTCGACCTCGTTAAGTTGAGTTTGAGGGAAAGGGCCGATTTCATCATAGTGGGGGAGGTAAGAGGAGAGGAAGCATACGCACTGGTTCAAGCAGCTGCTTCAGGACATGGATGTGCCTGTACCTTCCATGGTGAAAGCTTCCAAACCATGGTGCAGAGATTAACCTCACCTCCCATAAATGTAAGTGAGTCTTTCATACCTTTAATAAGCAATGTCGCCATAATCAAGAGACTTACACCACTTGGAGGTAAACCTGTTAGGAGAGTTGTCGAGGTTTCTGAGGTTTTAAGCTCCAAGGAGTGTAGGCCTATTTTCGTTTGGGAGCCTCATCTCGATGTTCATGTACCTTTAACCGCTGAGGAACTAGTTGAAAAAAGCATAGTCCTATCGAGGATAGCTAACCTCTCAGGATGGAGCTTGTCACAGCTCAAAAAGGAACTTAGTGAACGAGAGAAGTTCCTCAAAGACCTCGTCAGGAGGGGGATAACATCATTCAATGAAGTAGTAACCGAGCTTAGGGGTTTCTATACGAGGTGGGCTTAACGTGCATTTAGGGGCTAAGCTCAAGGGATTGACAGGGGTGAAATCTAATCCCCGCTTGATCAAACTCGCTAACCTCATTGCCAGCCGCGTAGAACAGGATCTTTCGAAAACGCTGTGGTTCATAGGACCTAGAGCATACTCCTTAAAGTTAATTAAGGTGGTTTTAACTTTAACCTTCATAACTGTCCTTATCAGCCTCGTGCTTTATGGCTTCTTTAAGAACCCACTTTTTTTCTTAATCATACTCTCTCCTCTCATGATACTTCTTGCTGGTATCTATGCTCCTAAGGTGGCTTCCCTAGAACGTAAGGCAGCTATAGAGGCTGAACTACCTCTATTCAGTGTGTTAGCCTCAGTTATGTCGGTTTCAGGGCTTTCGCTAATCCGATCCTTCGACACGGTCTCTGAGACGAAGCTCTTTCCGGCCATCTCCAAGGAAGCTATGCTGATCAGGCGGAACTCTCTATACTTCAATAGAAGCCCGCTTGAAGCTTTAGAGGAGGTAGCTCGAAATCACCCCTCTGAGATTTTTAGGTTATGGATATTGGGGTATAGTAGTGTACTGAGGAGTGGAGGTGACGTAGCTTCTTATCTAGCATCCAAAGCCAAGGATTTTCTAAGATCGGTGGAACGTAAGTGGATGGGGTATGCCAACACCACCAACGTCCTTGGCGAAGCCATACTGGCATTATTCCTTTTAACTCCTATGGCACTCTCCTTAATGGCACTTGTCTTCGTAGGAGAAGTTAGCTTATGGCTAAGTGATTTATACAATTTCTTGGTAGTTCCATCTTCAGCCCTGCTGGCATCTCTCTTTGTTCACCTCAGTCAACCTAAAACTTTTGATCGATACGACTTAGAGCCATGGATACCTCCCTCCCTCATAATGGGAACCTGTTCTCTGATTCCTTCCCTTACCTTACTAAGGCTTGAACTCTATGAAGCCCTCCTACTCTCCCTAATGGTATTGTCCTTCCCATTGGCTTATGCTTCAACTAAGCGGCTTAGAGCCTGCAATCAAGCTGAGAAGGTTCTTCCTGATTTTCTTAGAGACGTGACTGAGCATAGGAAGCTAGGTTTCGATGTAAAGGAAGCGGTGGTTAGGTTAAGTTATAGGCGCTATAATCAACACTTCGACCATTTACTTTCACAGATAAGACGTGCTCTCAGTTATGGAGCTTCATTTAAAGAGGCGGTGTTGTCAGTTAAGACCCCTTCATGGACCACTAGAGTAACCCTACTCATTATAGAGCAAGTAGCAGAAAGCGGTGGAGGTAGTCCAGTAGTATTGGAGACACTTGCGAATTATATTGGTGATTATTATGGTGCTAAGGTAGCTGGAAAGTCTGGTGTAAAGCTTCAGGCCTACATAGGTTATGGGGCTCCAGCTTTCATGGTGATGGGCATGCTTCTACTAAAATCTCTAGGAGAGCAGTTTTCCTCGGCTATAACCTCTCCACAACTAGCCTCCTTCTTCGCTGGCTATCAACTCTTTTCCCAAGTCTTGTCATCCATAATGGTCACCATAGTGGTTTCCTCCTTTATTATAGGCGTGATAGTAGCCAAGGTATCTGATTTAACCTTCCTTAGTTTTAAGCATCCTCTTATCTGTCTTTCCTCAGCCGCAATCTCTATCAAGGTAACTCCTCTCCTCATATAGGTGGATATGCGACTACCCTCTATCCTCGTCGGCACCAGCCCTTTCATAGGTGCTGGGCAATTCGGTTCTAGGGCCTCCCTTTACTATGAAAAGTTCTATGGCAAACCGTGGAACGTCAAGGAGGTCCTTGAGGAAGCTTATCTTCAGGGGGTCGAAGCCGTTCAGGCCTTACCCTTTAAGCATATTTATGAGGCTATATCATTGCTAATGCGGCAAGGACTTAAACTAAAAGTATGGGGTTCACTTTCTCCTTCAAACCCTGAGAAGGGCTTTGACCTCTTCACGAAGCTTGGAGCCGAGGGTATAGCCATCCACGGTGAAACCAGCGATTCACTTAACGTGGAGGCGATCAGGGATTTAATTGATAGGATTAAGGAAGCGGGATGCTATGCTGGCATGGCTGTTCATAGTCCAGGAATCGTCCTACCCTGGTTACTAGAAGAGGACTTAGAGGTGGATTTTCTCATAGTACCCTTCAACAAACTAGGCTTCTTCATGGACATAAACCCCGGGTCCCTCCTCAACCTGTTAAGGAAGGTGGGGAAGCCCGCGATGGCTATGAAGACGCTCGCAGCAGGAACATTAAGTCCTAGGGAGGCTCTGGAGTTTGTTTTAAGTCATCCCGAGTTTTCCTCTGTTGCTATTGGGGTTGCTTCAAGAGAGGAGGCGGCTGAGACCTTTAAGGTTGCTTTAGAGTTGCTAGGGACTAAGGACCTACGGTAGCCAAAGCTTTAACGAACCCTCCCACATATACCTCGGGGGAGGGAAGGCTTGCTTTATTCAGTGCTGGTTGATGCTTATGAGAGCTTAGAGAGGACCACCAAGAGACTGGAGATGACCGATATATTGGTAGGTCTTTTCAGAAAGGTTCCTACCGACCTCGTCGATAAAGTGGTGTATCTCACCCAGGGCAAGCTTTACCCTGACTTCGTCGGTATAGAGCTAGGGATGGCTGAGAAGCTTGTTATGCGCAGTATAGCTGAAGCAGCTGGAGTGCAGATTAAGGTGGTTGAGGATGAGCTTAAGAGGATGGGTGATATTGGTAAGGCGGCTGAAAACATCTTAAGCAAGCCTAAAGCAGTGTCGCTTCTCGCCTTTATGGGAGGTGAACATAAGCCTGAGCCCTTGACCGTTAACAAGGTCTATGATACCCTTGAGAGGATAGCTAGGGCTTCGGGAGAAGGGGCTCAAGAGACCAAGATAACCTTACTTTCTGCTCTTCTCAAAGACTCCACTCCTAGAGAAGCTAGGTACATCTTAAGGACCGTGACTGGAAAACTTAGGTTAGGAATAGCGGATATGACCATTCTTGACGCTTTAGCTATTTCTTTCTGCGGGGGTAAGGAAGCTCGCCCTCTGATAGAGAGGGCCTATAACCTCTCGAGCGACTTAGGCTTCGTAGCCAAGACTGCAGCTATGGAAGGTTTAGAGGGGATTAAAAAGTTCAAGATAACTGTCGGTAAGCCCATAAGACCCATGTTAGCTGAACGCTTACCAACACCAGAAGAGGTTCTATCTAAACTAGGGGGTAAGTGTATAGCTGAGTATAAGTATGATGGTGAACGTATACAGGCGCATAAACAGGGGGACAGGGTCCTCCTCTTTTCAAGGAGACTAGAGAACATAACACACCACTATCCGGATGCCTGCGAATTGTTGAGAAATTACATAAAGGCAGAGGAGGTCATTGTGGAGTGCGAGTGTGTAGCCATAGATCCAGATACAGGCGAGCTTAGACCCTTCCAAGAACTCATGCATCGCAGGAGAAAGTACGGCATAGAAGATGCCATGAAGATGTTTCCTGTCTCCCTCTTCATGTTTGACATTCTATATGTTGATGGAATAGACCTAACCCTTAAACCGTATCCTGAAAGACGTGAACACTTATTGAAGGTGGTTCAGGAGGCTGATCGGATAAGAATAGCGGAGTTTAGGCTTATCGAGAGTCCTGAAGAGCTTGAAAAATTCTTTGAAGAAGCTGTGGCAGACGGCTGTGAAGGAGTTGTGTGTAAATCGTTATCGCCTAACTCTATTTATCAGGCTGGTGCTAGGGGATGGCTCTGGATCAAGCTTAAGAGGTCATACCAGGCCAAGATGAGGGATACAGTGGACCTCGTACCCATAGGAGCTTTCTACGGGAGAGGTAAAAGGGCTGGTACTTATGGTGCCCTACTGCTGGCGGCTTATGACCCCGACACCGACACCTTTAAGACTGTGTCTAAGTGCGGCTCAGGCTTCAGCGACGAGGAATTAGCTAGGCTACCTGAACTGCTCAAACCGTACATTATACCTCATCAACATCCTAGAGTGGATTCCAGAGCTAAGCCTGACGTCTGGTTTGTTCCCGCACTTGTAGCGGAGATACTGGGAGACGAAATAACACTTTCACCCATGGCTACAGCGGCCATGGGGGTAGTGAGGGAGGGGGCTGGCCTCTCTATAAGGTTTCCAAGGTTCATTAGGTGGAGGCCTGATAAGGGACCTGAAGACGCCACGACTGTTAACGAGCTTCTGGAAATGTATCGTTCGCAGCTCAAGAAGATAGAAGCTGAAGAACAGAAGCCTTAAATCCCTTTAAGGGCTACCTCGCTTAGCCTAATAGGGGTTAAGTTTGAGGCTGATCAAGGAGGTTGGGAAAGCTAGAATACTTAACCCTTTGAAGGGCTTCGAGCTTGAAGAACAAGAGCTTGAGCGTAGATTCGATCCTTTGACAGGCTTTTCCACGATAGTGGCTAAGGGAAGGTTTCAGTATGTAAAGCGCTTCTTTGAACATGATGAGCAGCTACTGAGGAAGCTAGCCGAAGCTTCACAGCCAACCTGTCCGTTCTGTCCAGGTAAAGTAGAGGAGACCACTCCTAAGTTCCCGCCTGAGATGGTGGTTGAAGGGAGAATTAAAGTAGGTAGATGCTATGCGTTTCCAAGCCTACATGCTCATTCTGATCTTAACGCAGTGGTGGTGTTAGGGCCAAAGCATTACCTGAGCCTTAAGGAAATGGACGGAAACTTGCTTTATGAAGGTTTTAAGGCTGGACTTGAAGTTCTAAGAAGTGTTCATAGTGCTAACCCTTCCCTATCCTTCGCATCGTTAATAATGAACTACCTTCCTACGGCTGGTTCAAGCATTATCCATCCACACATGCAAGTTCTCGCTTCAAGCCTTCCCTTCAATTATCTTCGCTTACTCTTGGCCAAAAGCTTTGAGCATTACTTGAACACTGCCTCAAATTACTGGAAGAAGCTAATCGAGTACGAGGAAATGATGGGTGAAAGGTTTATTGGGATGCATGGTAACGTGGCTTGGCTTGCACCCTTCGCTCCTTCGAGACACTTCGAGGTGTGGGGAATAGTACAGGATAACTCGGACCTGCTTTCATTAAGCGATATGGATTTACGTAGGATAGCGGAGGGCTTAGCTAAGGTCCTTTCCTTCTACCACAATAAGGGTCTATTCAGCTTCAACTTTGCTCTATATGCATCTCCTCTAGGAAGGCCGCTGGAATACTTTAATGTGATAATAAGAGTATGTGCTAGGCTAGGGTTAAAGGAACCCTTCCTCAACGACTTCTGGGCCATGCCAGCGCTGTTGATGGAGAATGAAATCGTAGAGCTGCCTGAGGAATATGCTCTAGCCATTAAGCAGTGCTTTAAAGAATAATTGAAGCCTCCATGCCAGCCACGCCTCCTGGAAGCGGTTTTCTAAACCTAGCCACGATGGTGCCTCCATCACCGTGAAGCGATACCACTCTACCTACGAAGGCTTTGTTCCCTCTCCACTTTAGCTCCACTTTAGCTCCTACAAGTCTAGCTGCTTCCTCCTTGCAGCCTACTCCCTCGACCTTTATTAAGGCTTCACGTTGATACTGCCTGTTCAACCCTCTTCTTATCCCTAAAACCCTTCCCTGCAACATGGCTTCCCTTCAGGGTTAAGCCTAGCGACATTAAAAAGCTAGCGGACGTAGAGAAGTGAGGGTTTTCTTAAACGGTGATAGATTTGAAGGTGATAGCAGCCGACTCAGCTTCAGCCTTGCTGGATTACTCTTATAGACCCACCGAGATCTTGGCGATTGCCGCTATAGTAGCTGAACCCCCATACCTTGAACCAGTATACTGCGAAGCCTACCCTCTTTTTAGACCTGTAGGTGATAGGAGCGTGCTCCTAGAGGAGTTTAAGCTATGTCTCAAGCTCCTAGACACTCATAGACCTGACGAGCTTCACCTCGATATAACAGCGGGCTCCATAGACCTATCCACCACGAATGTTGAGGAAGCCTTGACCTTTCTATCTTCTAAGGCAAGGAAAGCCCTCGGCGAGGTCCTACCTAGCTTAGTAGAGGAGCTTAGAAGGTCGGGGGTAAAAGTGTCCTGCCTATTAATAGGCAAAGAAAGCTTACCTGTTAGGTTAGCGGAGCTTACAGCAGGGGTTTATGGAGTGTACTACGCTTCTCTTAAGGCTTTACAGGAGAACGCGGAGGTGAGAGTAGGTTTACCTAAGGCCTCTACCCTTAAGGTTGAAGGGGCCTCTATGTGGCTTGAGAGCCTCCTACCTGGAGAGGAGAGGGTTAAGGGCTGCGCCGTATCTAACATAGATCTACAAGGGCTTAGTCTCATAGAACACCCAAATCCAGTAGCTGCAGGTTTCAGGGTTGTGGCGATACGCCCTAGGAGGTGAGTGAAGGTGAACGTACTTTTCCTCGGTCCAGCTGGTTGTGGAAAAAGCTTATTGACTCATAGATTTGGCGAATGGCTTTCAGAAAGTTTGGGCTTTGAGGTAGGATATGTCAACCTAGATCCAGGGTGTGAAACCACCCCTTTTAATCCTGACTTTGATATCAGGGAGCTTTTCACCGTGCAGGGGATCATGAAGCTCGAAGGCTTAGGCCCTAATGGAGCCATGGTAAGAGCGTCGGAGCTCATGGAGGAAAGGTGTGATGAAATCGTGGAGAAGGTTTCTTCTATAGGCAAGGAGCTTACGTTAATTGACACACCTGGACAGATGGAAATCTTCGTTTTTAGGCCTACAGGACCTAACATTGTTAAAAGGCTTAAGGCCATTAGGCATACCGTGTCTGTCTTTATAGTTGATCCTACCTTAGCTAGCTCACCTTCAGAGCTCGTGGTGTCCATGATGCTAGGGATAGCTTCTCAACTACGCTTAGAAACCCCCACGGTGATGGTGGCGAATAAAGCTGACGTGGAGGCTAAGATTGAAATCGAGAAGTTGTTAGGCAACTACGCTAAGCTACGTAAGATGGTAAAGACCAGTGAAGGCGCCTTTACCGACCTTGCTTTAAGCTGTGCCTCAATCATTAGGAGGCTTGCTCAGGCCTCAAGGGTAGTTAAAGTTTCAGCTAAGACAGGTTTAGGGATGGATGCCTTATACGATTTAATACATGAATCTCGCTGCACATGTGGGGATCTAACATAGGGGTCTTTGAAGTTTTCTTAGGGGTGGAAGGTGTGCCGCGTGATCTTATGGAACGGATTAAGCTTCTCCTAGACCCTCCTCAACCCATAGTTCCCAAGATAAAAGAGCCTTGGGCAGCAGTTACAATTATCTTGACCGATGCTGAAGGCCTGTTTAAGGTCTTAATGATTAAGAGGAGGGCTAGGCAGGGGGATCCATGGTCTGGCCATGTCGCCTTCCCAGGTGGATTTTACTTAAGTAGTGATGTAGATACTTTAACAACAGCTCTTCGAGAAGTCGCCGAGGAAGTGGGAATTAACATAGAGCCTGAGAGTGTTGTGGGGATGTTAAATGTCGCTTCCCCGGTTAATAGACCCGAGGTTAAAGTAGCTCCTTATGTGGCTTACTTGGAGAAAGAGCCGTTAACAAAGCCCGGTATCGAGGTGGAGGAGGTTTTTTGGGCTCCACTAAAAGGTCTGAGGCGCGAGAAAGTGAAGGTAGATTCAGTATATGGTGTTTTAGAGGTCGAAGCTTTTAAGCATGGAAGCCACATAATATGGGGGCTCACGGCAAGGTTACTCAATGAGCTCTTGAACAAGCTAGCCCCCTTACTTTGATCTCCCATAATCTTCGCTAACCCCCGTTCTCATCCCTGTCCACTACATTCGTGGCTTCCCTGGATATATCAACAACCGTTTTCCTAAAGTCGCGAAGGTCCTAGGGACTTAAATAGGAGAGGCCTAATATGCCTGTTGAACACAAGCGCTTAATATCTACGCAAGCTGATAGGTAAGGGGCTCTCAACATGAAGCCGCTGCTTGAGATTGAAGGCTTAAGTGTAGAGGTTGAAGGTAGGCAGGTAATTAGGGATCTAAGCCTTGTTGTGCCTGAAGGGGAGACCTATGTTATCTTTGGCCCTAACGGCTCGGGTAAAACATCCTTACTCATGAGCATCATGGGGATTCCTCCTTATAAAGTGGTTAAGGGTAAGATCCTCTTTGAAGGTAAAGACTTATCGGATTTTCCTACCGATGAGCGCGCGAGAATGGGGATAGCATTAGCTTTTCAGTACCCTCCAGAGGTTAAAGGGGTCAAACTAAAAGATCTGTTAAAGATCTGTGTAGGCAAGAAACCTGAAGAGGAGCTTAGCGAGGATGTCCTAAAGCTAGCTGAAAGGCTTAGGTTGCTTGATCTGCTTGATCGCGAAGTACACGTAGGCTTTTCTGGAGGCGAGCGTAAGAGGGCGGAGGTATTGATGGTGTTATCCATGAAGCCCAAGCTCCTCTTATTGGACGAACCGGACTCAGGCGTGGACGTGGAGAGCCTTAGATTGATAGGCAAGGAGATTCAAAGCTACCTCAAGTCGACGGGCTCTTCCTCCATCATAGTTACGCATCAAGGACAGGTCTTAGAGCATATTCAGGCACAGAAGGCATGCGTTATCTTCGGTGGCACCGTGTATTGCTATAGGGAGCCTAAAAGAATCTTCGAAACTATAAGCGAGGTAGGCTATAAGGCCTGCATCGAGTGCATGGGGAGAAACCTATAATCGAGGAGGTTTAAAGTCTTGTCTAAGAACCCTCTCTATGATATTCCTCATCAGATCCTCCAAGCCGCTTTCAAGGTAGGAGTAGAGTCTGATGAGTCTAAGAGGAGCGCTACCTATTTTCAAATAGATCATTCCAAGGTTTTGGCTGCGGTTAACGAGTATTACAAGGGTAAGGTTGAGGTACTGAGCATGATAGATGCCTTAAAGAAACATGATTGGCTCAAAGGATACTTATGGAGACTAATACCTCCAGATAAGGATGAGTATACCCGTAGAGTGGAGGAGGCGTTTGGAGGAGGCTATTTCATAAGGATCATGCCTGGAGCAAGGGTTGATCTCCCTTTACAGACTTGCTTAATGATAGCTAAAGAGGGATTTGAGCAGGCCATACATAACATAATAATTGCCGAGGAGAACTCGGATGCCCATATAATAACTGGTTGCACTCTTCATCCTCACATCCACTCAGGTTTGCATATAGGAGTTTCGGAGTTCTTCATTAAGAAGGGGGCGAAGCTGAGCTTTACTATGATACATAGCTGGAATGTAGGTACTGTAGTTAAACCTAGAAGCGCTATACTGATTGAGGAGGGAGGCGTTTTCATTTCCAACTACATTTGCCTGAACCCCGTAAAGGAGGTACAGGCGTATCCTGTAGCTTACATAACTGGGAGGCATGGGATAGCTGTTTTTAACAACGTTCTCTACGCTACTAAGTCCTCGTTGATGGATATAGGATCCAAAGTAGAACTCAATGCACCAGAGGCTAGAGGTGAATCTGTATCGAGAGTAGTAGCAGCAGGGGGTTCAAGGATAGTGTCAAGGGGGATGATGAAAGCAGATTCCTCGCCGGTTAAAGCACATCTTGAATGTAGGGGGCTCATACTTGACGATAGCTCAGTGATCCATGCAATCCCCGAGCTCGTAGGTATGAAGAGGGATGTAGACTTATCTCATGAGGCGGCTGTGGGCAAGATAGCTGACCATGAAATAGCTTACTTGATGACTAGAGGATTATCGAGGGAAGAGGCGATCTCTACTATTGTGAGAGGCTTCCTTAACGTGGAACTTCTAGGACTGCCTCAAGAATTAACGACAGAAATAAACGCGCTCATAGCTATGTTAGCCAAAGGGATGTAAAACATCGCTTCAAACTTACTTTACATGAGCTACTCAAAGCTGACGTATGGAGGCTTAAGAATGTAAGATGAACTTAGCCTTGCTCCTTTAACTACGAATTTTCCCTCAAAGTCGATGGTTAGGACGTCTCCTACTCTCTCCAACAACTCAGGGTTCAAGTATATCTCAAGGCTCTCGGCTTTCAACTTGAAATCACTATCCTCTCCACGCTCCTCAGTCACTTCTATTAGTGGGACGATAGCGCAGACATCCCCCATACAGCAAGTGGTCCATTCATAAACCTCTTCCCTTACACGTAGTCTTAATGCTTCGATTTTCTTCTCCTTTATCTTTGCCACAGCCTCCTCTGTCAAATCGACTTTAAGGTTCATGTGAACTCCTCCTTCTCGAGAATCTGAAGGACCTTCTGGTAATAATCTTCGAGCTTAGCTTTGATGATGTTTTTTATCTTGTCCGGAGGAGCTGCCTCATAGATGTAATAGTACCCTCCTCTATCGATAATGCCCTCCTTCCTCAAAGCTAGCCCTCTATTGACTAGGTTCTTGACCGCTCTTTGAATGGTGGGCCTGCTCTTACCTATTACGTTAGCTAGCTCCCTAACGGTCATGCGCCCGCCTCGAAGGAGGGTTAAGTAAACTTGCAGCTCTACGTCTTGTAGGCCTAAAGTACACTTAGCTAATTCCTTTAGATTGGTTACTGAGGGTAACTTCTCATAGAGCTCTTCTGCGGACAAGGTCTCTTGAAATTTTTAAGTCAACGAATATATAAGATTTTATCTCGTTTGTTCAACAATCGTAATCAACTATTCCTTAACAGCTACTACGCTCATGAGCTCCTTTGAGACTTTAACCGTGAATCCAACCATTTTAAGCCTTCTAGATACTCCTTGAACAATATCCATGCCTCTAGTCCTTGACCCTGGTAGCCCTGTGTAGTGGTTAAGAGCTCCTCCTTTCTTGAGGACGCGGTATAACTCTCGATAAAAATCTACGCTATAAAGCCCTGTGGCCTGAGAAATTGTTGGCGGATCATGGATGATGGCGTCGAACGCTTCATCTTCGAACTCCACTACGGCTTTAGCGGCGTCTCCAAGCATCGTCCTTATCTGCTGATTTTCTAATCCCTTTGACCAAGGATTAGCCTCAGCCATCCTAAGTACGTTAACGTCCTTCTCTATGGTCCAAACCTCTGAGGCTCCTTTTCTTAGAGATATTATAGCTGTGTAACCTAGCCCTGTACAGATATCGAGGATTTTCATACCTTTCTTTATACTGGTTACCTCCACCTTCATGTAAGCATCGTCCCAAGGCGTGACTCCCTCAACTCTGTGCATGTTTACACCGTTTACCTCTAAAGTGGGCGCTTTATCCTCAGCTACCTTCTTAAGCTTGTATAGCTTGCCTTCAGTGTAAAGCACTGCTTTACGAAGCCTTCCTGGAGGCTCTAAGATATAAATGGCATCTTCGTCCTTTAACGCCCATTTCAATTCCTCGTAGCTTACGGTATGATCCTCTATAACCACACCATCGTCGAGGAGCTCCACTAAAGCCTTAGAAAGCCCTAGGTTAAAGGTCAGCGACAGGCTTCGACCTCCTTCCTCCTTAGCTTTTAGCAAGGATTTAGCAGCCTCGCTGGTAAGGATGGGCATGTTAAGGCTTCTAAACTCGTAGAGCTTCATGTAGTGTCCTCCAGGCTCTACGTACGCCTAGAGGCAGCGTAGAGCTAAAACATTTCGCTAGTAGATCTACAAAAAATCATATGGAGATTAACCGTATACTTTGAGGCTCCGTAACTCCTTGTTCCGCTGCTCCCAAAGCTCCTTCTTTAGGAGGTCTCTGACCGCCACCCTTATTGCCTCACTTCGGTTTGGATAGAACCTCTGATTAACAAGCTCATCCAAGCCTTGGATGTAAGCGTCAGGTAAGTGGACGGTTAGTATCCTGAGCTCATTCTTCACTCCTTTCATGTATTCACCATGTTATTAGTGAGGCCACTGAAGTTTTAAAGTTGAGCGTTACGAAGAGGCTCTCCAGATAACATCTAGGTAACAGGCTTGCATGTCGATCTCTTAATCATCTGCTCTACTCAAGTAGACTTTCTTATCTAGAAGCTTAGAGCTCCAGTCGTCGAAGTGTTGTAGCTAAGCTTTAACTTGTTGCTTAAGTAACGTTACTTGCTCTCCTTCAGCACTACAGCCTGGACACTTCCAGGCATCAGGGTCGAAGGGGTCATCGAGCCACACATGACCACACTTAAGGCACTTAAAATACTCCAGCTCCACCCAGCTAAAGGGACATTGAGCACAGCTTCTACAGCTCATCGTTATCCTCAGCTGCTTAAGTTAGGTCCTTAGATTTAAGGATTGTCTCAGAAGATCGTTAACCCTCGGTCTACCTAAGGTTGTTCTGAGGTTTAATGCCATCAACTTTCTGTCACGCCCCTTTATGTGATTGTAGCACTGATTAGTTTTAACGTCTTCAAAGCCAGAGCTCAGGCTCGGTTTTTCTAATTCTGTTTTGTAGAAACCCCTATATTCTTTAAATCAAGTAAGATTACGGAGGATTTATTTTATTGGAAAGAGTTCCAACATGAATTGAAGGACTAGATGAATAGTTAGAAGGAAGGCATCCGAAGGGGCGCAGCGTACTTGCATGCGGCGGCCCAGGGAGTGGTAAAACTATCCTTTCGATACAGTTTCTAGTCAATGGCATTAAGAAGTATAATGAACCAGGCGTGTTCGTGACGCTTGTCGACTCTCCGTCCATCCTCAAGGGGGACATGAAAAGGTTTGGCTGGGACCTATGAAGACCTCGAGAAACAGTCGAAACTAGCGATAGTTGACCTCCCCTCATTAATCCACATAAAGCGTGAAGAGGCCAGGAAAGCAATGCTTGGCGTTCAGATGGCAAAGTTTACGATAGAAAGCGTCCTAGTGGCGATCGAGTATGCGAAGAGAATTAAAGATACGTTTGAGGCGCAGTCGCAAAGGAAATAAAACCTAAGAAAAGGATGAGCGTGGAGAGACCACAGATAATTGCTTTCCTACATGTTATGAAAGATGGGAGGGTAATTGAGTAGTTTGAGTCGGAAGACTCTCCCCAAATCACTAAGAATTCCCTATCCTGAATTGACAATGCATCTATTATAACCGCGTTGATATACTTTGGGCTAGGTTCAAAGCTCTATGGGGCGATCGAGACCACGGTTTTCGCTCACCCTATCCTTCTATACGTATTATTCATGGACAATACTGGTATTTTCATATATGTGCTAAGGTTACGAAAAATCTTGGCGCGAGGATCGTTAGCTCATCCTTTCTCCTTTGGGCCTTTGGCCACATAATATTTGTAGTGCCTTATTTTGGAATGGGAATACTGATCTCGGGGGTCCTAGGTTGGTCCTTCGACTTCATCTTTAGAGTGTTGCTTTTATAGGCTTCTTAATGATGATAACAAGAGAGCCGCACTAAGTATATTATTAAGGCTGTCAGGGAAAAGTGAGGCTGGTTTTTATCTTGTCATTAAGCTTGGCTTTTTCCGTTTAATAACCTTTACCTTCTCTATGCAGGTTAAGGTTCTAGCTACTGCTTTTTCATCTTGAAATTTACTTCCTTTCAAGATATTTAGTTATCTTCTCCTGCTTCTTTAAGTCGCCCAGAAGCTTACTTACACTAAACCAGGCTTCAGGCCTAATCTTAAGCTTAGAAAAAGCGTATTGCAAAACTTCCTCGGCTGAGCTGAAGGTAACCGGCTTTCTCCTCAAAGCTTCTCTAACCGCTTCCCTAACGATCCAGACTCCAACCGGTAATAAGTAGCCTGGCCTAGCTTCGCGTAGAATTAAGACTTGGGCCTGTCTTCTCTCCTTTGCCAAAGCTTCGGTTACAGCTAACCTAGCAGCATAGTAGCAGCCACCCATGGAGGCGTAGGTAGCTCTCCCCCAGTATCCTTCCCAGTCACCGCAGAAAGCTAGGTTTCCTTGATCTGGGTTCCAGGCTGTACCTGGGTACCAAGCCTCTATGGATTCATAGCTCCAGTTACCAGGCATCATGAGAATGAGGAACTCGTTGTCTAACACATTAAGAGAGTACACCCTGTACTCGCTTAACTCCCTCCCTCTCTTAACCACCTCGTCCCGAAGCCTCCTTGAAAGAGTACTATCCACAGCTGTAATGCTCCAGCGCGTAGGCACTAATCTTCGCCTACCCTTGAGCCCCATGACCCCGACGCTGAAGGCTCTTTGAAGCTGTGAGATAGGTACTCCATCTAGGTAAAGCTTCATTAAGGCCTCTTCGGCCTTAAGATCCACGTCGCTGAAGGCTTTCTCTAAGCCTCGATGTACTTTGACTTCTTCCACCCTCAGCTTTTCCATGGGGGCTGAAGGGCCCATAGGCTGCACATCATCATCCAGTAGCAGGGAGGCTATGGGCTTTCTCTTAAACCAGACTTCAGCCCCTACAGGGGTTGCTGAGAGTGCAGCCTCTTGGACAGCCTCAAGCAGTCTATTAGGCTCCTCAGCCTCTTTCACGTGAGCTCTAGCTTTACCTCTCACTAGCTTAACCCTCATGTCTACGACGTTCTCGATACCTAAGCCTTGTTCAAGCCAACGTTCAGGAGCGTCGTAGAGGCTGGTATCGCCTTGAAAGGGAGGGATGAGGGGGCCTACATTGACATATGGGTAACCATGCCTACCCACGAAGACGGCTGGTGGACTTGAGCCATACATATTCTGGCTCGTAAGATGTAATCCTACCTTTACGTAGGACCTCAATTTGAGGATGATGGGACAGGTAGGTTTTCCGCACAGCATCTTTGAAGCCTTACAGTATACACATAGGCTTCCTCGGGGCACCCTAGCTATGAGGTTTTCTTCGAGGTTTAAGTCGTAGGCTGCCTCCTGGCTATCGATGACGTGCTCTAGCCAAGGGATCTTCCTCTTCACTACCTTGACGAACTTCTTCCCCTTAACCCTCACCTTTTAACCTCTCACTATTCCTCACGCGCGAGGTATTTTATTAGGCGTGCTGTGGAAGCTAGGAGAACTCGACTTGCAACTTAAAGTTAGGGAGGTTAAGGTCCACCGTGCCCTAAGTCCTAGTGGCATCTATGGAGTCGATTTCTCCTTGAATCCTTATGTGGGCTGTCAACATGCCTGTGTATACTGCTATGTCCCCTTCACCTACCCTTCAATCCTTAGAGGGAGGAAATGGGGGGCCTTCGTTGACGTAAAGGTAAACGTTCCCAGGCTAGTTAGACGTGAAGTAAAAGCGCTGCGTGACGCTAGTATCTTGGTTAGTAGTATAACGGACCCCTATCAACCTCTAGAGGCTAGGTACGGCTTAACGAGGGCTTGCTTGGAGGCTATGCAAGGATCGGGGGTGCACGTAGTGCTCTTAACTAAGTCTTCGCTTTTTAGAAGGGACTTAGATCTTCTCCAAGGCCTCAAGAGCTGTGAAGTGGGTATAACGGTGACCACCTTAAACCTATCGAAGATAGTTGAACCCTTCTCTCCCCCTCCTCACGAGAGGTTTAAGGCTATTAAGGAGGCTAGTGAAGTAGGCCTTGAGACTTTTCTCTTTCTTGGACCTCTACTTCCAGCGGTTGTTGAACAAGAGCTTAAGGAAATACTTGACTCCGCTGTTGAGCATGGTTGTGGAAGGGTGGTCGTGGATAAGTTTAGGTTGAGGCCTAGGATGAAGGAGAAGCTTTCAGAAGTACTTAGCGTCCTAGACGACCAGGATACTTTTCTTAGTAAAGTAGGGCAGGTAGGTTACTTTGAGGGTCTTAAGAAGGAAATATCTATGTTATGCAGCGAGCGAGGATTAGAGGTAGTCTTCTGTTACTGATTTCCTATCAGGTTGAGGATTTCCTTAAGAGCTTCGTCGACAGCTCTGAACCTGTGGACCTCCTTAGCCAGCTTTGAAGCCCTCTCGGAATATGTAGGGTCTGATAGCATGGTTAAGGCAACTTCTCTCAGCTTCTCTGCTTCAGCTTCTTCTTGGTCAAGCACTTTAGCTACTCCTAGCTGCTCAGCGGCTCTAGCGTTTCCAGTCCTTTCTGTATGACCTTTATTGGGGACTATTAACATGGGGGTAGCGGTATACATAGCTTCGGCTATCGATGTATGTCCTCCATGAGTGATCAATAGATCTGCGGCTTTCAAGTATTCGTGTCGGCTAGGAAGCCAGCCGTAAACCTTTACTCCGTTTTCCTCAAACATTAGTCCTTGTCTTTCGGGGAGGCTAGCTGATACTACCACGTTGACCTTGCTCAGGCCCTTAAAGGAGGAGATCACCGTTCTTAACAGCTTTATCCTCTCCTCCTTCAACCCTCCCGTTGATACCAGGATAAGCGGCTTACCATATAGCTTCAATTTCTCCTTAGCCTGGTCCTTATCCTCGAGTGTGTAACGCTCGTAGTCTATGAGGGGACCTACTAGTTTTAGTTTTCCTCTAAGTCTAGCCGGCACGTAAAGGTTATCTCTGGAAATGGTGTAGGGAGGTGGAAAATCAGCCACCAAAACTTTATCGACTTTGCTCCAGCCCATCCCAAGTAGCTCACAGCCTAATCTCTCCGTGGCTGCCTTAACCTTGAGTGCGGCTCCTTTAATGGGCCTTCTCCTAGGTATGATGAGCTTGACCTGGTTGAGGATGAGGATCGACGGCAAATCTAGGAGGTATGCGGCTGTCACTGCTGATAGCCTTGAGTCCGCTACTACTACGTCGGGCTTTTCCTTCAACATGTACTTGAACTCTAAGCCTGTCTGAACTGCTAACTTGCGCAGCTCAATAGGCCCTCGAGCCAAGGTCAGCTTAAAGTCCACGTTCCCGTCGTCGCCGAGAAGGTAAGCCATGTATGGAACCTCTAGCACAGGGTAACCTTTGTTTCTGAGAAGTTTGAGGGTTTCACCGCTGTAGGTCGAGAATGCTACCTTAAACCCTTGCATCTTAGCTTTCTCTGCGAGAGCTAAGCATCTAGTAGCGTGCCCTAGACCTAGACCGCAAGCTGCTATGTAAAGCTTCATTGCGCTCTACCTTGAAGCCATTAACTCCTTCCTGATCACCCTACCGCTAGGCTCAAGCTCCTCAAAAATCTCAGCCTCAAATTTATAGACCTTAGTCCCCTCTATCAGCCAGGCATCGGGGAAGAGCCCGGCCTTCATACAGGCCTCGGAAAGGAAGGTTTCCTCGTCCCACCCCCACTCCACAGCTACTTGGGGGAGTAGGAGGCCCTTGAAGATTCCTCTCTCCACCACTAAGCCATCCCTACCTACCTTTATTTTCTTGGGTAGGTCAGAGGGCCTAGAGACTTTAATGAGCTCCAATGGAGTAAGCACGCTCACTTCGAATACAACGTTGCTCAGCTCTTTCACAGTCAAGGGGTAGAATCGAGGGTCGCTGGTAGCTGAGCTTATTGCGGCATCTATGGTTGCTTCTACGAGAGGTACGATGGGCTCAGGGTACCCTATGCAGCCTCTAAGCCTCTTATACACTCTCCCCTCAAGGCTCTCAAAGCTGTTAATGGTGACGAAGACACCCCTCTTTTCAAGCAACCTTTCAGGTGTATCTGGGGGAGGCTTAATCTGCCTTCCTTCCATTAGATAAGCTTCCACCGCTCTCCTAGCAAGCCTCACTAGGAATTCTCCTTCAGCGAGCCTCAAAGCCTCCTCTACCTCTCTTAATTTTCTTAGCCAGTATTTTTATGGTTTTATGTGCTAGGCGCTAGCCTCCTAGCTTCCTCAAGCACCTTTGATATGCCTCGCCAGTGGCTCCCCCTCCAATATATTTTGCCACACCCTGTACACACCCAGTATTCGTTGTGGGCTTTAAATGAGCGTTCAGGTACTTTTCCCTCGACTTCCATCCTCGAAGCTCTCCTAAGCGATGAGTTGCAGGTGGGGCAACGTGAGAGGTTCGGGTCAATTTCTAACTCGCCTCTTAATATAGATATTACAGTAGCCAGCTGGACGGCGTGGTGGGGGCTTCTAAGAAGGATGGTGCGCAACCCAGCCTTTGAAGCTCTTTCATGAAGCTCTACATCCCTAGTGATCAAAATCCTTCCTTCTTTCTTAGCCATAGCTATTAGCTGGTCGTCGTCAGCCTCTCTATCGTAGTACGTGTCGAAGCCCAGCATACGTAGCCATCGCGTAAGCCTACCACACATCGAGTTCACTAGGAGCTTCTCTTGCCTCAAAGCTAGGTCCTCTCTACTCCATACTCGAGTCTACATTCTTCGCAGAGCATCTGACCGTCTATCTGGATGAGGTTCTCAGACCACTCTCCACAGCTATCGCAGTGTCCAGCTAGTCCTTCCCTCACCATCGACTCTCCCTCTAGCATTGAAGCCTTCTCCGCTAGGATCTCTACGAGGGCTGGAGCGACTCTCATAATGTCTCTATCGGTAACCACTCCTCTCACTCTCCCTCCTTCCATGACCACTAGGTGGCGTACTCTCATCTTAGACATGATACGTAGAGCTTCCACCACGTTATCGCTGGGCTTCACGGTGATGATAGGCTTGGACATAACATCCTTTAACTTAATCTTCTCCGAGTCTAACCCTTTAGCTAGAACTCTTGCCACTAGATCTCCCTCCGTAGCTATGCCTATTGGCCTACCTTCCTGGTCAACAACTATGATGCATCCAGCGTCCACTGAAGCCATGATTGAAGCTGCCTCCTTCACAGTGATGTCTGGCCCTGCCTTTAAGGGGTTGGGGGTAGCTACGTCAGCTACCTTAAGCCTTACCTCGCTCACCTACCTCACCACCACTATTCGCGCTATACTTCTTCTAAGCTTTAACTACTCTTAGTATTCTCCCTCCCCCTGGCGGTAGAAGGCGGTGTATTTCATCCATGGCTGAGGCTTTAAGCCCAAGCTTGTCTGCTACTTCACGCGCTAGTTTAGATACTCTTTGTTCTCCTGGAGCCAGTAACACGTAGACTTTGGCTTTCTTGGCTATAGCGTCTGGCGGTCCACCTATGAGCCTATCTTCATGGTCTAAGCCTATGGCTACGAGAAGGGAGAGCCCTTTGACGTAATTTCTTTCCCCTCTAATCATGAAGGACCCTTTAGCCAAATATTCCCCTGAGGGCGGGGTCTTAGATACCTGGCTAGGCTTAACCCAGTAGGCATCACCTAATAAGCGACCTTCCTTCCAGGCTTTGGAGTACGCTAAAGCGAATTGAGCGGCTTCACGTATGGTAGCTTGAGGTGGACTTAAGCCAGCTTTCTTTACAAGCACTACTGGTGCTCCATGTACTTCCGCGTGGATGAAGAGGTCATCGACCTCCATGTACCTCCTGACCAATAGCTCGTTCTGTGAAGAGTCTCTCCCCCCTATGACGAGTAAGCCGTCAGAAGAGAAGAACCACCTGAACTTCTCGTACCAAGCCTTAATCCTAGCGGGCTTAATTGGAGCCTTCTCTTCAGCCTCTGCCTCCTTGAGTTTCTCTACTGCCTGCTTCATAGCCTCCTCTACGGACTTTGCTTTCCGCTCAGCTTCCTTAGCTTCCTCGTAAAGCCTTGAAGCGTTTTGGGCAGCGCTCATCGTGTAATCGAGCTCCACTTCGACGCCATCCAGAGAAACTAGAGCTTTCCTAGAGGCTAAGTCTACGTTAACTATAACCCCTAGCCCTGCCTTCACTCTCTCCACTACCTCAGCGCCTTTAATCCCTGATCGTAACAGCTTCGTTAGATCGTCCAGCGAGGCCTGTACTTCGAGCAGTCTTGACATCAGTAGCTCGGCAGCTTTACGTTTCACTTCACTTTGTTTTCTTAAAGCCTCCAGCCTTGCTTTTTGTTGCCTTAATACTTCTTGAAGCCTTCTTTCCTCGCTGCTTAAAGCTTCCGCTCTGCGCCGCTCCTCCATTGCTTGTCTAAGCTTAAGGAAGTAATGATCTAAGGCTTCATTAAAGCTGTCGTAGCGTTCACGCCTCCCCTCAACGGACTTAAACTCCACTGGGAGTACTGTGTGAGGCTTCTCTTCTACGTATACGACGTTAGGTTCAAGAGGCTTCTCTTTCACTTCTCCATATAAGTCAATGAGAGCCCTGTGAAGCTTAACGATCTCTTCTTCTTTAAGCGCTTCAACGCGGCTATCCTTGCTGATTCCTGCTCTAAAACAGGCTTCTTCAGCTATTTCGCCTGCCACGTTAAATCCTCTTACGATGACCCCAGCTACCTTACCCTTGGCTTCCAGTAGACTTTGCTTAAACTCTTCAAGGCTGCATGTATAAGGGTTTAAGCCTCTCAGAGGTGGGGGCTTATAAGGCTCCTTGGGTAGGAGGAGGCGGTCCTTCATCCTTTTAGGGTGGAGACAGTTGACGATGAGTTTCTCGCTGTTCAAGAGGACTACGTTAAATCCTCTCACTAGCTCGAAGACAAGAATGTACTTTCCATCTCTACGCTCAATGGTTAAGGCCACCACTCTATCATCGTTTAGCTGCTCTACCTTAACGACGCGTCCTCCTCTAACCTTACTTCTTAGGAGGGCACAGAAGCCAGGAGGGGTTTTAGGTTTAGGATATTCAGCTCGTGTTAAGCCTACCCTACCGAGGGAGTCAGCTATCAGCCATATCACTCCTTCTTTTCCTCGTAGTTTAAGAAGTATGGAGCCATCGCGTAGCTGGTAGATATTGTCTACGAAAAGGCCGATAACTCTCTCCTCTAGCTCCCTTACAGCTGCGACTACGTCCAGCGCCGTCATTTCCTTCTTAAATCTGGATCCCTCCAGGCCTAGGGGGGTAGAGGATCCTTATTAGCTAGTTCATCTTCTACAGCACAGCTTATTTAAGCAGCAGCCTCGTCCTTAGGGAGGCGGCCTGAGGGGGTTGATTTGAAGCCTGGATCAAAAGTATATTACTCTAGGTCGCTTATGGGAATAATGGCTGGCCTCGTCTGTGGAGCGCTGGATAACCTTCTCGCCTCGCTTTCTCCCTATGTTTATGACGTCGTAGCGATAGTAGTTGCAGCGATGATTTACTATGCTTCAATCCTCTTCGCTCGCTTCGTTCTAAACGTAAAGCCTGACGACCTGAACAACCCTGCTTACTTAAAGAAAGGCGGCCTCTTCACATTCATCTTGCTCTGGCTAATGGTTTGGTCGTTAACCGTCAGCTTTCAGAGACCTCTTCCTTGGCCTTAACAACTTCCCTCGTCTTCCCTTCTCTAAGCAGCTTCTCCTCGTCTTCAACTATTTCATGTTTAAGGTACTTTAACAACTGACGTGAAACCACAGGCTTTCCGTTATCGAGAGGGTAAGCGTAAGGTAGGTATATGGTGACTGGTGGAGCCTTAACGACTAGCCCTCTACGTATAGGTAACTCGTTTAACTTAAACCCCTGTGCCACCTTTAAGGCTAGATACGCAGATCCATCTATGGTAAACTGTTCTCTACCTAGGTTTCTAGCTCTAGCTCTAGGAGCCTTTGAGGTTAACAACTTCCATGTCCTTCCTCTTGGAGGGTGGCTTCCCAGGATTCCTCCAATAAGGAGGACCGTGGAGGACCCTAGGTCTTCAGGCTTTAACGGTTCTTCGGCCCTAGGATCTAGTATGATGAGCTCTTCGTGTGGATAAAGCTCTAGTGCGCTTTCCTTAACACTGCTACCTATAACAGACAGGGTTTCTCTATGGCTACTCTTCTTGACGTTGGTGAACTCGACTCTTCCCTCTAAGAGTTTAGAGGCATGGGCGTACTCTATCCAGAGCCATTTGCTAAGCCAGGGCTCTAAATGTTCTATTACCACTTTTACCATCTGGCACTACCTCTACGCTGATCCGTTTTATGAACGCTCTTTCTCTTCTTTCAATTTAGCTAACTGGTCGAGGATATCTACCCATTGTTCAAAAAAGCCTCGATCGAAGTCATCTATTATTGGGCTTCTAGCTTTAGCGGCTATTTCCTCGCGTACCTGCCTTACCTCATCTATAGACATCTGGTCCTTCGCCCTTAAGAATAAAGTGTCCCTATCTCCGCGTTGCACTGCTATAAAGAGTCCTTGAAGTGCTAGGAACCTACCTTCGGAATACTCGCCCCTTCCTTTTAGTTCTCCTAGCTTCTCCAGAATCCTAGCAGCTTCTGAGTAGGCTTCGAAGAATAGGCTTCGTAGGTATTGTTTAATTCTCTCTTCGAGCCACGACAGGGCTTAAACCTCCCAGTTAAGTTTCCTTTAAGTCTCTAACCCCTTCTTTACACACCTTAAAAAAGACCTCCTCCTCAGGTAGACATAAACTGTTCTCCAGCTTCGCTAGCCATGCTCCTTCCCTAACCTTACTTAACCTCACCTTAACCAACCCAGCCTCCATTAGAACTCCTCCAGCCGGTATAACCTCCATTTCCCTTGGCCCTGACACCACCTGATTCGCCAACACTACTGCTACGCCTTTCGCAGCTATCTCCTCTAGATCCTTTAAATGTAAAAGTAGTCTCCACTGCCGCTCTACTACGTCATCACCGTACTCCACTCTGAATAGGTTGGTAACGGTGTCTACTGCCAGTAACCCTACATGTCTGCTCATCCTGCCAGCCTCTTTCACAGCCTTTACTTGTTCTTCAACGCTCCTCGGTTGAAAGACCACTATGTTCCTGAGCACGTCGTCTTCATTAAGCCTCAACGCGCTAGCCATTTCTTTGACTCGCTCAGGTCTAAAGGAGCCCTCCGTATCCACGTACACCGCCTTTAACTCTAACCCTCCTCTTTCCCTAGGGAGTTGAACGTTAACGCATAATTGATGGCATAGCTGGGTTTTACCTGACGCGAAGCCTCCATAAAACTCGGTTATGACACCTACCTCTACTCCTCCTCCTAGTAAGTTATCGAGAGCTCTACTGCTGGTAGTTACCTTTACTCCCTCTTCGACTAAAGCCTCCTCTAAGTTAACTCTCCTTAACCCTATAGCCTCCGCGCTTCTCTTTACTAAGGCTTCAGCCTCTTCAAGGCGGACCTCGAGGGCCTTAGCCAGGTCAAGAGGAGAGAAGAGCGCTAGCTGGTCAGCAAGGTGTAAGTTAAGTGCTCTTAACTTCTCCACTAAGCTAACCGGTATCGCTAGATCATCAACTGTTACAGCTTTCCTCCTCACAGCCGCTCAACTTAATTAACTTAAATGTACCTAAAAATTTGAGGTTACAGGGGTTGAGTATTAAGGGGTGGAGGGGCCGTCTTCTCGTAGTAGACTTGTCGCAACGGTTATTTAAGACCGTTGAGCTAAGCTCCAGGTTGCTTAAAGCTTACATAGGAGGTAGAGGTTTAGGGGTCAAGATAGTATATGACCATACACCTCGCCGGGTGGACGCCTACCACCCTGATGTACCACTAATCTTTGCTGTAGGCCCTCTAACCGCTACTCCCTTCTATTCTACAGCTAGGTTCTGCGTAATATCTAAGTCCCCCCTCACAGGTACTCTTTTTGACTCGAGCTGTGGAGGAGAACTTGGACTAGAGCTTAAGAAAGCTGGTTTCGATGCCCTTATGGTTAAGGGCTCCTCTAAGAGCCTCGTCTCCTTGGTCATCGATGATGAGGACTTCTTGATTAAAGACGCCGAGGGCTTACGGGGCTACACCACGAAGGCAACTAGAGAAGCCTTGAGGAAAGACTATGGCGAGGAGTTTAAGGTGGCTTGCATAGGCCCTGCCGGGGAGAACATGGTTAGGATGGCCTCCATAAATAGCGATGAAGGTCATGTAGCTGGGCGAGGAGGACTAGGGGCGGTGATGGGAGCTAAGGGCCTTAAGGCACTGGTGGTTAGAGGCTCAAAACCTCTCGAGGTGGCTGATGAGAAAGGGATACGTGAGCTTAATCGCCTAGTGCTGAAGAGAATCAAAAGCAACCCCATAACCGGGAAGGCGCTACCGGGCCTTGGTACCCTCTTCCTGTTGCAGGTGGTTAATGAACATGGAATGCTTCCTTCACGCAACTTTAAGAACACGAGCTTCGATGAAGCCTACAAGATCTCGGCTGAGCTTTTCAAGGCTAAGCTGTTCAAACGCAGGAAGGGCTGCTTCAATTGTCCCATTGCCTGTAAACGGGTAGTTAATCTTAAAGGCGAGGAGCACCCTCAGCCAGAGTTTGAGACTACATGGGCGTTGGGCGCGCTATGCGAGGTAGCTTCACCTGAAGCTCTCGTGGAGCTAAACTCCCTCTGCAACGACTTAGGTATAGATACCATAAGCATGGGCTCCACGCTGGCCTGTGCCATGGAGCTCTCCGAAGAAGGTCTACTGGATACGCGCGTGACGTGGGGTGACGTGGAGGCCATGAAGGAGCTCATAGCCGATACGGCTCACCGTAGAGGATTAGGGAGAACGTTGGCTGAAGGGTCGAAGAAGATGGCTGAGCGTCTAAGCAGGCCTGAGCTTTCAATGAGCGTTAAGGGACTTGAGCTTCCAGCCTATGACCCTAGAGGAGCGTATGGACAGGCTCTTGCTTACGCTACTTCTAACCGCGGAGGCTGTCACCTAAGGGCTTACATGATTTCCACAGAGCTTCTAGGTGTACCGATCTTACTAGATAGGCTAAACCCGATTGGCAAAGCTGAACTCGTAGCTTACTACGAGAACTTCTTGGCGGCTATAGACTCCTTGATCGTATGTAAGTTCCTTTCCCTCGAGCTCGATGACAACATTTTCGCCTCAGCGCTAAGGATGGCTACAGGTGGGCTTTTCACTAGAGCTGAATTGATTAAGGCTGGGGAGCGTATATGGAACTTGGAACGTCTCTTCAACTTGGAGGAAGGCTTCACGTCAAGCCACGACACCCTCCCTGAAAGAATACTATCTTCGCCTGGAGCCCCCCCTCTTCAAGCCATGTTAGAAAAGTACTATGAGGTCAGGGGATGGAATAGAGCTGGGAAGCCTATAGAAGCTAAACTAGAGGAACTAGGTTTGCCCGGTGAACGTATTACTATGTAGGTCTTATGAGAGGTGAAGGTAGTTGAAGAACGTAGTATATGAAATGTTCAGGAAGTATGGAAGGCTGCTGTCCTTACATGGTTATGTGGTTGGCCATGGAGGCAACTTAAGTTTGAGGTCGGGTAACACCATGTACATTACTAGGCATGGAGCTAGGCTTGAAGACCTTAGGTTAGAGGACATAATAGCTATTCCCATAGAAGGGGAGTCAAGCTTTGACTCCATAGCTAGTAGTGAGGTCCTGCTTCACCGTGCTGTTTACCTAAATGGAGCCCAACACTTAGCCATTGTTCACACCCATAGTCCATATGCTGTGGCCATTTCCTTCTTCCTAGACGAACTGGAACCTCTCGATGCTGAAGCGAGCTACGTACTGAGAAAGGTACCGGTGGTTGAAGGGGAGGCAGGCTCAGTTAAGATGGCGGAGAGGGTTGCGGAGGCATTAAAGGATTCCCACGCCGTGATAGTGCGAGGACACGGTGTCTTTGCAGCTGCTAAAATGCTAGACGCTGCTTATCGCTATGCCTGTTTGGTGGAGCGTTCATCGCAGCTCAAGTATCTGGTTGAGGCTTTGAGAGGTTTAGGTTTACGATTTAAGGAGGCTAAGGAGCTGTAAACTTGGCTTTATGCTTTTCAATGACGTCTCTAGGGGCTTCACAGAGCTCTATCAATGCCTCCTCTTCTATGAAGTGAAGCCTCCCTGGAAATATTAAGGAGTGTGGAGGAGGTCCAAAGCTTATCTTCATCAACCTTTCTATGCTTTCGGCTTTAACCGTGGGGCTAAGGGACCCTGCCCTAGCTATGCCCACCACTAAAGTGTTTAGATCCAGTACTTTTTCAAGCCTCCTCTCCTCTATGGAGAGGAGTATCTGTAGGGCTTCAGGAATCGACATGTACAACCCTCTTTCCACTTTCAAATCCAACACTAGTAAGGTGTGGAGCCCTCTCCTCAAGTTCTCCTTCAACACGTCGTAGGGGGTTTCGGGGTAGTAACCTGGCTCAGGGTAGACTACGGTAGCTGTCTTACCAAACTTATAGAAAGATAGCCCTACTAGACCAGGAGCGGCAGTAGCTATGGAGGAGGAATGAATAACTCTTGCCTCTACACCAGCTTTCTTAGCTGCTAGACGGAGAGTTACGTGAGTAGTGGCTATGAAAGGGTCTCCTGGGGTAAGTAGAGCTACGTCCTTTACCTTAGCTTCCTCCACAAGCTTCTTTCCTTTCTCTCCTTCGAGGTCCTCTCTCGTTAAGACCTCTACTTTCCGTTTTAATAGCTTCTCTAAGTCTTTAATGGTGAAACCCGGCATTAAGCTGGTGTAGTGCTCTACGTAGACTTTGTCGCATCGCTTAGCTGTCTCGACGCCCTTGACCGAGAGGTCTAAGGGGTCGTGGAGTCCCATCCCTATGAATGTGAGGACCAAGCACTCCGCCTCAATGGAGCTCCTTTACCATGTATGGGCTTTCTAAAGGTCTACGGTAACCTAGCCTCCTATAGTATGGTCTTACTCCTACAGCTGAGGTGATGAGTAGCCTCTTAGCATCGTATTCCTCCCGCGCTATACGTTCAGCTTCACGTAGGAGAGCCGTCCCATAACCTCTATGTTGCCAGGCATCTTTCATCTTCTCGCCGATAGGCACTTGTAGCCCATAGACCCTCAGCTCCCTGACGAGCATGGTCCTCTCATCCACTTCAGGTCGATGAGCTTTGGGAGAGGGCATCCTTAACCTAAGGAAGCCTATGAGCAACCCTCTATCTACTTCTTCGAAGGAAAGGAACTCCTCTACCCCTTCACTAGCTTCATACCTCTCTCTCAGCAGCTTAACCCGGTCGGGGTCAGCATCTAAACCGTACTTTACCTTAGCTACTCCGACTTCCCTACACCTAATACACTGGCATTTAAGCCCTAAAGCCTCCATCCTTCTAGCCACGAGCTCCCGTAGATTACTCTTCCTAACCCCAGCGGCTATCAGAGGGGCTGGCACGTCCCTCTGTACACGCATGATTCTAACCCACCTTGGAACCATGGATTTGACCTTGCAGAGAAGCTCTATAGCCTCTTCCACCTCCATAGGTTTGTACTCTCCTTTTCTCCACATCTCATAGAGTTCTGAGCCAGGTATAACTAGCGTAGGATAGATCTTCAGGGCATCTGGCCTAAATCTATGATCTTTAAAGACCGTCTTGAAGGCCTCTAAGTCCATTTCCATCGTCGAGCCCGGTAGCCCCGGCATTAGGTGGTAGGTTACCTTCAACCCAGCGTCCTTAAGCCTACGTGTTGCCTCCACCACGTCCTCGACGGTGTGTCCCCTCTTAACGCTTCTTAATATTTCGTCGTAGACGGTCTGAACGCCTACCTCGACTTTAGTGGCTCCGAGCCTTAACATGAAGTCTATATGTTTTTCCTTAGCCCAGTCAGGCCTAGTCTCGATGGTTAAACCTACACACCTTATCGCAGCCTCTTCATTATTTAACTGGGCTTCTTCGAGGCTGGGAGGCTGGCTAGGGGGTGGTTGTGGGTAGCAGTTTAAGGCTTCTAGACACATGGTTATGAACCATTCCTGGTAGTCTATGGGCATGGATGGGAACGTGCCCCCCATGACTATGAGCTCTACTTTGCTGGGGTTATGCCCTAAATGCTCATATTGCCTTAACCTAGAGGATATCTGCAGATAGGGGTCGTAGCCTACCCTAACCGCTCTCATCAGTGCGGGCTCCTCACCATAATAACTCTGAGGTGTATGGGGTGGTCCACCGAAGCAGTAAAGACATTTACCGTGAGGGCAAGGCCAGGGCTTAGTCATTACCGCTACTACGGTCACACCTGAATAGGCTCTGATGGGCTTCTTCAGCTCGCTTCTCATATTCATCCCGCTGGCTTAACAGCTATTGCTACATAGTTTTGCGGCAACAATTTGCTCTTAAGTGAGAAGCCATAGACCTCCACCATCTTAAACCCTGCCTGCTCAATAAGCTTTCTCAGCTCTGAGCATGTAAAGAGGTGGTAGAACCTTAAATACACTTCACCTCGATACCTCCAAGGCACCTCGACGTCCCCATACTCGAATAGTCTTCCTCTGAGCTTAGCGAAGAAGCCTTTAATCAATGGCCAGAAGAAGCGAAGCTGTCTTCTACTCCACACGCTGACAAGTAGGAGCCCCTCTTTCCTTAAGGTTCTCAAGGCTTCTTGCAGAGCCTCTAGCCTAAGCCTTGAGGTAGGTAAATGGTGGAGTGCAGCTATGTTGACTACAGCGTTGAAGCTATTGTGCTTAAAGGGTAAACAACGTAGATCCCCTCTAACTAAATGTACTGTGGCTCGTTTAACCAGCTGTTTAGCAGTATTAAGTAGGGCTTTTGAGAAATCGAGGCAAACCACCTCCATACCTCTATTTGCTAAGGGTAGGGCATGCCTGCCTCCACCAGACCCTGCATCGAGTATGAGAGAGGGGGTCGGAAGAGTGTCTAGGCGTGAGAGTAGTGGGCTCCATGGTTTCCTACGCTTAGCCACGTAGTCTTCGGCGATCTCTTCATATATCTCCATAACATCCTTTAATACCTTGGCCGCCCTGTCCACGGCTATCACGCTATACGTTGCCTGACAAGCTTTAAAGCAGGTTGGTTGTAAAGCTTAACCGTGCTTAAAGCGGGAGGCTCAAGGAGTTGACTAGGGCCCTTTATGTAGGGCGTTTCCAGCCCTTCCATAAAGGACACCTCGAGACCTTAAAGTGGATCTTGGAAAGATGTGACGAGGTCATTATAGGGGTGGGATCAGCCCAATATAGTCATCAACTAGACAACCTGTTCACAGCTGGAGAGCGTATAGAGATGATAAGGAGGGTATTAATGAGCGAAGGATTAACAGACAGGTGCCTCATAATACCTATTCCCGATATAGGACAACATTCTCTCTGGGTGAGCGTGGTACGCCAGTTCTGTCCGAGGTTTGACGTCGTATACACCAATGAACCCTTAACTAGGAGGTTGTTTTTAGAGGCAGGTTTCAAGGTGGAGGGGATTCCTCGCTTTAACCGTGAGTTTTACGACGCTACTAGGATAAGGAGGCTGATGGCGGAGGGTGGCGATTGGGAAAGCTATGTTCCTAGCCCTGCAGCCTCCTTTATCAAAGAGATAGGTGGGGTCGAGAGGATAAAAGACCTCTTAAGGAGCGATAAAGTACCTTGACTAAAGGTTTTATCGAGAAAAAGCCTAGCTCTAGGATCAAGCACCGATGTGTAGGGTCAAGATAGAATTTATGTTTAAAATGTTTAAAGAAAGATCTAAGCAGTTTTTTCCTCGCTCTTAGCGGCTTGCTCCTTCTTTCTCTTGGATAGCTTTATGACTAGGTCTAGCCCAGGTTTAACTTCACTTATCGGTTTAGCCTCAAGTAAACCTGCCTCAACAGCTCCCCTGAATAGCTCTTCCCCTACGCTGCTTCTGATGATAACCGTGCTCCAGCCGTCTGGGCTGCCTACAGACCCTACGGAGATGTCAGCTAACTCAGCAGTGAAGTCTTGGCAGTGGTGACAGCTACTCCTAACATAGTCCTTCACCTCGGCGAGTGGCACGTTTATGACTTCATTGCCTCCCGAGTATGCGATGAACTTGCCCTTGCTTATAGCGAACTTATCTATATCCTTGGGCTCATATCCCTTAGACTTCAAAAACTCGTCCATTAGCTTCCTGTAGTTAAAGCTTTCCATGCAGAAAAGCCCTATCACGACTGCTACGCGTTCCCCTAGCTTTAGGCAGCCTTTAGCGTTAAACTGCATTTGCCTGATCGCCCTGACTTGGCAGGGGGTGCCTACGAAGGCTATTCGACGCTTCATATAGTTGTTGACAGCTTCGCTTAGGCCTATCAAGTTGGGGCTGGGTGTATACTTGGTTCCAGCTCCCTTTACAGCCTCCTCAGCAGTTAAGGCTACCTTAGGCCATGCTCTCCAAGGCTCGTCTTTAACACCTGCCACTACGGCGCAATCAACCATGCCGTTGTTAAGGGCATACACTAGCATGGTGGTTACGGCTCCTCCATCCTGCGCCACCTTACCTACTTCCTCCAGCTTAGTCTTAACCGAGTATACTTCACGGTATACGCCGAAAGCATCTTCAACCGTCTTCTCCCTACCGAACACCGTCTTCTCAATATCAGAGTAGGGTACTTCGGTCTGTGGGCAGCTATGGTAACATACTTCACAGGTTACACACTGTCCTACGATCTTAGGCTGCTCACCGTCCATGATGAGGGCGTTTACAGGACAAGCAGCTACACATCCTCCGCACGCTGTACATAGTCCTGGTTTAACCACTTCAGTGATTAAGGACCCAAAGATCTTCTTCTTGGGTTGAGCTGACAAGGACCACGCCTCCAAGCCAGCCTACATGGACTCCACCTCACCTAGTCCACATATGCTTAAAAGCTTTAATGTCTCCCAGCGAGAGGCGAAACCATCGCCGGTATGTTTTTAAACATAAAGAGTTATTTAGTTATCAGGTGGTTTGATGAGTTTTTGGGATGATTGGTTCCGTAGGAGACGGTGGGGTTTATCGTTCTTTGAAGAGATGAGCAGAATGATGGAAGAAGCCTTCAGGGACCTCTTTGAAGTCTTACCCAAGGAGCTATACCGTGAATATAAGCTTCCCGATGGAAGCACGGTGAGAACTTTAGGTCCCATAGTCTACGGCTACACCATGACCATAGGCCCCGACGGTAAGCCTGTGATAAGAGAGTTTGGCAACGTTAAGCCTTCAAGGCTGGGGTTAATGAAGCCCTCTGAGGAAAGGGAACCCCTCGTGGATGTTATCCCTGGCGACAGGGTAGTACATGTAGTAGCTGAGATGCCAGGGGTCAGTAAGGAGGACATTAAGCTTGAAGCCACCGAGGACGAGTTAGTAATTTCAGCCGAGTCGGAGAGGCGTAAATACCATAAAGTAGTCTCCCTTCCAGTCAAGGTGGACCCTAAGAGCGCTAAAGCCTCATATAAGAACGGGGTTCTAGAGGTTACTCTCAACAAGGCTGAGGAAAAACCAAAAGGAGAGAGAATAAAGATAGAGTGAGGTTTTTTACTCCACGCTGATGTTGTCTGGGGAGAACCCTAGCTCCGTTAGAAACTCTTTTACCTTATTTCGATGGTCCCCTTGAAGCTCTATCCTACCGTTCTTAGCGGTGCCGCCGCAGGCACAAGCAGTCTTAAGTTTACCCGCGATCTCCCTTAGGTCGAGGTCCTTGCCGCTGATACCTTCAATTACGGTCACGTCCCTATTCCATTTTCTTCTCTCCACGTATACCCTAATGATCTGCTGCTCCTTCGCTATCGCTTCGCATACGCAAATTTCACGCGGTAAGCCACAGACTGGACATGTTTCACTCATTCGTCTCTGGCACTGCTAATGCTAGTTTACTATTTATTGCTTGCGGAGCATCATAGGGCAGGTTGAGAAGATAAACCTTTATACTCGAGCTAGTGGAATTGGGCTTAGGCGTTCTCCATGCAGTATAGGTGTGGAAGGTGTGGAAGAACGTTTACGTTAGAGGAGCTTCAGAGACTGCCTTGGGTTAGATGTCCCTACTGTGACTCGAGGATCATCTATAAGATTAGGCCTCCCGTAGTGAAGAAGATAAAGGCTGAGTAATGTTTTCTTAATCCTGCTCAGGGTTGAAAGAAGCTCTAAGCGATCTACTGACGTACGCGATCTCTTCGAAGAGTAGTTTAGCGGCATGGATAGCAGCTAAGCCGTTATCGAAGGGAGGGCAGACTTCAACAACATCTAGCCCTACAATCCTTCTATCTATAACCAAGTTTAACACTTCTAAGAGGGAGGTTAACGTCAATCCTTCAGGCTCAGGGTTGCTTACGCCTGGAGCATA
>QMSI01000002.1 GCA_003649615.1 Thermoprotei archaeon | reverse complement strand
GTCCAGACGTTGTTTACTCCTTGTCCCACCATGTTTATGACTCCCCTGAGGTCTGCACGGTAAGCCTTAACGCCTGCCGTTGACCATAGAGGTATCATCGGTACCTGCTCCATGAATATTTCTTGGGCTCTCCAGGCAGCTTCCTTAAACTCCTCGAAGTTGGAGCTGTTATATTTCATCTGATATGCCCAATAATCGAACTCTGAGTTATTGAATCCGATGTAGTTTAAGCTCCAAGGCTCAGGGTATACGTCGATATAGCTGGTGTATAGGTCGTATAGGTAAGTACCATCCCTGTCTAGTATCCAGCCTCCGGTGTATATGTCGTAGTCATACTCTGTCATTACCTTCTCGTAGGCAATGGTTCTATCCACAACTTGCTCATCGACAGGTATACCTATGTTTTCGAGCTCCTCGACGAGCATTAAGCCGGCCTGGCTTCTTAGCGGGTCATCAGCCCTTATGATGAAGACCAGCGGTCTTAAGGTTTCGCCAGTCTGTGGATCAATTCTCCAGCCGTCAGGCCCCATAACGAAGCCTGCCTCGTCTAGCAATTGAGCTGCCAACTCAGGGTCATATTCATATTTAGGTACATTCGGGTTGTATAGATCGCCCCACTGAGGCCCTATGATGGAGTCCAGCACCATGCCATATCCTTTCACTACCTCGGTCACTATCCTGTCCTTATCAACTAGATGAGCTATAGCTTTTCTAAAGTTTAGGTTACTCATCGGCCAGCGCCTGTTATTGAAGTCAAACTCAAACATGCCCAGCTCAGTGTACTCGGCCAACACTATGTCGGGATTATCCATAAACTCTTCGATTTTAGCTGATGTCAGAGGCCAGTCGATGATATCTATCTCGCCCGCCTCTAATGCCATGAACTCCGGCTCTGGTGATAGGTAGATCTTAATTACCAGCTCATCAATGCGAGGACCTGTAGTGTCAAAGTTTTCCTGCGCCTCTGTGGTTGAAGGTGCAGCGGCTACAATTATGGAGAGCAATAGGATGGTTACTATAGTTAGTGTTAGTGCAATTCTTTTCATTTTCCCCCCTCGTACTTCGAGACCTTTTTTCTATGACAATGGGTATATAAGGTATCTAGGCCTTTTTACATTGAAGGGAGAGCTCTTAAATCTATAAAGCAGTTTATAGAAGCTTTCCGATAAGTAGAATCTAGCCGATGATGCTGTGGAAAGCCCCGGGCGGGGTTTGAACCCGCGACCCCCGCCTTACCAAGGCGGTGCTCCAACCAGGCTGAGCTACCGGGGCCTTAACGTTAGAGACCCTACTAGGAAAAAAAACTTTATGAAACACCTCTAGTAGTCGACGACGAAGAAAGGTAAAAATATCCTAAGCCTGCCGCTCTCCTGCCGCTAAAGCCCTGATCGAGATGGCTGAGACTATCATCATTAAGATCATCAAGACCACGATGAAAGAGTAGAGCTCATTGGTTAGAGCGCCGAACACCATCGCGAAGGGCAAGATAGCTAGCTCGACTCCTCCCTTAGCCAGCAATCCGAGGGCCACCATGCCAGAGATCTTCCTAGGTAGTAGGATCCTCGAGCCGATGTATCCTCCCAATAGTTTGCCACCTATGATTACAGCCGAGAGCAGTAGGATGGCGAGAGGGCTTAACGCCAGAAAGTCTTTCGTTACGTATAGCCCAGCTCCAGCGAAGAAAATGGGTATGAATATTCCATGGGCAAAGCCCTCTAGCTGCTGTACTGTCTTGCTTATTATGGGGTCCCCTTTAGCTGTGGATAGTGCAAAGCCTAGGGTCAACGCGCCGAAAACGCCATGTAGCCCAGCTACGCTCGCTCCATAGGAAAACACAAGGATGGAAGCTATCAACACGGCAAAGGATGCTTCCCTGATCTTAAGCAACTCCTCTGCCTTCCTAATTAGCGAGGGCACCACGTAATACCCTGCTAACCCAGCTAGGAAGAAGAAGGCTATCACCTTGAGGGACCTTGAAAGAAGGAAGTAGTATTCATCAGTGCTTGGGTATAGTAATGCCTCTAAAGCTAGGCTCGCAGCTAGTAGACCGAAAAGCTCGTTGAGCATTGCCATGTTAACTAGGTTCACACCGCTTGCTGTACCTGTTATCTTAAAGTCGGCGACACACCTCAAAACTACACCCATACTCGTAAGCGCAAGCACTATGGCAGCCAGGATATTGGCTGCCACCTCTCCTCCAAGGTACATCAGGAGGAAGGGAAGGAAGATGGAGAAAGGTACGAGGAGGGACATTATGGCGGCTACCAGGGTTTTAAGACGCATTGCTTTAGCTAAGTCAGCGAGGTCGATCTCTTCAAAGCCTGCGAAGAAAAGTAAGAAATAGATGCCAAGAGCTATGAAGAGCTTGATATCGGGGTTTACAAATATTAAACCTAAGACAGCTGGTCCTAGAAGAATGCCAGTAATTATCTCGCCAGCAACAGCAGGAAGCTTAAGCCTCGCGAATACTTCACCGAAACACCTAGAGACTATTATTAACACCGCGATATGGAACAGTGTAATCTCGAAAATTAGCTCTCCATTCATCACTTGCTCTCTCTAGGCATAGATAGTTACGACAAAGCCTTATTGAGCCTTCTGTTCCGACTAATGGTCTTAAAAGGTTTCCCTCGTTAGAGGAGAGGCGGGTCGTTTAAGTCTCAAGGGTGATTGTGTAGTCCTTACTTACCTTAAAGGTGAGGGGCAACCACATCAACAACCATCGGGTCCTTGACCACCCCTATGCTTCGATAAGCATAGCAGCATTGTTAGGGTTAAGGCGAAACAATTTCGATAGTTGTCGAGTGGCTTGCTGGTGATGCTGAAGGCTTGAAGGAACATTAAACCTCAGTTCATAGAAATGACTCTAGAAAGAATTGATGCGGGGGGTGGGATTTGAACCCACGAACCCCTACGGGACAAGGTCCTGAACCTTGCGCCTTTGACCTGGCTTGGCTACCCCCGCTCGTCCCCAAAAAATGTATTGAACCTAAACTTTTTATTTCTAAATCCAGCATTCAGGCCTCTTAGCCTCATGTAACTACACGCGTAGACGTTGTTTGGATTGATTGGAGGGAACTATTACTGTTTTTCCCTCAGCGCAGATGCTGGCTGAGACGCTGTATATTAGGGGAGTTGATGGGCATCAACGACCTACCGTTTGACGAGAAGAAAGGTAAGTCGTGGCGTCTTTCATATTAAGATGGAGCTCGTGAGAGGAAAAAATAAGAGCCTCTTCAAAGGGGCAATTAAGGGCCCGTAGCTCAGCATGGTAGAGCAACGGGCTTTTAACCCGGAAGGGGGGCCATTAGCCCTCCTGGGGAGTGGTCGCGGGTTCAAATCCCGCCGGGCCCGCTTTTACTTATTACATGAGGCCGTCGCTGATGCTAGTAAAGTTTATAAGAGCTACCTTGTGGCTTCTACTGCGAGCTCTTTGGTGATGGTGTGGCGGGTTTTAGAGGTGTTTGGTTTGGTTAGGAAACTCGATCTACTTAATCATGAGCTTGTTCCTAAACATGAGGTTTTATCGGCTGAGGAGAAGCGTAAGGTTTTGAAGGAGTTAGGTATCCGTGCCGAGATGCTTCCTTGGATTAGAAGTAGTGATCCTATTGCTAGGATTATTGGAGCTAAGCCTGGAGATGTAGTGAAGATTACTAGGCATAGTAAGACTGCTGGTGTGTTCGTGGCGTATCGCTTCGTGGTGCCTTGAGGAGGTGTGTTTTTTGCTTAGTGTTGAGGATAGATGGACGCTGGTGGAGGCTTTCATTAAGGAGCACGGCTTAGTTAGACAGCACTTGGACTCGTATAACGACTTCGTGACTAACGTTATCCAGCGCATCGTCGAGGAGCAGGGTGAAGTGTCGGCAGGAGATGTCAAGGTTAAGTTCCTCAAGATCAGCATTACGGAGCCCTACGCCCGCGAGGCTGACGGCTCAGAGCGTAAGGAGCATAACCCGGTCCTTCCCATGGAGGCTAGGCTACGGAACATAACGTATGCCAAGTCGCTCAGGCTGATGGTAAAGGTATCGGCGGGAGGGGTTGAAGGGCCTCCTGTGGAGGTCTTCATCGGTTACTTCCCTATCATGGTTAAGTCGGTCCTTTGCCCGCTGTCCAAGAAAAGCGAGGAGGAGCTGATGGCTTATGGCGAAGACCCACGCGATCCTGGAGGCTACTTCATCATTAATGGCTCTGAACGTGTTTTGGTATCTCAGGAGGACTTAGCCACTAACCATGTATTAGTGGATGTGCAGAGTGAGTCTTCGGCGGCGCCCTACATAGCTAAGGTGTTGTCGGCAGCTGCCGGTTTCAGGATGCCTACTGCGGTAGAGAGGCTCAAAGATAGCACGCTCCATGTGTCATTCCCCGCGGTGGCTGGTAGGATACCGCTGGTTATAATGATGAGGGCGTTAGGCCTTAAGACGGATAAGGAGATCACTGAGGCTGTTTCACACGACTCAGAGATCAGGCGAGAGTTGCTGGCTTCTCTCGAGGCGGCGTCCTCGATTTTAACAGTGGAGGATGCACTTGACTTCGTGGGAAGCAAGATAGTGTTTGGTCAGCCTAGGGAGCGTAGGATTGAGCGGGCTTGCATGGTCATAGATAGGTACTTCCTTCCTCACCTCGGTAATCGTCCTGAGGATAGGTTGAAGAAGGCTTACTTCCTGGGACAGATGGCGGAGAAGCTTATAGAGCTAGTTTTGGGTAGGAGGAAGCCTGACGATAAGGATCATTATGCTAATAAGCGTCTTAGGCTGGCCGGTGACTTACTGGCAAGCCTGTTTAGGGTGGCTTTTAGGAACTTCTGCCGCGACCTACAGTACCAATTGGAGAGGCTTAAGGATAGAGGGTTAGGGATTCATGTGGAGACGTTGGTCAGGGCTGACGTCATTACTGAGCGGCTACGCCATGCATTAGCTACCGGTAACTGGGTGGGCGGAAAAGTAGGGGTCAGCCAGCTCTTGGACAGGACTAACTTCATCTCTACCCTGAGCCACATGAGACGTGTAATCTCGCCGCTTAGTCGAAGCCAACCTCACTTCGAGGCTAGAGATCTACATGCTACGCAGTGGGGGCGCATGTGCCCTAACGAGACCCCTGAAGGCCCTAACTGCGGCTTAGTCAAGAACTTGGCTTTACTCGCTAGGGCTTCAGTAGGCGTTGACGAAAAGGAAGTAGAACACTTGCTATATGGCTTAGGAGTTAAGCCCACTCGTAGGCTTAAGGGAGAGTCCTCTACAATGACAGGAGCTAAGGTGTTTCTAAACGGTAGGCTCATAGGTTTCCACGAATATCCTGAGCTTTTAGCTAATGAGGTTAGGGAGCGTCGCAGGGCTGGGAAGATAAGCTTTGAGGTGAACATAGCTCATATAAAGACAGACTACATAAATGAGGTTCACGTCAACTGCGACGCAGGTCGTATATGTAGGCCTTTGATAGTGGTGAAGGACGGTAAACCATGCATTAAGCCTGAACACGTAGAGAAGCTTAGGTTCGGTAAGATAACCTGGCTCCAGTTAGTGAAGGCAGGTCTTATAGAGTACTTGGATGCTGAGGAGGAGGAAAACGCCTATGTTGCTTTAAACCCTGAGGACGTTACGCCTAAACACACTCACCTCGAGATCATACCGGCCACGATACTGGGCATCTGCGCATCCCTAATACCATACGCCGAGCATAACCAGTCTCCGCGCAACTCCTACGAAGCGGCCATGGCCAAGCAAGCGCTGGGGTTCCCAGCAGCTAACTTCCTCTTAAGGATGGATTCCCGAGGCCACCTACTGCACTACCCACAGAGGCCTTTAGTCCAAACAAGGCCTATGTCCTTCATAGGCTATAACGATAGGCCGGCTGGCCAAAACTTTATCGTCGCCGTCCTCTCCTACTCCGGGTATAACATAGAGGACGCCTTGATCATCAATAAGTCCTCGGTGGAGCGAGGCTTAGGTAGATCCACTTTCTTCAGGGTGTATGAAGCTGAGGAGCGTAAATACCCAGGCGGCCAGGAAGATAAGATAGAGATACCCACCCCTGACGTCAGAGGGTATAGGGCTGAGGAAGCCTATAGGAACCTTGGAGAGGACGGCATAGCTGAACCTGAATCCATAGTGAAGGGTGGAGACGTAATCATAGGTAGGACGAGCCCGCCACGCTTCTTAGAGGAGTATAAAGAGTTCGAGACCGCTGAGTCGGTAAGGAGAGAGACGTCCGTTGATGTGAGGCACGGTGAGCTGGGCGTAGTGGACACGGTGATGATAACCGAGACCATCGATGGCAATAAGCTTGTCAAGGTAAAGGTTAGGGACCAAAGGGTCCCTGAGCTTGGAGATAAATTTGCTTCGCGCCACGGCCAGAAGGGCGTGATAGGGCTTCTTGTCCCACAGGAGGATATGCCATTTACCGAGCAGGGCATCGTGCCCGACCTAATCATCAACCCTCACGCTTTCCCCTCTAGGATGACGGTGGGACAGCTTCTTGAGTCTCTTGCAGGTAAAGTGGCAGCGCTTGAAGGTAGGTTTGTGGATGGAACTACCTTTAACAATGAGAAGGAGGAGGAATTGAAGGAAGCGCTTCGAAAGCTTGGTTTTAAGCCTTCAGGCTACGAGGTCATGTATGACGGCGTCAGGGGTAGGATGTTTAAAGCTCAGATCTTCATAGGCCCCGTGTATTACCAGAAGCTACACCATATGGTAGCGGATAAAATGCATGCACGGGCTCGTGGCCCAGTGCAGATATTGACGAGGCAGCCTACTGAAGGTAGAGCGCGTGAAGGAGGACTTAGGTTCGGGGAGATGGAGAGGGACTGTTTGATAGCTCATGGCGCAGCTTCCCTATTGAAGGAGCGCCTTCTCGACGAGTCGGATAGGTTCATCGCTTACGTATGTGAGAACTGCGGCTTCATAGCTTACTACGATAGAAACGCCGACACTTACCGGTGCTCGGTGTGTGGAGATAAAGCTTCTATATCCCCGGTGATCATGTCTTACGCCTTCAAGCTGCTCCTACAGGAGCTCATGAGTCTAGGCATAGCTCCCCGCATTAAAGTGTCGTAGGGGTGAGAGGTATGAGTGAACCTCAACTAAGGTTTAAACGGATCAAGTCCCTTACCTTCGGCGTCCTCTCTCCTGACGATATAAGGAAGCTTTCAGTGGTAAACATCATAACGCCTGACACTTACGATGAGGATGGGACTCCTATCGATACCGGCTTGGTTAGCCGCAGGCTGGGCACCATCGAGCCGGGGCAGCGCTGCCAAACCTGCGGCAATAGGGTAGGTGAATGCCCCGGCCACTTTGGACATATAGAGCTTGCCCGCCCCGTTGTCCATGTAGGCTTCGTTAAGCTGATTCAACAGCTTCTACAGGCAACTTGTCCTAGGTGCGGTAGGCTTTCTATTCCACCAGAGGATGTTAAAAGGTACAGGGAGTATAAGGAGAAGAAGGCTAGGCTCTGGGAGTTAATGAAGCAGAGAATTGTGAATAGGCTGCTAAAGCGGGCTATGAAGGCTACGGAGTGTCCATACTGCCATGCTCATAAAGGTAGGATTAGGCTTGAGAAACCCACTACTTTTTATGAGAGGACGAGGGAAGGTGAGCGTCGCCTCTTTCCCGTCGAGATAAGGGCTAGATTAGAGCTCATCCCTGACGAGGACTATGAGCTACTTGGCTTCAACTCCAAGCTCTCAAGGCCTGAATGGACTGTACTAACCGTGTTGCCTGTACCTCCTATAGCGGTCAGGCCTTCCATTACTCTCGAGTCGGGCATTAGATCGGAGGACGATTTAACCCATAAGCTTGTTGATATTGTGAGGATCAATGAGCGTCTCCGCGAACAACTAGAGTTAGGGGCTCCTATGGCTATAATAGAGGAGCTCTGGGACCTCCTCCAGTACCATGTCACCACGTACTTCGACAATGAAGTTTCAGGAATTCCTCCCGCTCGTCATAGGTCGGGGAGGGCCTTAAGGACCTTAGCTCAAAGACTTAAAGGTAAGGAGGGTAGGTTTAGGAGTAGCCTTTCAGGTAAGAGGGTAGACTTCTCGGCTCGGACCGTGATCTCTCCAGACCCTAACCTTAGCATTAATGAAGTGGGAGTACCCATCGACGTAGCTAAGATATTGACCATTCCTGAAAAGGTGACTGAGTGGAACCTTAAGGAGATGAGAGAACTGGTGCTTAGAGGTCCTCACGAACATCCGGGGGCTAACTACGTCATCAGGCCTGACGGCCGTAGAGTAGACTTAAGGTACGTCAAGGACAGAAGCATACTTGCTGAAGCCTTAGGTCCAGGCTTCATCGTGGAGAGGCATATAAGGAATGGTGACATCGTGCTTTTCAACAGGCAACCTTCTCTTCACCGCATGTCCATCATGGCCCATAAGGTTAAGGTGTTGCCCTACAAGACCTTCAGATTAAACCTATGTGTTTGTCCTCCCTACAATGCTGACTTCGACGGAGACGAAATGAACCTCCACGTACCTCAAAGCGAAGAAGCTAGGTCTGAAGCTTTAACGCTAATGCTTGTCCAGGAACAGATGTTATCGCCAAGGTATGGAGGTCCTATCATAGGAGGAATACAGGACTACATATCGGGGGCCTACTTACTTACGAGGAAGACCACGCTACTAACTTCCGAAGAGGCTCAAGATCTTCTTTACAACGCTAAGTATGAAGGAGGACTCCCTGAACCAACGATACTTAAGCCAGGTCCTTACTGGACAGGTAAACAACTGCTTAGCTTAATGCTTCCTAAAGGCTTAAACTGCGCCCTCAAAGCCAATGCATGTATTAAATGCGATCGCTGCGTTAAGGAGGATTGTCCCTACGATGCCTTTGTCCTTGTCTTAGATGGAGAACTCCTCATGGGGGTAGTAGATAAGAAATCCATAGGTGCACAACAGCCGGACAGCGTACTACACCGTATCATAAAGGATTATGGGGTAGAGGTTGGTAGAGAGTTCATTGATAATACGTTTAAGCTCTTCCTCACCTTCATGAACTCTTGGGGCCTAACCACAGGCCTCAGCGACGAGGAACTGCCTTTAGAGGCAAAGATGAGGATACACGATATATTGGAGCGTGAAAAGCAAAGGGTTCTCGACATAATAGAAGCCTACCTTAGAGGAGAGCTTGAACCAGCACCGGGCCAGACCTTGGAGGAGACGCTAGAGATGAAGATACATGAGGTGCTAGCTGAAGCTAGAGATAAGGCCGGGGAGATAGCTTCAAGGTACCTCGATCCTTACAGCCACACCTTAATCATGGCTAGAGCAGGCTCCAGAGGCTCTATCTTAAACCTCACTCAGCTGACTGCCTGTGTTGGACAACAAACAGTGAGAGGTGAACGTATACACAGAGGTTATATGGATAGGACGCTTCCTCACTTCGAAGTAGGGGACAAAGGGCCAACCTCTAGGGGCTTCGTAACCAGCAACTATAAAGATGGTCTCTCACCCACAGAGTTCTTCTTCCATGCTATGGGTGGACGCGAAGGTTTAGTAGACACGGCTGTACGTACTTCTCAGAGCGGTTACATGCAGCGTAGGTTAATCAATGCGCTTCAAGACCTCCGCGTAGATTACGACCAGACTGTGAGAGATGCTACAGGGAGAATCATTCAGTTCAAGTATGGAGAAGATGGTGTAGATCCTTCGAAGAGTGATCATGGTAAGCCTGTTAACGTAGACAAGATTGTTGAGAAAGTTTTAGGTCCAAAGGCGGTGGTGAAATGGTGACCTTAACCAAGGAACAAGTAGAGGCTAGGTTGGAGAAGCTCATAGAGGAAGGAGTACTTCCTGCGTCCTTAGTCGAGGAGTTAAAGAATAAGCTTTTAGCTTATGAATTGACTGAGGAGGAGCTCGAGAAGATAATCGAGGAGACCATTAAGGCCTATGAGAGCTCTCTCGTAGAGCCAGGTGAAGCTGTGGGCACGGTTAGCGCGCAGTCTATAGGTGAGCCTGGCACACAGATGACTCTTAGAACTTTCCACTATGCAGGGGTTCGAGAGCTTAACGTAACCTTAGGCCTTCCAAGGCTTATAGAGATCCTCGACGCTAGGCGAAATCCCTCCACGCCAATCATGGTGGTGCACTTAAAGGGAGATGCCAAGAAGGATAGGGAAAAGGCTAACGAGGTAGCCAATAAACTCACCCAGACTACGGTGGAGAATGTAACCAAGTTTATCGACTACGACCTTCTCTCGCAGAGCATAACCATCAAGCTGGACATGAATATAATGCGTGATAGGCAGCTCACGCCCGAACAGGTGGCTAAAGCTATTGAGAAGTATAAGGTGGGCTCCGTGGAGGTGGAGGAAGACACGATTATTGTTAAGCCTCCGACGCTTCTCGACTTAAACAAGTTCACGAGGCTTCGTCAAAAGATCCTTGGGATTAAGCTTAAGGGTGTTAGAGGGCTAAAGCGACCTGTGATAAAGAAGGAAGGGGACGAGTGGGTTCTTTACTTCGATGGTTCAAACTTAGCAGGGGTACTTAAGAAAGCTGAAGAGATACCTGAAATAGACGCCACGAGGGTCTTTACGAATAACATCCATGAGATAGCAGCGGTGTTGGGAATAGAAGCTGCCAGAAACGCCATTATAAACGAGACCATGAGAGTGCTCGAGGAACAAGGCTTAGACGTGGATATTAGACACGTGATGCTGGTGGCAGATCTAATGACCGCTACAGGTAGAGTGAGGCAGATAGGTCGTCATGGCGTTAGCGGAGAGAAAGGTAGTGTACTCGCGAGAGCGGCCTTTGAGGTGACCACTAAGCAACTTCTTGAGGCAGGTATTAGAGGTGAACGTGATGACTTAAAAGGAGTTACCGAGAACGTTATCGTGGGTCAGATTATACCGCTGGGCAGTGGGATGGTCGACTTACTAATGAGATACTTGGAGGAGGAAGAACCATGATAAGCCTGGAGAATGAGCTCAAAGTCGCGATGAAGACTGGGAAGGTAATCTTAGGTAGCCGAGAGACCCTTAGAACTGTGGCTCATGGTAGAGGTAGGCTTATTATCTTGGCGCGCAACTGCCCTCCAGACATGAAGGACCTGATAGTACATCACGCGAAACTCTCAAATATACCGACCTATGTCTGCCCTCTAAGCAGTAAGGAGCTAGGGGAGACCTGCGGGAGACGCTTTATGGTAGCAGCCCTTACGGTGCTAGATGAAGGTGACTCCGAGATAATGAAACTGGTTGAAGAGCAGGAGGTAGGGTAGCGTGCCTCAGATAAGGCTGTTTAATGAAGAGCTCCGCTACCTAAGCCTCTTCGAATCCATCACTGGGGCGCAGGCCAAGGACTGCGTAATTGACCAGGAGAGAAGCAGGATTCTCTTTGTGGTTAAGCAGGGCCACATGGGTTTAGCCATAGGGCGAAATGGATCCAACGTTAAGAGGCTTACAAAGCTAATAGGTAAGAGTGTGGAGGTAGTGGAAGATGCAGACAAACCTGAAGACCTTATAAAGAATAGCCTACTGCCCGCTAAGGTCCACTCCGTCAAGATAATTAAATCTCCTGACGGCAAGACCGTAGCCTTCGTGACCGTTAACCCTCAAGAAAAAGGAGTAGCCATCGGCAGGGATGGAAACAAAATCCTGAGAGCCAGGATTTTAGCTAAGAGATACTTCGATATAGATAACGTCGTCATTAGCTAAGACCGAAATAGTTTTATTCGCGCCCCCTGTAGGGAAGCGAAGGTGATGGGTTACGGGTAAGTCTCCTCGAGGCCTCTTCGCTGCGAGGAAGCTTATGGCTAAAAGGCAGAAGTTCAGGTGGAGTCAGAGCAGCTATAAGAGGAGAATGTTACGCCTAGACGTGAAAGTTGACCCCCTCGAAGGAGCCCCTATGGCTAGAGGCCTCGTCTTAGAGAAGGTCGGTATTGAGAGTAGACAGCCCAACTCGGCTGTGAGGAAGTGCGTGAGGGTTCAACTTATTAAAAATGGTAAGCAGGTAACTGCTTTTGTCCCGGGTGACGGAGCTCTAAACTTCATCGATGAGCACGACGAAGTGTTGATAGAGAGGATAGGGGGGCCTCAAGGAAAGGCTTACGGAGACCTACCTGGAGTGAGGTTTAAGGTTGTATCGGTTAATGGTGTTTCACTTAGGGCTTTGATGTCTGGGAAGAAGACTAAACCCTTAAGATGAGCGGTGGCGGTTTTGGTGGAGGTGAAGCTTTTCAATAAATGGTCTATGGAGGGCGTCGAGGTACATGATCCAGGTTTACGCAGATATATCTGCTTAAAGCCTGTCTTTCTTCCTCATACTGAAGGTAGACATGAACATAAAAGGTTTGGGAAGGCTGAGGTACCTATCGTTGAGAGGCTCATAAACCACTTGATGAAGGTCGGGAAGAACCAAGGCAAGAAACAGCTAGCTACTAGCATAGTTAAACAGGCTTTTGGGATTATAAGTTTAAAGACCAAGCAGAACCCCGTTCAAGTACTAATTAACGCCATAGAAAATGCGGCTCCGCGAGAGGAGACCACCCGTATAGCTTACGGAGGCATAGTTTACCACCAGTCGGTTGATGTAGCCCCTCAACGCAGGGTAGATCTAGCTTTAAGGTGGATTACCGAAGGGGCTAGGATAGCTTCTTTCGGTAGCCCTAAAAGTATTGAGGAGTGTCTTGCTGAAGAGATAATGCTGGCAGCTGAGGGGAGCTCGAGGAGCTACGCGATTAGCCGGAAGGATGAGATGGAAAGAATAGCTATGGCCTCTAGGTGAGGCCTTTCCTTGACAGTTATGTTGCAGAGGTTAACGGTAAAGGCGTGAAGCTTAATAGGAGGTCTTCTCGAAACACCTAGCGGCAAGAGGTGTAAGTAAGGTTGTCAAGCGCTAAGCCTCACCTGAACCTTGTGGTCATAGGACACGTAGACCACGGCAAGTCAACACTGACAGGTCACTTGCTGTTCAGGACAGGCCACATAGATGATAGGAAGTTAAAGGAGCTCGAAGAAATAGCCAAGAAAAGTGGTAAGGAGTTTGCCAAGTATGCATGGATTCTCGACACCTACAAGGAAGAGCGAGAGCGAGATATGACCATCGACCTCTCCTTCTTCAAGTTCGAAACCAAGAAAAACTTCTTCACCCTCATAGACTGCCCTGGACATAGAGACTTCGTGAAGAATATGGTTACTGGAGCTTCGCAAGCAGACTGCGCTATCCTAGTGATATCCGCTAAGAGAGGAGAGTACGAGGCCGGTATAGGCCCTGCAGGGCAGACAAGGGAACACGCCTTCCTGGCTAAGACCATGGGCATTAACCAGCTCGTTGTGGCGGTCAACAAGATGGATGACCCCACGGTGAACTGGAGCGAAGCTAGGTTTAACGAGGTCAAGGAAGGTACCTTAAAGCTACTTAAGATGATCGGCTACGATGTATCAAAGATCAATGTAGTACCCGTCTCCGCCTGGTACGGCGACAACCTTGTTGAGAGAAGCAATAATACACCTTGGTATAAAGGACCAACAATAGTTGAAGCTCTAGACACCTTCCAACCTCCTCCGAAACCTGTAGATAAACCTCTCCGATTGCCGGTACAGGACGTATACTCGATCACCGGCGTAGGGACTGTGCCAGTGGGTAGGGTGGAGACGGGAGTGATAAAGGTTGGAGATACAGTGCTCTTCATGCCCTCCAATAAGAAGGGTGAGGTTAAGTCCATTGAGACGCATCATACACGTTTGGAGAGGGCTGAGCCAGGAGACAACATAGGCTTTAACGTCCGTGGCTTGGCTAGAACTGATATAAGGAGAGGAGATGTAGCTGGCCCACCTGACAAACCTCCAACTGTCGTGCAAGAGTTCATCGGTAGGATATTCGTGCTATACCATCCGACCTCCATCGCCGTGGGCTACACGCCTGTGCTTCATGTACACACAGCTACGGTGGCTTGCCGCTTTGACGAGATTTTACAGAAGATCGACCCAAGGACAGGCAGCGTGATAGAGGAGAAGCCCAGCTTCATAAAGCAGGGTGACAGCGCAATAGTTAGGTTCAAGCCTATTCGCCCTGTGGTAATAGAAAAGTACTCAGAGTTTCCACCGCTAGGTCGCTTTGCTATCAGAGATATGGGTAGAACCATAGCTGCTGGCATAGTCATAGATTCCACCCCACTTAAGGTGGAGAAATAATAAACCCCCAGCACTTTTCTTTAGCGAGTGTTTTAAAAACCAGTTTAGCTAGGGCTTAGAAGACTAAGGTGGCGTAGATGGTGCGAAAAGCTAGGATAAGGCTTTCAAGCCCTAACCTTAATGACCTTCAGGCAGTATGTAGTGAAATAGTAGGTCTAGCTAGAAAGACAGGAGTACATGTCAAGGGCCCTATCCCGCTACCGACTAAAAAAATGGTGATACCGGTTAGGAAGGCTCCTTCAGGTGAGGGAACTCACACCTTCGATCACTACGAGCTACGCATTCATAAGAGAATTATAGATATAGACGCGGAGGAGAGAGCATTAAGATCACTCATGAGAATCAGGATGCCAGATACAATACATATAGAGATAGAGTTGGTTTAGTTAGCGCCTACCTTTACTGATTATCTGTATCTTTGTTCCCTTAGCGTTTAGAGGGTTGAGGCATTTCGGGCAGCGTCCATTATACTTCTTGGCTATATCCTTAGGCGTTACAAGCTCATCTCCTTTATGTAGGACATGCCCACACTGGCTACAGAGCACAATCTCCAACTCCCCCAGCCTCCTTGGAGGGTACTAGAGAGGGTGGTTTGTTAACTTAACGCTTAGAAATCCGATGTTCTTCATCTTTTATCTCCGGTTCTCGAAGACTTTAAATTTAGGCTTGGGCTGTAAGGTGATTGACATGTCGTTGTTGCAGTCCATAGTTAGGCGTGTCAAGAAGATTAAGATTCCTTCACAGCTCTTACCTATCCTGGTGATTATTTGGTGTATAATTTTAGTCAGTGGTTTCCTCTTCTGTGTTATAAACTGGGAGAGTGTGTCTTTTGTTTCTGCTCAAGCAGCTGCTGCAGGTAGAACCTTCGCCTTTGAGCTGGGTCTAAGCCCGCTTTCCGCCCAGACCTTCTATGAAGCCTTTTTCTTAGCCATAATGTTTACGTTGACTTTCCTAGGCCTATTAATCGTACATGACAGTGCTTCTAAACCAAGAGATGAGAAGAGCGCCTTAATTGTTTCTTTAATAGGTCTTCTACTACTCTTAGCAGGGCTGACAGGCTTCTGGTGGATAGCCTTAAGGGTCTTTGTCTCTTAATAAGGCCTATCTTTAAAGCCTAGTAAATAAGCAAAGGTGTTAGTGGCTAGATGTATAGGTGGCGTTATGACTACTAATATCAACACCTTAACTGGACTTAAAGTTTCCCCCAAGATGTAAGCAAGTATGAGAGCTCCTACAAGGAAATCCAGCTGATCTAGGACGGGTATTGGATGGCCTGGCTCAATACCTGCCCTACGTTTAATGAAGGACCCTGCTAGGTCACCTATCATAGCGCCTACGCTCAAGGCTAAGCCTAGTAAAGGCTTGGAGATCAAAGCCCCAGTAAAGGTACCTAGGGTAATTCCAAAAGCAAACCCCTCCCAACTCTTGGTATCGCCAAGTATTCTTTTCCCATCGGACATGGATAAGCCAAAGTCCATTGGATGGCGTACCCTCATCCAAGGTGTTAATAGGAGAGGAGCGGCATTAGCTACGTAAGCTGGAAGTATGAACAATAGGGCTTCGATGAGCTCTTCAACGTACCACGCCATGACTACCTTAACCCCTTGCCTGTCATCTCAGCCTCGATTACCCATCCTTCCAGATGCGGAGGTCCCTTCTCCACCGTTATCCTTCTCCACTTTAATCTCTCTAGCTTCTCGATCCTAATTATGGTGTTTGCCCAATACTCCAGCAAACTAGAAGCTTCTGGCTCCAAATCCTCTGCAAGCCTTCTAGCCCTACTAGTCAATATTATGTTTAGGTTGAAGCTGTTTGCAAGCTCAGCGAGCATGGCTAACTGTTGGTTTAACAACTTGCTAGCCTTTAAGGGGTTTTTCGTTTCAGCCACAAAGGATCTATAAAGACCAGTGAAAGTATCAAAAACTGCTACCTTTAACTTCTCTCCCCTACTCCTGTAGAGGGCATCTACAGCTCTATCTTGATCATCGAAGTCGACTAGCCTTATCAAGATTAACAGGTGACGTAGGTTTTCCAGCTTTTTTTGAGCCAAAGACTTGAATCTTTTCGAGCTGAGCCTACCTGTATATGCATATAGTGACCTCCAACCCCTCGTCAAGGCGCTCAATAGAAGCTGCAAGGCTAGTGTCGTCTTCCCTGTTCCTCCTCCCCCATAGATTAGGAGGAGTCCTCCTCGCCTTGTCAAAGCTCTGATAAGCTCTTCTATGTTTTTCAGCTTTCTCCCCATTAGGTGATGCGCTACGTTTATATTTAGCATAGTTGCCTTCCTTTAGGTTTCTTGAATGGTGGTGGAATGCTGAGCCGTATCGGAGTATACGCTACTCGAGCAAAAGACTACTATGAAATAATATCAGAGTTGAGAAGGTTAAACCTGGATTTTGTTAGCCTTGATCCAGATAGCCCTCTTCCCAAGGAGATTAAAGTGGTATTGGTAGCTAAGGAAGACGCCCTTAAAATGCAGGGTTTAAATGGAGTTAAAGTGGTGGAGGTTAAAGACAAAGGGATATCGTTACTTAGTGCTAGGATAAGGCTTGCTCTTCAGGGTAGAGATAAGTTTGGTGAGCTTATCGTGGGTATTGATCCAGGCGAAACCTATGGCTTAGCTGTAGTGGCGGATTCAGCTCTCATAGATTACCGGGTCTTTAGGGAGGTGGATGATCTACTTAACTATGTTAAGGATGTCGTAGAGGCTAAGTTGGCAGTAAGAACATTATTAAGGATAGGTGATGGCTCGCCTAAACATAGAGATAAGGTTTTATCCACGTTCTCTATTGGGCTTGAAGGGGTTGAGGTAGAGGTGGTGGACGAAGCTCTCGCCTCCCTTACCTCCATCCCTTCCCTGGATCCTCCCATACCTAAAGACGCGGCTTCAGCCTTACACATAGCCTTAAAGGAAGGTCATAGAGTGAAGGGTGGGCTTCATGTCTAACTCAAGGGTCACCATTCCAAAAGGATCATCCTACAAAGTAGAAGGACCAGCCTCTATAAGGCTGCTTGAAGGCTCACTTTCAGTATTAGGGAAACCTGTAAAGATCAAGGAGTCCTTAACTGTACCCAGGTCTAGGTCTCTGCCTTTAGAGGCTATTGAGAACTCCGTCGTGGAGGTTAAAGCTGGTCCTGAAGCCAAAATAGAGCCTCTTTCTTCAGCTACCATACCTAGAGAGTGGTACATAACAATTGATAGAATAATTGGAGCTGGTGCTCCTCTCAGGGTTATGGTGTTTGGGGACATAGATAGCGGTAAGACGACGTTCTGTACATACTTGGCCAATCGCTTCATTGAAGCAGGTTTTAAAGTAGGCGTCTTGGATTGTGATCCAGGCCAGGCAGAAGTCTTTGTACCCACCACCATTAGCTTAGGTTTAATTAAAGATTATGTGACCAGCCTCGACAAAGCGGTGCTTAAGAGCGCCTACTTCATAGGAGCTACTTCTCCCTCAGGCTTAACAGATCGCGTTATAGTCGGAGCTAAAATACTCTTTGAAGAGGCTGTGAGGGAGGGTGTAGAAGCCTTAATTATAAACACAAGTGGCTGGACAACTGGTCGTGGAGCAAGGTTTCTTAAAGCAGGCCTATTGGGGGCGTTGAAGCCTAGCCATCTTGTACTAATACAGCGAAGCACTGAGGTAGAACACTTGGCTAAGCCTTACATAAACTTCAAGGAAGTTGAGGTGCTTAGAGTCCCGGTCTCATCAGCTATTAAGGCCAGAAGCAAGGAGGATAGGAGAGTGAAAAGGGAACTGGCATACAAGGGATACTTTGCTAGGGCCAAGATAAGAAAGTATTCGCTCGATGTCACCGGCTTGATGTATACACTTTACACCACAGGTTTCAAGATGAGCAAGGAGCGTAAAAGCGAAGTAGAGTCTATCTTAGGCTTAGAGGTGATCTACGGAGAGGAAGGCCCAGACTCGATGTTTGTGGTGGTTGATAAACCTATTTCGAATTCTTCGGAGGCAGCTTTAAAGCTGAAGGAGGCCTTTGGGAAGGAAGAAGTGTTAGTTATTCATCGAGGAGCCGAGAAAGGACTAATAGCTGGTCTTATAGGTCAAGCCTCAACGTTGCTAGGCCTAGGCATAATAGAGGAGATAGACTACGAGGAGAGGACCATAAGCCTCTTGACCCCATTTGAAGGGCAGGTAAGCATTATACAGGTGGGTCAACTAAAGCTGGATGAAGAGGGCAGAGAACTGGCAAAAATTGAAGGATGGCCCCTATAATGTAAAGGGGGGCCTCAATATCCCCTTCTCAGTTATATACCCTGTTACCAAGTAAGGAGGTGTTACATCAAAGGCTGGATTTAACGCCTCTACGCCTGAAGGGAGTATCGGGAAGTTTGCAATGGAAGCTACCTCCTCTCTTCCTCTCATTTCAATGGTTACGTCCTCTACGTTTAAAGTTAGATCGAAGGTTGAGGTAGGAGCTGCTACGTAGAAAGGTACATTAAAGTGATTGGCCACCACCGCGATCGTCAAGGTGCCCACCTTATTAACCACGTGTCCATCCTTAAACACCCTATCAGCTCCTACAATCACCTTGTTGACCATACCTTCCCTCATCACGTAGCCGACCATCCCATCGGTTATCACCTTAACCGGTATTCCTTCAATCTTCAACTCTAAAGCTGTTAGCCTAGCGCCTTGAAGCTTAGGCCTCGTCTCGGTAGCTATGACCTTCACTCTCAACCCTCTCTTCACAGCTTCCCTTATTGGAGCTAATGCTGTGCCGTAACCCACCGTGGCCAAAGCGCCAGCGTTGCAGTGCGTTAATACTACGTCCCCGTCTTCAAGGATAGAAACACCTGTTTCACCTATTTTCCTATTAACCTCAACGTCCTCATCAGCTATCCTTAAAGCCTCCATCAAAACTTCTCTGCGTACTTCCTCTACTCCTTCCTTCATCTCCAACACTTTGAGAACCCTCTCTATAGCCCAGAAGAGATTGCGAGCAGTAGGCCTAGTAGACCTTAAAACTTCAGCTGCTTTTACCACCGCTTTTACCATTTCCTCTTTTTTCTTAGCCTTGCAGTGGTAAGCTGCCAAAGCTAGACCCATAGCTGCCGCTGCCCCTATGGCAGGAGCACCTCTAATTGTCATATCTTTAATGGCTTCAGCTACTTCCTCAACACTACTACAGACTTTAAAGGTAAACTCCCAAGGAAGCTTGTTCTGATCGACCATGAAGACTTTGCCGTCTTCCCACCAAATGGTCCTAAGACCGCTAATCAACTCAACCATCCTTAAATCGAAGGGTTAGATACATAAAAGTTGCTGCTTGGCATGGCGAGTTTTCGTAGTGTTCTCTCTTTAAGCTATGTACGAAAAGATTATTTCACGCCTCAACAAACACTTCTTCCAAACCCTTGCGGGGGTTCCCGAGCCAGGACAAAGGGGCAGGACTTAAGATCTCGGCTAAAAGAGGCCGGTATGGGGTATCCTGTGGCATAGGCCTTCGTGGGTTCAAATCCCACCCCCCGCATCATTTATGACCTACTTTGTATGACGATAAAGAGCTTTATTTTAAGTAAGCTTAGAGACTATTGCTTTGACTTAGCATTTACTCTATGCTTGTTAGAGTTTCTTGGCTGCCCCGTTGGCTCCAGTACCTTAAACATTCTTCTCTCCATTTACATAGCTTACATTGACCATCAACGTTGAAGTACCGATAAAAGCCGAAGCAATAAGGTTTATTGATTGATGTTAAGCCTTCAAGGCTTTGCAAAGAGCCCTGCTTAACCTTTCCAAGCTCCTTATTAAACTTGACGTTTCAAGTAGCGCCGGGGGTGGGATTTGAACCCACGCGCCCCGTAAAGGGGCACCGGCTTTCCTGGCCTCTTTCCTCATAAGATCTCGAGGCCGGCGCTTTAGACCGCTCAGCCACCCCGGCTTCTTGGGTAACGTAGATGAGTTCCACTTAACCTTAACTCCTTTGCTTCTTTAAGGCTTTACTACGAGATCAGCGATATCTATGCAGTTCTCCTTTACCCTTCTGAGGCTATTAGCTATCTCGTTAAGGTAGAAGGCCATAGTAGAAGGCAGTTCAAGTATACGTTGATTAAGCTGCTCCATTAGCGAATGTACTTTAGAGCCAAGCTCGCGCTTCACACAGTTTTCAGCATGTTTTGTGTCGAGTTTAAAGAGGGCGGTTAATGCTTCATCTTGTATCTTTCTAATAAGTTCACTTAAACTCATTAACCCCTCTACTATGTCTGGAGGAGGGTCGTAGGGCCGTAAAGCTATGGCACTCTTAGCAATCGTCACCGCTTGGTCTCCGTTAGACTCCAGCGCTCTAGCTACGAGCCTGTAGTCAAGGCACTCAACTAAGCTTATCCCTGCTTTTTCTGAAAGCCTGGGGTTTTGTACGATAGATCTCAGCTGCCTAACGATGAGGAAGTATAGACGGTTGAGATCATCATCCCTCCTAACCACGCTTTTAGCTAAATCTTCGTCCTTATCTCTGAAAGCAGTTATAGCGTCTATATGCATCTGTAATGACAGTATGTGAGCTCTTCTAAGCAAAGTTTTGATCGGTATGGCTAGTGGAGACAATAAGCATTGTACTATTATTTCGTTAGGTTTCTCCTCTATGATCTCTGTCCCTACAAGGGCGGTTAATGTATTCTTAATCTTCTCCCTCTGATCTAAAGTTATGCGCTTTGAAGCCTTAATATGGATGATGTCGGCTCCTATCAAGTACTTTCCTAAAATCTCTCTTCCTACGTTTTCGTCTAGCTCCACCACCGCTATGTTTAGTTTTTCTACATCCTCTATACCACCTGACCTTATGATTATGGTTCCATCGCTCTCCTCCATTAAAGCTACCGTAGCGCCTCCTTTAAGTCCCATCCTAGTTACCCATCCTTTGGGTAAAGAGATCAAGTAGGAGCCACTCTTAGTCTCTTGCAGCTTCCTATACTCGACGCTGCTCATTATACCTCAAAGTTATTAGCTAGGCTTAAGGATATATGTTTTCAGCCTTAACCGTGAAGACCTAATGTTTTAAAGAGACTCCTCGAAGCGCCCTTGGCAATGATTTCAGCTACTCGTAGAGGTTCCGGGAGTCTTCCCCACTTCAGGAATGCTTTGATGGTTTTTTCGGCTTCTTCGCCGCTTATTGAAATGGCCTCAAGATATACGGGGTTGCCTTCCTCCACCTTTACATGACGTATAGGTGCTTTCTCAGCTAGTTCCTCAAATACTCTCCAACGCTCCTTCCAGTCCGGGAAATGCTTAATCAACGCTGAGTAAACAGCTTCATTGTTAGGCTTTTCTTTAACCACCACTATTACCGGTACGCCTAGCTTTTCATTTAGCTTAAAGGGGTTAAGGATGTTAAAACCTGCACAGGTAACACTCCCCAACATTATTAGGTCTGGGGAAGGTAAATCGGATGCTATCTCTATGGCTTTCTCCGTCGCGTCTAGGCCATCTATTTCTATAAGCCTCCAGGATAGATCCACTACTCTAAACCTACGCATCAATACTCCTACAAGAACGGTTTTTTCCCCTCTAGCTTTGAAGCTCACTGAAGGTAGCCTACCACCCTCTACTGCTAGTACCTTAAGCTCCTCCAACCTATTGGAGTAGGGCGCTAAGCCTATCGTCCTCCCTCAACCCTTCACGCAGTATCTCCTCATTAATGTTAAGTTTAACTATCTTGGTTAACCCTCTTCTACCTCTACTCACTACTCTCGCTGTTACGAGACCAGCTACGTCAAGCTCGTTAATAAGGTCGCTTACTCTACGCTGAGTGAGCTCATCTAATCTCAACATCTTACAGACTTCCTTATAGAGGCTGTATATTTCCCCTGTAGTTTTTTCCTTGACTCCTTTACGTTCTAGGAGGTAGACGGCCATTAATGTTAGCTTTCCGTGGAGCGGCATCGACCTTAAGACTTCCACTACTCTATCGCGCTCCAACTCTTTCTGCGCTTTCCTAACGTGAGCTTCAGTAACCTTAAAGCCACCCCCTCTCTCCGCTACTTCACCTGCTACCCTTAGTAGGTCAAGGGCTCTTCTAGCGTCTCCATGTTCACGAGCAGCTAGGGTGGCGCAGAGCGGTATGACCCCTTCCTCTAAGGCGCCTTCCATGAATGCTAGTTTAGCTCTCTGTCTAAGAATATCTTCAAGCTCATCGCTATCATAGGGCTTAAAAACTAGTTCTTCCTCCCCTAATGCGCTCTTAACCCTAGGATCAAGGCTTTCTGTGAATTTAAGGTCGTTGGTCACCCCTACGAGCGCTACTCTCGACTTGGAGAGCTCGGAGTTTATCCGCGTTAACCTATAAAGCAGGTCGCTGCTGCTATGCCCTGCTAAAACGTCTATTTCATCGAGCACAATTATTACAAGCCTACTGCTGCTTTCCAGCGCTTTCATAAACCTCCTGAAAAGTTCAGGTATAGATAGCCCAGTAAAGGGGACTTTGACCCCAAGCTGTTCACATAATGAGGCAAAGACCCTATAACTCGTATTGTCATATTTACAATTAATGTAACAATTAGCCAGCCCTGAGCCTAGGTCAAGCCTAGCCGCTGCTTTAGAGAGTTTCTTGAGAACATACTTAGCCACCGCCGTTTTACCCGTGCCAGGTAGACCATAAATGAATACGTTTGAGGGCCTAACACCCTTAATGGCAGGAGCTAGAGTCTCGCCCAGCCTTTTTATCTCATATTCACGGTGAGGAAGTTCTTCAGGAACATAGTCAGGTCTAAGTTTTTCTCTATCTTTGAAGACTCTAGCGGTTAAGACACGCTGAAATATATCCTCTAGAGCAGTGGACAAGGCTCAGACACCGTACCACCCTTAATTAGCTTAATACTTAGCTTATAAGTGGATGAGGGAGTTGGTTTTCTTCACCTCCAACCTGAGGGGTGAAGGAAGCCACCTTTGAGGGTTATGTAGCTCCTCTGCATGTAGCTCAGTTTTCCGAGGAGTGTTGAAAGGTAATATGGGTGTGAATGTAGGATGTTTGGGTTAAGGCGCAAAATCTTTATAAAAAGCACCTTGATACGCTAAGCTCGGCCGGTAGTTCAGCGGTAGAATGCCCGCTTGGCAAGCCTTAGGGCCTGAAGTGCGGGAGGTCGCGGGTTCGAGTCCCGCCCGGTCCATTATTTATTATTTTCTATCTTAGCCTTGAAGAGCGGTTAAGCTTCTTTGTCTGCCAAGAGTATCTTCGCAACCTACTGCTTCTACCAAACCCGCAGGCTGCGCAGTAACGTTTAGTGACATTGAAGGAGTGTCTACCGCACCTTCTACATCTGATGTGGGTTTTTCTGCCTCCTCGTTTACCGAAGGAGGTAGTTCCTTTAACCAAAGCTAACCACCATGAAGACCTCTATTTAGGCGCAGGCGACACTAATACTACGTTATCTCCTCTTATCAAGACTAGTCCTAGTTTCTTGACTTCTCCGTCGTGTCGTACCTCTTCAGCCTCATCGAGGACGATGTTGAGGTGCTGGTCGAAGCTCCTTAGCTTACCTCTAAGCTCTCTTCCACCCTTAAGCTTAATTAATATCATGTTCCCTAAAGCTTCATTTAGTAAGTTTGCTGTTGCTAGCTCGGCCATAGCCTCTTCCCTTGCCAGTGCTCTGAAGCTTCAGGCCTCTCGATATATAGCTTTTGGTCTCCTTAGGAAGACTTTATATTATTCTCTTTCCTTAACGTCCTCTAATGTCTAAGATACAGCGACATTACCTAAGTAAACGCGATGTTAAAGGTCTGGTGGAGAAGGCTTCAAGACTCTACCCCTCTCTTGAGGATAGGTTAAGGGAGAAGGTTAGGAGTGTGTGGGAGCTCGTGAAGGTGAAGGAGATAAACATTTACTTCGTAGATGGCCTTCCCCTCCTTTTGGAAGTGGAAGACAGACTTATCCCTTCTATTCACCTCGCTGAAGCTGCCCCCTTCCCCAAAGTAGTGGTGGATATGGGGGCGGCTCCTAGGATACTGAGGGGGGCTGACGTAATGGCCCCTGGCATTAGGCAGGTTCCTGACTCCATGAATCCTGGAGATGTAGTTGCGATAGCTGAAGAGAAATTAGGCAAAGTTTTAGCCATAGGGGTGGCTCTCATGTCGGGAAGGGAAGTGATGGAGGTTAGGAGAGGTAAAGCGTTGAAGGTTCTACATAGGGTGGGCGATGAAATTTGGAAGCTAACTAGGTAGCATTGGACCAAAACCCGGAAAAGCTTTAAATAAAACCCGTCCGTGAAGATGTACGATTTACCTCTTTTATGACCAATTTTAGGTGCTGGATCATGTTCCGTGAACTGGTGGAGAATAGGGCATGGAATCTTGGACTTAGGCTAGGGACTACTACTATCGGAGTGGTCTGTAGCGATGGAGTAATATTAGTCACGGATAGGAGGGTTACGTCGGGCTTCTTCATAGCTAATAAAAGAGGGAAAAAGATCTGTAAGATAGATGATCATATAGCAGCCACTATAGCTGGCGTAGTGGCTGATGCCCAAATGCTCATTGACCGCATCAGCGCTCAGGCTAGGCTATATAAGTTAATGAATGGGAGGCCCATAGGTGTAAAGGCAGCAGCTACCTTGGCCTCTAACATTCTCTTTAGCGCTCGATACTATCCCTTCATTCTCCAAGCTATAGTTGCAGGTGTAGACGATGAGGGATCTAGGATGTTTAACTTGGATCTTTTCGGCACAATGACAGAGGAGCGCTACATAGCTACAGGCTCAGGTTCGCCTATGGCTCTAGGCGTCCTTGAAGGCGCCTACCACGATGGCATGACTGTGGCTGAAGCCATCCCAGTAGTAATAAAAGCTGTGTCCTCCTCTATGAAGTGGGATCCAGCTAGCGGTGAAGGTTTCGATGTGGCTATCATAACCAAGAAAGGAATCGAAGAGAAACCTGGAGAGACCTTGATTAAGGAGCTAGGTAGCCTTTGAACCATAAAAGGTAGTTTTCTATGCAGAGACCTAGTGGACCTTCAGCAGTTAGGGATGGTATCCTTCAATTAATCCCCAAAGAGGCTAAGGTTACAAAAGTAGAGTTTGAAGGACCTGAAGTAGTGGTTTATGCTCAAAACCCGTCGGCGTTAATGGAAGACGGTAACTTGATGAAGACCTTAGCTAGAATGATAAGAAAACGCGTAGTTTTAAAGACCGACCCTGAGATAAGGCTCCCTGAAGAGGAGGCTAAGAAAATAATCAAGGAGCTTGTCCCTGAAGACGCTGGGATTACAGAGATTATGTTTGATAAAACCATGGGAGAGGTATTAATAGAAGCCAGGAAGCCTGGCTTGGTTATAGGGAAAAGCGGCTCTCTTCTTCGCCAAATACTAATGAAGACACTCTGGAGACCTGTGGTTCTGCGAACTCCACCTCTCCATTCTCATATAGCGTATCAGGTTGCTCGCTTCATATATAGGAATAGCAGCTACCGTCAAAAAATATTGAAAAATATCGGCCTACGTATCCATAGACCTATGTTAACCAAGAAAGGCAGAGTGAGGATAAAGGCTCTAGGAGGCTTCTTAGAGGTAGGTAGATCTGCTCTTCTCTTGGAGGCGGATGAAACCAAGGTGCTTTTGGACTGTGGGGTTAAACCTGGTGCCTTCTCACTCTCAGAGGAGTTTCCTAGCTTATGGGAGATCGACCTCGACAACCTTGATGCAGTGGTCATAACTCACGCTCACTTAGATCACTGCGGCGCTCTTCCATTCCTCTTTAAGTACGGATATCGAGGACCCGTATACTGTAGTAGGCCTACTCAGATGCTTATGGCCCTCATCCTACTTGACTACTTAGACGTTGCTTCAAGGGAAGGTAGAACCCCTCCCTACGATATAAAGGATATCAAGACTGCCCTCCTACACACTATTCCTCTTAACTATGGAGAGGTTACAGACGTAGCCCCTAATGTTAGATTAACCCTACATAATGCTGGTCACATCTTAGGCTCGGCTATAGTCCACCTCCATATAGGCGACGGCCTTCACAACGTAGTCTATACAGGTGATTTCAAGTTCGCTAAAACTAGGCTTCTTGAAGCATCAACCTACGTTTTTCCTAGGCTTGAAACCTTAATCATGGAGAGCACCTACGGCGCTCCCGATGACGTTATGCCCGCCCGTCAACAAACTGAGGAAACTTTCATTAATGCAATCAACAGAACTCTCAGTAGAGAGGGGAAGGTACTGATACCCGTGCTATCAGTGGGTAGAGCCCAAGAGATGATGTTGGTGCTTGTAGAAGCCATTATGCAAAACCTGATTCCTTCAGTCCCTATATACATAGAAGGGATGGTACAAGAAGCTACTGCTATTCATACTGCTTACCCTGAAGAACTTGCCAGAGAAGTTAGGAACAAAATTTTCTACGAAGAGCAAAACCCCTTCCTCTCTGAGAACTTTATAACTGTCAAGAGCCGCAGCGCTAGGCCTGATATTGTAGAGGGGGAACCCTGCATAATTATGGCTACCTCTGGCATGCTAAATGCAGGTCCTGCCGTAGAGTACTTCAGGCTATTGGCCTCTGACGAGAAGAATAGCTTGATTTTCGTAAGCTACCAGGCTGAAGGTACCCTTGGTAGAAGGGTGCAGAGCGGTGTTAGAGAAGTTACCGTTAGCGGACCTGAAGGTAAACCTGAAGTGGTTAAAGTGAATTGCGAAGTGGTGAGTATTGAAGGTTTCTCGGGCCATAGTGACCGAAAACAATTATTAAAGTTTGTTCAACGGGTCGTCCCTAAGCCTTCAAGGATCCTGGTTTGCCACGGAGAAGAGACTAAGAGCCTAAACTTAGCGAATACTATACAGAGATTTTTCAAGGTTCCCACGATAGCTCCTATGCCGCAGGAAACCATTAGGTTGAGGTGAACTAAATGTCCATTCACCTCATAAACTTGCCTAGACGCATAGTTGTAGGCGACGGCGTACTAAAGATGCTTGGTAACACTTGTAGAGAGCTAGGTTTTCATGGTAACTTAATGGTGGTCACTGGAGACATGACTCTTCAAGCGGCTGGTAATGAAGCTCTGTCAGCTCTCTCCTCAGCCAAGATAGATTATGACCTCGTGGTGATAGACGACCCTGATGCAGGGTGGGTGGAGAAGGTTGTTAAGCTAGCTCAGGATAAACGGCCTTCTGCCATTATAGGTGTAGGCGGAGGTTCCATCATTGATGTAGCTAAGCTAGCAGCAGCGAAGACTGGATTAAACTTTGTGAGCGTCCCAACATCAGCCTCACATGACGGGATAGCTTCCCCCAGAGCATCGGTTAAAGGTCTAGGCACTTACGGGTCGGTGGAGGCCCAAACTCCATCAGCTATTATAGCCGATGTCTCAGTCATAAAGAGGGCGCCTCGACGCCTCATCATAAGCGGGTGTGGAGATGTTGTGGCTAAGATAACAGCTGTGAGCGACTGGCTCTTGGCTCACAGACTTAAAGGTGAATATTACGGCGAGTATGCTGCTTCTTTGGCTAGGATGTCGGCCCACCTAGTTATGAAAAGTGCTAGGGAGATAGCAAACCTAACTGATGAAGGTATACGTACACTCCTCGAGGCTTTAGTGTCCTGTGGCGTAGCTATGTGTATAGCAGGCTCCTCTAGACCATGCTCAGGCTCGGAACACCAGTTTAGCCATGCTCTCGACATAGTGGCTTCAAGGCCAGCTCTACACGGGGAACAGTGCGGCGTAGGTACCATAATGATGGCCTATCTTCACGGCCTTGATTGGCGTAGGATAAGATCGGTGTTAAGGTCCATAGGTGCCCCCACCAACGCTGAAGGGCTGAAGGTGTCATCCAAGATGGTGATAAAGGCGCTCACGATGGCCCATAAGATAAGGAACCGCTACACAATTCTCGGCGAGACAGGGTTAACAGAGTCAGCTGCTGAGAGGCTTGCTAGAGTAACAGGTGTAATAGAATAGGAGGTAGGTCTCAACGGAAGGTAAAGATCGAATCGTGACTTTAGTGGGCGAGCTTCAAGCTAGGGTAGGCTACCGCTTCATTAATGGTGAACCTCCTCAAGCCTGTAGAGGCTGTAATCTATACCAGGTTTGTGTGGGAAGGCTTGAGCCAGGCGTGGTTTACGAAGTGGTAGCAGTTAGGGAGAAGAAGCATCCATGTAAAATACATGAAGGAGGAGTAAGGGTAGTGGAAGTAGTGGAGGCACCTATCGAATTAGCTCTGCCTCCAAAATTAGCCTTAGAGGACCTGGTGGTGTGGTTCCGTCCACAAAAATGTAGTGAAGTCACCTGCCGCTTCCATCGTTTATGTTCTCCACCAATGATAAGTAAGGGTGAGAAGTTCAGGGTAATTAAGGGTGATCTAGGTAAGCTTCCTTGCCCTAGAGGGCTAGGATTGGTTAAGGTTCTTGTGAAGCGGGAGCCTCGCTCTTCTTAATAGTGTAGGTTTCGTGGAACCTCACTGCCTGGATTTGAGGCATATACCTCTGAATATCGATAACTAGGCCTCGTTTAGCGTACTGCAAGTCTTCAAGCGTAAAGGCTTCTTCAGGCACTTCTATGTCCAGCACGTTTTCCTCAAGTTTGATCTTAAACCTGTCTTTAGGTATCCTCCTAAATCTTCGGTGGAGAAGCTCTAACACTTTGTCTTCGTTTCCCTCGATCTTCGACACTACTTTTACCTCATATACTATGGAGTGACCTGCTAGTGGATGATTAAAGTCTAGTATTACTCTACCTCCACCTATGCTTCTAACAAGGCCTAATCTTCCATCAAATTCTATGCGAGCCCCAAGCCTAGGTGTTATACCTCTTCGCGCTAACTCTCTAGCTGGAACCGTCCTAACCTTGCTGGGATCCCTCTCTCCGAAGGCTTTCTCGGGCGGTATCTCTACGGTCTTCTCTTCTCCTACCTCCATCTGGGTTAAGGCTTCATCTAAGCCTTCAAGTACCCATCCTTCACCTACGATGACCAGCTGCGGCTCGTAAATACCATCTTCACGGTAGAACCTGGCTTCCTTAGCTACATCTTCTTTAGTTAAGTCTATGATCTCGCCGGTTTCCTTTACTTTTGCGACGTAATCTATCAATACATAGTCTCCCTTTTGAATCGGCACTTTAAGCACCCTCGCCCCCTTTAGGGGTAAGCGTATTATATTTTTTCAGCTCTCTTCCATCTTCCTCCTTAAACCTACTCCTCTACATAGGATGTTGGAGGTTTTCCCTAATCCTCCTTCCACCTCTACAGTAACTCCTAGCAGGATCTTAACTACTTCCATACACGTCAAGGCATGAAGAGTTAATTCGCTAACCCTTACCTCAGATTTCCCGTCGGCTAAAGCCATGTAGACTATGAGTTGATCACCCATATATCGATCTATTGAAGCTCCCGAGCTCAACTGTTTTATTAAGGATTGAGCAGCCTCTAAACCGACCTTCTCAGCAGGTTTACCTCTCTCGCCTAGGCTATCGGCACCAAGTAAAGCCCCCTCATTAGTTTCAGCTCTAAGCAGTATCCCGCATCCAGGGTCTAAGCTACACTTAGGGTGCTCTGGCTGTAGCACTTCATGCTCTATTTCTACATCACCATATCCAGCTTCAGTTAAAGCCTTCTCGGCACTTTTTGCCATCCTCTCAACGATGTGTCCAGGTAGCTTACAACTATAAGCTATGCCTGTTATCTTAACTACCTTACCTGGCTTAAGCATAGATATGGTCCTCAGCTTGTCCACAGGCTCCATAACTGCTCTCACTACGCCTCCTCCTCTAGGGTAAAACCCTCTTCTAAGTAAGGAGACTTGGCAATGGTAATTCATCTTCGCTAGGATGGGCAAAAGTAAGCGCTGAACGTAATCGATGGGAGGAGCCATAGGGTTATTAGTACCTCCCTTAACCTCTACCATCACCCTTTTAGGGGAGAAGGCCGAAGCTGGTAATAGACTCTGCAACACTAGCGTAGTTGCACCAGCCGTTCCCACGTCAAAGTAAAATCTACCTCCACGAGGCCTACCTGGAGTAAAGATTAGCTCCCTTGAACCTACCCTTAACCCTTCAACCTTAGCTCCTACAAGTTCAGCTACCGCCTTAATTGCCGTTAAGTGTTGCGGCCTTAACCCCGGGTTGCTTCTCTTAGCTCGTATGTTGTATATCCTGAGAGGTACTCCTGATACTGCCGACAATGCTATGCTTAGTCTAAGTATCTGTCCTCCCCCTTCAAGCATGCTACCATCGATATCTATCCTCATCCTTCTCCCCTCCTCGCAGCTTTCACTGCTTCTACTAATACTTCCTTCACTCCTAAACAGCGTAAAGCAACCATTTTAGGCAGGTTCCTTAATCCAAGCTCATCTTCCACTTCCTTGATCTGCCTCTCCGAGGCTAAGTCCACCTTATTAAGAACAGGGAGGTGAGGTATATCCTTGAGAACTTCCACCGCCCCTCTATAGATGTTTACCTGCTCCTTAATGGTGTACCCAGAGGTTTCAGATGGATCTATCATGAATATCACTGACTTAGCTAAATGTCTAAGCGCAGCTATAGCTTGCTGCTCCGCCCTATTACGCTTATAAATTGGTCTATCAAGGAGGCCGGGTGTATCTATGATCTGTACTCTAACTCCTCCAAGGTCAAGGTGTCCTACAAGAACCTGTCTAGTGGTAAATGGGTAGGATGCTATGTCAGGCTTGGCTGTGGACACGCATTTGACGAAGCAGGACTTTCCCACGTTGGGTGCGCCAGCTACTACTACTGTTAGTCCTTCAGGATCTATGGATGGTAGCTTTCTAAGCTTAGCTCCAGCCTCCTTTATTAAGGCTAAGTCTTTATCAAGTTTCTTGAGCACTGAGCTTAACCTACCGTAAAAGGCCTTCCTTATCCTAGCTGCTTCATGAACCTCCCTAGCCCGCTTAACCATCCTAAGATGGTCCTTCAATAACCTCTTCACGATAGTTTCAGCTCGCTTTATTCTGGCTAAGGCTTTCCTTAGGTTATCTACCCCTACCACGGCATCAGCTACTTCTCTGTAAAATGGATGCAGGTCACTAATCCTCGGTGTCTCCGCTACTACTTTATGTAACCTATTGATAACGATGTTACCAGCGGAGGTAATTCTTGTCTCTTCCTTAATCTTAGCCTTCAAATCCTTAGGTGTTCTTCTTGGAATTTTCACCTCTCTTTTCCTAGCTCTTCTAAAGGCTAAGTCTATAAGTTCACGGCTTCTAAGGGGGTCAGGCATGGAGGAGAAGGGTTGTTCCAATTTACCTCCTCCTAAATAGAACCTCTCCTTCTACGCTACGTACCTCGAGGACTCTATGATAAGGTATTTGTACCTCAACACCGTTCTCCTCATACACGAAAAAGTACCTTCCAACCTCCTTGATGGAAGACCCTGCAATAACTTTTACATCTCCTGGAGCCCCTCGATGTACGATGACGACTTGATAACCGCCTAAACCGAGGCTCCATTTAAGCTTGTTTAACATTTCCCTTACGGTAACCATTTTGATTCACTACTGCATCCCCTGCTATAAAGCGTTGGCTGGGAAATCTTAAAAGGTGGAGGGATATGGAATGTGTGCTTGGAGGCGTACTTATGGAGGCTTCGTTTCCTAACAGGATACCCTTGGCTGTAGGAGCTACTACTGTAGGAGTAAGGTGTAGTGAAGGGGTGGTGTTAGCATCTGAAAAGCGGGTCTCATATGGGCTAACAGTGACAAGCAAATCTGCTAAGAAGGTTTTCAGGGTTACCGATAGGATGGGGATAGCGTGTGCTGGCCTAATAGGAGATATGCAGGCGATTGCAAGGACACTGGCTGTGGAAGCTAGCCTCTATGAACTTAACTTCAATCGTAAGATGGCTATTAGGTCAGCAGCCAAGCTGTTGGCAAATATCCTGTTTAGCCAGCGCTACATGCCTCTATTCAGCGAAACCTTACTTGGAGGCATAGACCTTGAAGGCCCCCATCTCTTCATCTTAGATCCTCTTGGCTCTCTAATAGAGGATGACTATGCTGCCATAGGCAGTGGAGCCTCAGTGGCCATAGCTATCCTTGAGACCGAGTATAAGCGAGACATGAACCTAAAGCAGGCTGAAGATCTGGCAGCCAAGTCTATTAAGGTGGCCATCGAGAGGGATGCCTTGTCTGGCGATGGCATAGACTTGCTATCCATATCAAGTGGAGGAATTGAGGAGCGCTTTACACCCTTAAAGTAGAGCATAGTGGAGGAGACATGTACCTCTCTCCTCAAGTAAAGTCTCTTCTTGTTAAGCAACGTTACCACCTCGTTGGCCGCCACGAGCATGCCGCGGTTAAGAAGTGCCATTGGCTTCACAAGGCTTTAACGGAAGATAAGCTATGCTATAAGAGCTGGTACGGCATACAGAGCCATCGTTGTGTACAGTTTACACCTATGCTCTCATGCCCTAACGCCTGCCTCCACTGCTGGAGGATTGAACGATCAGACCCAGGAGTATCATGGGATGAACTGAGGCTGCCTCCTATCGATAAACCTGAAACTTTAATCGAAGGAGCGTTGAAGGAACAGCGCAGGATTGTCAGTGGTTATAAGTCAAACCCGAAGGTGGATAGGAAACGCTTTGAAGAGGCTTTACATCCTAGACACTTTGCCATATCGTTGGCTGGTGAGCCCACGCTTTACCCTTACATAGATGACCTTCTAGGCCTATTACGATCTAAGGGTTTCACTTCTTTCCTAGTGACCAACGGCCTATACCCTGAAGTGCTCTCTTCTCTGAGCAATGAACCTTCACAGCTCTACGTGTCTATCAACGCTCCTAACGAGACCCTATACAGGAAGGTCTGTAGACCTTCCATGAGCGATGCCTGGCAGAGGCTTAATGAAACCTTAAGCCTACTGAGCACTTTCAAGTGCCCTACAGCGTTAAGATTGACCTTAATAAAAGGCGTTAATGACGTTGATATAGAAGGCTATGCTTCGCTCATTGAAAAGGCTAATAGCCATTACGTAGAAGTTAAAGCCTACATGTACTTAGGTTTCTCGAGGTATAGACTCAAGCTTGGAAACATGCCTAGACATAGCGAAGTGGTCAGGTTTGCCCATCTTCTATCTCAACATATAGGCTATGAGGTCCTAGAGGACTCTCTACACTCAAGGGTAGTGCTGCTCTCCAGGCTTCCTAAACCAATTGAGGTAGCGTGAAGAGGCTTTCTCTATGTCCAAGGAGCTTAGAGAAAGGTTAGATAGGTATCTAAATTCGCTAAAAAAGACATTAAGCCAGGTTAAACTTGCCGAGCTCGAAGTGAGCGTGGATGGCAACAAGGTTAGGACGGTGCTCGACTTAGTGGAAAGGTATTATCGTGATGCTCTACATTATTTGGAGGAGGGGGACTTAACAACTAGCTTGGTATGCGTAGTATATGCTGAAGGCCTTCTTGATACCCTAAGAGTTTTAGGTTTAGCCTCCTTTAAATGGCCCTTTGAAGCTTAGGTGAGGTGTCATGGTTAAGAAAGTAATGGTTGCAGGCGTGTTCGACCTAATTCATCCTGGCCACCTATACCTCTTATGGAAGGCTAAAGAGATGGGCACAGTAGTCGTCGTAGTAGCTCGCGACTCTACTGTAGAGAGAGTTAAGGGTAGGAAACCTATTGTACCGGAAGATCAGCGCCTAGAAGTAGTTAGTAACTTGAAGCCTGTGGATCAGGCGGTCTTAGGTCATGAAGGTGATTTACTCAGGGTGGTTGAAGAAGTTAAGCCAGACGTGATCCTCCTAGGCCCAAATCAGCCTTTTAATGAAGAGTGGTTAGAGGAGGAACTTAATAGGCGAGGTTTAAACGTAGAAGTGGTCAGGTTGAAGGAGGCTTATAGAGGCTGTCGCTTTTATAGCTCATCCCAAATAATAGAAGAAGTGTTGGCTAGGGCTGAGCGCAGGTTTAATGAACCAACCGGATCTCGGCCTTGATCCTATCCCCATCCTTGAGGCTTAAAGCTCTCCTCACGTTAATGGGGGCGATGAATTCCAAGGTATCTTTACCGTAATGAGTTCGCCTTGCTATAACTATTGCACCCTCTACTGTTCCATTTATCGTAGCTCTAAAACACTTGACGGGGCCGTATGTTCTATCCCCATCGCTAAACCCTTCAATTTCTATTCCTCTAAAATGTTCCAATGTTTCTCTGGCTCTGAGGCTTTTAGTATCGCTTAGCTTTACGTTCAGAGTCCCTGGATAAGGATCGAAACCTAGCTTAGCGATGAACTGTCTTCTGTAACCTTCACGGCTCACGTAGTAAGCTCCTTCACCCAATCCCGTGAATATCTCTCCTTCAACAGTAAGCTCACCTACCTCTTCCTCAAACAACCTCTTCAACTCCGCATAAACCTCCTTTAAAGCCTCTACGCCTTTCTCTGTCAGCATCACCGTCTGTCCTCTACGTAAAACCTCCCTTTTAACCAATCCCTGCTTTTCAAGCTCTATCAACCTCCTTGAGGCTGTCTGTTGAGAGATACCTAGAGCCTTACCGAAGGCGGCGCTATTGATCGCTACTGGATGCTTAGTTGCCCCCAACACTGCTAGACGGTATAGTGAATCCCAAAGTTCAGGGGCGATGTTCATTCAGCCACCTCTTTAGCCATTTTTGAAGCTAAAGCGTGAGCAGCTAGGATAGGTTCAGGTAGTCTTTTCCCAGGCAAAGTGGCTTCCAACACGAGTCTCACAGCAGTTTCTAAGCTTATCTTGTGTCCTATGCTTACGTACACAGGTCTGGACCCCTTTTTCGTCCAAACGGCTGCTCCTATTACTTTTCCGTCTCTTGGATCTATCAAAGGGGCTCTATTTCCTTCAAGAGCCCCCTCTTCACCCCACAGCCTTTTCTTAGCTACTCCTATGGTAGGTAAATCCAATACTACACCTATATGAGTAGCTAAACCGCAACGGTATGGGTGGGCTAAGCCTTGTCCATCGATGAACATGAGCTGTGGCTTAACTTTAAGCTTGCTGAAGGCAGCAAAGATCACGGGAGCTTCTCTAAATGATAGGAGGGTAGGTATGTAGGGGAAGCGTTCCTCAAGCACGACGCTACTTTCCTCCGCTGCCTTCCAGTCACGGTATCTAAGCACGACTATGGCCCCTATCACTCGGCCTTTTCTAAAAGCTGCATCGGCACCGGCTATGTAGGTTAATTGACGTGGGAGCTCATCAACCTCTATGGTTTTCGAAGCTATTAGTTGTTGAGCCTTCCTAGCCTTGGAGATATCAAAGTTTTTAGGTACTTTTACACGTCTATCGTCAAGGCTGTACATTTATCTTAACACCTATAAACACAGGACCTCTAATATCTATCCGGCCACCCTTACTTTGCACATACCTCCTGGCTGTTTCCTCGATGTAAATGTTCACGTCGCTAGGTGTGCGCGCAATTTTCACTCTGATATTTACTTCACCGCCAGTGGGGGTTTTTTTCTCTGCTTCGGCAGCTGCCTTAGCTGCTATTGCGTAAGCGTAACTTAACCCTGAGTCCACACCCTCCTTTCTGGCATCCATTACCTCTGGTTTTTCATCCATCCCTGTGGGTGGTAATCCGAGAATGTTTCCTTTATATACATAGACCTTATTGAAGGCGGCTGGGCCTGTCAACTTGACACCTGGGTCATACTCATACACCTTAGCTTCAACCTTCATTCCCCAAGCTTCTCCTTTAAACGCTTGAAACTCGCAAGGACTAGATGCGTCGCGATATTTCTGTAAAGTATCAGTTATGGAGATGGCTAGGAGCTTGCCTTCACGGGTAGAGGGTTCCTCTTCTAAGCGAATCATGGAGGCCAGTTCTTCGTCACTTAGCGACCACTCCTCGTAAAACTGAGGATAGACTAGCTTCCTTACGTCGTCATAGCCGTAAAGTATCATTGCTACCCTTTCTACCCCGATTCCTAAGTTCAACACTGGGTACTCGAGCTTGTAATGTGCTAGAGCAATAGGGCTGTAGAGCCCAAAGTTAGCTACCTCTACCCACTCGCCTCGATATTTGACGTAGGTCTCATGCTCTGTCTCAGGCGCATAGTATTTAGCTGTAACCTTCTTCCGCACATGTTTAAACTCCTTGAAACCGAACTGTCTAAGCACCGCCTCTGCTAGCTCTATTCCTTCCTCTACGTCCAGCTCCTCATCCATGACTACGCAGGAGGCAGCATGATGGGTTCTAAGATGAGTCTCATCTTCACGTTGCTCTCTCCTGAACCTTACCCCTACGCTGAAAAGCTTAATAGGTAAGGTCTTTTTGTGTTGTAAAGCCGATAGGGTGAGGAACCAAGACGTGGTCATGTGAGACCTTAAAGTCAATAAGGTAGGTTCAGGCCTGAGTTCTTTAAACTCAGGGAGTGCCTCGCTTAGAATTCTCGTCGCTATAACATCGCTTACTGCTAAGGCTTCAGCAATGCGTTCTACGAGGTCGTCTGAGCCTACTTCGCCTTTCTTGTAGGCATGTAAGACTTCTTGGAGCTTCCTCACTTTTGACTCATCGATCTCGATCCCTAAAGCTTGAAGAAGTTTAAGTTTATCTTTACCTATTCCTATATCAGGCCTGGGCAGTACAGCAAGATAGTAACATCTATCGAGAATAGCTAGAGCCTCAGGGCCATACTGCTTCTTTACATCTTCCTCCTCCACAATAACCGGGTTAAGAATTTCTTCGAACCCTAAACGTAGGTAGGCTTCTCGAAACTTTTGGAGGATCTCCATCAATGGATGAGGCTTACCTTTAACGTAAGCTATCAAGGGCTTTCTTCTAGCGAAACGTTTACCAACAAGCTTCCCGGTCTCAAGCCAAGTTTCCTCAAAGTTCTGCTCGGCTTTTTCAAGTATCTCGGTGAACCTTAACCTAACCATGATTACTCGTCCCCCTAAGCCTCTCCTCCAACCTTCTCAAGTCTTGTCGTAGTCTATTGCGCTGGGTAGCTAAGGCGACATCTCCTCTTGTAACTTCCGTGAGTCTTCTTACCTGGTCAACTTTGTGTTTAATATCAGGCAATGCGCTTCTATAAAGCTCAAGCTCCCTTAACGCTCCGTAGAAAGCTTCCATGATCTCAAGCCATCTCTCAGCCTCTTCAATCTTATCTTTCCTAAGCGAATCAATCACCCTTCTCCTAGCCTCTCCCACCACCTCTGTCAAGCCGTATATGTAGGGCTTAAGAGGTACATTGAGCTCAGCTGGACTTGGCGGGCTCTGCCCTTGGTATACCCTATAAAACGTCAAGGCTTCCACGTACTCCTTCAAGGCTTGGGGTAAAGGTCCTTCATAGAGGTACTCTATCTGTCCTTCAATTTGCTTCAAAGCCTCATTAAGTAGACTGCTGGCTTTCCTTATCAGTTCATCAGCTTCCTCTAACCGCTCAGAGTGTATTGAGATCACCGCGTCTCCAGCTGCCTTTATGATCCTTCTCGACGTAGATACTAAGTAGTCCTTTAGCTTCTCTTTTCGTTCAAGGTCTTCACTCAACTTAGAGAGGAGCTTCCTGAGTTCGACCTTAAGCTCCTTCATCGTCAACCTTACCACTAGCTTAAGCTACTATGCAGCGTTACGCTGAGGCAAGCTTAATTTCTTCGCCTCTATCAAGGCGGTGAGGTAGCGGGCCCGGCGGGATTTGAACCCGCGACCACTCGGTTAAGAGCCGAGCGCTTTCGGCTTTCCTCTACCGTGCTAAGCTACGGGCCCACTTGGTGGGGTGGGAAATCCCTTATAAAAGCTTTCCATGGTTCAACGCACCTTAACGTCAATGACCACTTGCCACTCTCTCGGAGCTACTTGTCTGACGAAGCCTCGATGAAGTATACCGTACACTCTTCTACCTGCATCTCTAATCTTCCTTGCAAGGTAGTCCTCGATATCCTCAAACGCGTGAGCGAAGGTATAAACATGAATAACCCCTCCCTCTGGCTTTAAAGCAAGACACGCTGCGTCGAGGAAGTCTAGAGCTTGACTTGGATGGTTCATGATAACTCGGTCAGCTATGCCTCTAAGGATCGTGGAGGCCACTTGACGAGCATCACCATGAACAGCTTCGACCCTGTCTTGAACTTTATTGACTCTGATGTTTTCTAGTAGAAGCTGGTAGGCTCGAGGATTTATGTCTACGGCATAAACTTTGGCTCCTCGAAACTTAGCGATCTGTATGGCGTAGGGCCCTACACCGCTGAAGAGATCTACTACTACTTCTCGGCTATTAACCAGCTCTACCACTCTCCTTCGTTCAGTAGCTAACCTGGGGCTGAAGTAAACTTCCTTTAGATCTACTTTGAAAAGGCAACCGTGCTCCTTATGTACAGTTACAGGCTTATCTATACCACCTATGAATTTAAGAGGTCTTACTCTAAATTCCCCCTCCACCGCTCCTGCTTTCTTGTAGATGGATTTGACGTGAGGATGTATCCTCATGATTCCCTCTGCTATCAACGCTTCTTCTCCTTCAAGCTCTGGCGGGATCTCTATCACAACTATGTCACCTATGATGTCGAAGGAACCTGGTAATGATGCCAGCTTATAAGGAGGTAGAAGGTCTTTTAGGGCTTCCATTAGGTCTTTAGGTCTATGAGGGGCGGCTTTAAAGAGAGTTTTGACAACCTCTATTTGAGGATACACTGCTTTTAGCTCTTCTAACTCCCTCTCCTTGATTGCCCTGCTCACAGGGATTAGGAGATGTTCACCCTCCTTCTTAATGAGGACATCTCTGTTTAAGAGCTCTAACCTTGCTAAACACTTTCTGATCTCCTCTCCTTTCTCTTTGACCACCTTTACCCCTATGCTCTCAATGAGATGTTTGGTCAACACAAGGCCCCTTCAATACAGAGCCTTGTCTGGGAAGCCGTATCTCCCTCTTAGAGGGACGAAGACACATCCTCCTAGACTTCTCATCTTAACTTCCCCTTCCTCGTCTTTCTCCACGAGGACTAGATCCTGGTAAAAGCCTGGGCCACCCACAGGTATGACAAGTCTACCTTTAGGCTTCAGCTGGTCTATGAGCGGTCTAGGCACATCGGGTGAGGCGGCAGTTACTATTATGGCATCGTATGGTTTAGCTGGTTCATAGCCGAGGCTTCCGTCGCCATGAATCACTGTGACTCGATCGGCATAGCCAAGTCGCTTTAGGTTCTCTTCAGCCATCTTGGCCAGCTCCTCTATGAGCTCCACGGTGTAGACGTGTCCTTTGATCTCTGAGTCTTCTGGGGCTACCATCTCGGCGTAAACAGCAGCCATATAGCCGCAGCCACCGCCAACCTCCAATACTTTGTCTCCTGGCTTCAATCGGACAGCTTCTATTAGCCAAGCGGTCATGTGTAAGGCGCTGGTGGTCTGTCCATAGCCTATGGGCAGAGGACTATCTATATAGGCGTGCCTTCTATGCTCAGGAGGGAGAAATTCCTCTCTGGGAACCTTTAACATGGCTTTGGCTATTGCTTGACTTTTAATTACCCCTGCCTCTATCAGCCTCTTAATGGCTGCTTCGCGCTCCTTCCCAGTACTCGACAACCTTTCTCCCTGAGAGTGCTTTTAATAAGGGGTTATTTGAGCTTAGGGATTGATGAGAACCGCTGAAGTTTTTAAGGCAAGGGGGCATCCTAACGTTAAGGCTACTCACAGATCAACGTTAGAGATCACTAAAGACCCTTATTTGTCTCCTAGAGGTGACTGTATCGTAGCCATAGCTGCGGAGAAGGCAGCTCGGGACTTATCGTTAGAGTTTAAAAAGTTGGCTTCGAGGGAGGGGAGCGTTATTACTTTGATGATTGAGGCTGAGGGGTTATCTGACGTAGTGAGGGGCTATGGCTCAGCTATGATGGTTTTTAACGACGAAAGAAGCATTGTGTTCAGGAAGAGCAGCTATATATGCGGAAGGACGGTGATGGTGAAGGCTGATAAGGCTGCAGCCGATCTAGACAGAAGGTTAGTGGAGCTTCTAAAAGATCCCTCCGTGGAGGTTATGGTTATAATCGAGGCAGAGTCTGTAGGTTAAAACTTAAAGTAGGCCTCTAAAGTAACCCTACCTTTCCCTGCCTTAAACGCTTTAATCGCTCTCTCCACCGCATTCATTACCCTATCCTCTGAGAAATCGTGTTCTCTACAGAGGAACCTTACAACTTCTCCTTTATCCGGTTCTCTCCACTCTAGCTTATAATCGGAGGTTACGTCAGGGCTCAAGAAAAGTTTCTTTATTTCCTTGGGATCAAAAGGAAACTCTACGTCTTTCAGCGTGGAAAGCACGTTTTCAAGCGAGCCTTGTTCCTTTACTAGTTTAAGGGCTTTCTTAGGCCCTATCCCTTTAACACCCTCAGGGTTATAGTCAGTGCCTACAAGTATACCTACGTCTACCAATTGCTCTCTTGTTATCTCTAGCTCTTTGAGTAGCTGCTCTAGCTCTATGAGTTCAGGTTTAACCTCTATGTAAACATCCTTCCTGGGTAGCTTCCTCCTCCCCGTGATCGTTACGTTTCTCACCAATCTTGGGGCCCCAAACAGGAGAGAGTCATAGTCCTGGCTGGCTGCCGCGTATACGTCTCCCTTAGCAGCCATGTAAGCTGCTTGGGCTTCTCCTTCTGACGGTGCTTGAATCCAAGGTACGCCCATGGTGTCTAGGAGCTTCTTGGCATCTTCAACCATCTCCTCGGTTAATTTGCCTGTTTGTTGAGCATAAGTTTTAGCTGCTTTAAGGTCTCCTCGAGCTAAGGCTTCTTCATATTTGCGCTCAGCTTCCTCCTTATGCATCTTCCTCCTTAGCACTTCTAGCTCTTTGATCTCGGGAGGCTTACCGTCGAAGACGTACACAGGCTTAATGCCCATCTCCAACAGGTTAACGGTCCTATAAAATAAGCCTGATAGGTGGCTGGTTATTCTTCCTTGACTATCCATGAGGAGGGTGCCATCGGGCTGACGTATAATAGCCAAGAACTGGTGCAACGTATTGTAGGCATCTATAGCTATAGCTCTACCGTTAAGGTCTTGAAGAGTGATCTCTCTCTTAGGTACAAGATCCTTTAAATCTACGCCCAAGTTTTAGCCCTCTTCAGGTTTCTTTATTAAGGTCACCGATTTTAGGTTCTTCTTTATCGTGGAGACTCTTACCACATCACTAAGCTCCAATTTAAGTAAAGCTTTAAGGACCTCTCTCTGCGAAACATCGCCGAGCATGGCTTTAAGCATGGTGTAGAGCTCTTTATCCTTCGCTACCCCTCCTCTCCGCCTAAGTAGATCTACTATTATTTCCTCGAGAGGAATGGACATCCATGCAGACAAGGTTGGGCCCTCTAAACGAAGGATAGTGGGGCTCTAGGTCTCTGGGCTTGCAGCTTCTTTGCTTGTTGAGCCCAGTTGCGGTATTGGTTTAGCATGGTTTCGGTTATGGTTGAAGGGACTCTCTTAAGCGCCTCTATGAAATGACTTCTACTTACCTTGGCTATATTAAGGTCTTCTCTAAGCGCCATCATTGCTGCTTCGCGGCATAGACTCTCTATATCCGATCCTGCATAGCCCTCTGTCATCTTAGCTAACTCCTCGAGGTTAACATCTGAGTCTAAGGGCATGTCCTTGGTATGGATCTTGAAGATCTCTATCCTAGCGTTTAGGTCCGGTGGAGGCACATAGACTAGTCTATCGAACCTTCCAGGTCTTAGCAGGGCTGGGTCCAGCATGTCAGGTCTATTGGTTGCCCCTATCACTACTACGTTGTCTAACCTCTCAACTCCATCTAGCTCTGTCAGGAGCTGGGTGATGACTCGCTCGGTAACCATGGAGTCGCCGTAGCCATATCCTCTAATTGGGACTATGGAGTCTAATTCATCGAAGTATATTATGCAGGGTGCTGCCATCCTAGCTTTACGAAAGATTTCCCTTATGGCTCTCTCAGACTCTCCTACCCATTTGCTGAAGATCTCAGGTCCCTTAACGCTTATGAAATTCGCTTCGCTCTCCGTGGCTACTGCTCTTGCGAGGAGAGTTTTACCGCATCCGGGTGGACCATAAAGCAGTATGCCTCGTGGCGGCTTAATCCCAAGCCTCTTAAACGCTTCAGGATGCTTTAAGGGGAGTTCCACAGCTTCTCTAAGTTCTTGTTTCACGTCTTCTAAGCCTCCTATGTCGCTCCACTTGACTGCTGGGACTTCAACGTACACCTCTCTCATAGCAGTGGGCGTTATCTCTTTGAAAGCGTCTAGGAAGTCCTGCATGGTTACTTTAAGCCCCTCTAAAACCTCCAAGGGTATTCTGTCCTGCTGTAGGTCTATCTGAGGTAAATATCTCCTAAGCGCCTTCATTGCTGCCTCTCTACAAAGAGCTGCTAAGTCGGCGCCTACATATCCATGGGTTATCTCAGCTAGTTTCCTCAGGTCTATGTCTTCAGCCAGGGGCATGTTTCTGGTATGTATCATGAGTATCTCGTAGCGACCCTGCTTATCAGGCACACCTATCTCTATTTCTCGGTCAAAGCGTCCTGGCCTTCTAAGTGCTGGGTCGATGGCGTTGATCCTATTAGTTGCTCCTATGACTATAACATTACCTCTAGCCTCTAACCCATCCATCAAAGCTAAGAGCTGAGCTACAACCCTCTTCTCCACTTCACCTGTAACTTCTTCGCGTTTGGGAGCTATGGCATCTATTTCGTCGATGAAGATGATAGAAGATGGATGTTTCTTTGCCTCATCAAATACCTCTCTCAGTCTCTGCTCAGACTCTCCATAGAACTTGCTCATAATCTCAGGTCCATTTATAGCTATGAAGTAAGCATCAGTTTCGTTGGCTACTGCTCTTGCGAGGAGAGTTTTACCGCATCCGGGTGGACCATAAAGCAGTACGCCCTTAGGAGGCTCGATTCCAAGCCTCTTAAAGAGCTCAGGATGCTTTAAGGGGAGTTCCACCATTTCCCTTATCTTCTGCACTGCTTCGTGAAGGCCTCCGATATCTTCATAGGTTACCCTGCTAACCCTAGCTTCTTCTGCTGGTTTTTCTAGTAAGATGACGTTGGTGTCCTCGGTAGGTATGACTACAGCTCCTGAAGGCTTAGTGGAAACTACAACGAAAGGTATAGCTTGCCCCAATACTGGTATCAAGACGCTGTCTCCTTCGACCAACGGGTAGTCTATAAGCCTTCGCTTTACGAAATTAGTGAAGCTTTGGTCAACCGATATAGTAAAGGACTGCGGCGCTAGCCTAACCATGGAGGCTGGCACTACCTTAGCCTTTTTTACCGTTACCCTATCTCCAATACTTACACCTGCGTTCCTCCTTGTGAGCCCATCCATTCTAATGAAGTTAGACCCCTGATCTTCCGTGTAAGCCGGCCATACCACTGCGGCGGTACGCTTCTTTCCCTCTATCTCAACTATATCTCCTGGGCTTACTCCTATCATCCTCATGGCTTCAAGGTCTATCCTAACCTTACCTCTACCTACGTCTCTAGCCTTAGCATCAGCTACCCTTAGTATTACTTCCTTACCCTCTTTTTCTTCTCTAGACATGTGTCCACCTACAGCCAGAGCCTAACGTTAATGTGAGAAGGCTCAAACTAATACTTAATCCTACCCTCTATTAAACCCTCGTAACCATTTCGACTTCAACTTGGCTTACGCCTTTCACCTTAGAGATGGCTTCCTCAACTTGATACGTACCACCTTCCTCTTCTGGGAGGAGGAGCACCAACTTAAGCACCTTTATCCCAAAGGCTACCTCTTCGACCGCTGATTTCTGAAGGCTTACACCCTCAGGCAAGCTTTTTTGTATATCGTCTTTTAATTGCTCTAAGTTGATTCCTACGTCCTCAGGCATTACTTTCACTACAGCCATTACTTTGGCCATGCTTCACCACCTAGGGCCCCTCAAAACCACACTTAGGACACTTATATGGGTTGACCTGTTTTCGACAGTGCCAACACCGCCATATCAAGAAGCCTCCACACTGAGGACAATAAAATTTAGCTCCTTTTACATCTGGTGTTATTGGTCTCTTGCAGGAGGCGCATAGTGGGAAGTTTATTTCTCTAGACATTCTCCACCGCCGTTGAAGAGTCTTCACCTCTAACCTCTGAGCTGGTTTTAAAAGTTTCTATGGCTAAACCCATGGCTACTCTAAATAGTAAAGGTGCTAGTCTAGGGGCTTTCAGGAGCTTTTTCATGGTTAATGCCTGGAAATCCATATCTCCCTTTATGGCTAATTCTTCTTCTAGCTTGAGTTTTAAAGCGGAGGCGAATAAATGGTCAAGTTCTCGGTCATCTAATGATGATAAGTAAGTCCTTAATCTACTCATCCACTTTAATTCCCCACCAATAATCTTTCTCCACCTTCTTTCATACCTGGCAAAGGCTTCTCTATCTCCACGTAGAGCGGCCATGGCTGCTTCTTCTCCAGCTATTTTAGCGGAGAGCCCTCCGAATACGACTCCTCCTCCTGTAGTAGGCTTAACGTGGCCAGCTGCATCCCCCACAGCTAAGAAGCCTTCTTTGTAGGTGCGTGGGGCAGGGCCTCCAAGAACCAGCAACCCGCCTGATACTTCCTTAACTTTGACCCTTCTGAGCTTCGTGGATGCCTCTGGATGTTTCTTGATGAACCGTTCAAGAAGTGTTTTCGCCATGCCTACTTTAGAGGCTAACCCTACTCTACATCCTTCTCGATGGGGTATGATCCAGGCGAAGAAGCCAGGCGCCCATTGTTCACCGAAGAAGAGTTCTACCATGTTCTCCTCTACGTCGGCTCCTTCCACCTCTACTTGGGCTGCAGGGTAGAGCAAGCTAAGCTTAGGAGGGTTTAACCCAGCTTCACGCAAAAGTTTAAACCTAGCTCCTTCAGCGTCTATCGTCACTTTTGCTTTAATTTCAACTCTAACTCCGTTAAGCGTAACCTCGATTCCGGCCACCCTCATCTTTTCCCATAGAATTTTTAATGCTTTAGCTCTACACGCTAATTCGGCACCAGCCTCTATTGCCCTTTTAGCTAAGGTTTGATCAAACTTAGCACGGTCGATTACATACGCAACGTCCCTCCTTGCTTCGATCCGAATTTGCAAACCCGATGGAGAATGCAATATAGCTCCTTTGGCGCTCCCCTGTATGTAATCTCCATGTAGGTTTAGAAGGCTAAGACCTTTCACACTAACTAAACCAGCGCAATGAACGGGTTTTCCAACAACGCTGTCTTCCTCTAAGATAAGTACGTTAGCTCCTCTTCTCGCCGCCTCGAAGGAAGCTATTAAACCACTAGGACCAGCCCCTACTACCACTATGTCGTGCTGGCTCACTTAGGCTTCCCTCACGTAAACCTTAATGGGAAGTTAATACGTCTTAAGTTTACATGTTTAAAGATTACAAGCAGGTGATAGCGGTTAGAGAAGACCTTAAGATGAGTAAAGGTAAGCTGGCTGCTCAAGTAGCTCACGCTGCTGTTATGGCTGCGGAGGAAGCCAGAAAGATGAGAGGGGACTGGTGGCGCATGTGGCTCATCCAGTCGCAGAAAAAAGTGGTAGTTAAAGTTTCAAGTGAAGAAGAGTTATTTAGACTTGAAGCGGAAGCTAAGCGATTAGGCTTACCGGCTATGGTAGTTAGAGACGCTGGTTTAACAGAGCTTCCTCCAAATACCCCCACGGCTGTAGGAATAGGGCCTGCACCAAGCCGCCTCATAGATTTAGTCACAGGTAACCTTAAACTACTTTAAGGTGTACTTTTTGCCCTTATCTTCAGCCTCCTCCTTGGATAAGGAGCTTGGCATGTTATTCTACGCCTCCACTGTAGAAGGGATAGGAGGGAGGATTAAGTGGAGGTTGGAGGATTTTGTGGTAGAAGAGCTCGCAGCTCCAGGAAGGTTACTAGATCCTCCTTTAGGAGGAGGCTACACCCTTTTCCTTGTAGAAAAGAAAGGTATAGATACGTTCACGGCTGCAAGGAGATTGGCTAAAGCCTTAAAGGTACCTTTAAACGATGTTTCCTACGCAGGCTTAAAGGACGCTAATGCTGTAGCTGTACAGCGATTCTCGATCAAGGGAATGATACCCCTAAGCCTAGAAACAACCCCCCTTACTGGTCTGAAGATATTAAAGGTTCAACCTTTCCATAAACCCCTAGCTAAGAAGGACCTTTACGGGAATCGTTTCACGGTGACGGTAAGAGCTATACCCCTAAATCCTGGCGAAGCCCTCAGCAAGGTTAGGATGGTAATCTATCAGTTAATGAAGCGAAAAGGCTTCCTGAACTATTATGGCTACCAAAGGTTCGGGACCAAAAGACCCAACACCCATATCGTAGGGAGGTATATTGTCAAGGGTGACTTTGAAGCTGCTGTTAACGAATACCTCTTCCACGCCTATCCTGAGGAAGGTATCATTGTACGCAGGGCAAGAACAGCGGGCGATCTTAGAGAATCGTTGCGGCTGATGCCTAAAGGAATGGTGTATGAACGCCGAATGCTGAATTACCTTATTCACCACCCCAATGACTATGTTGGAGCCTTGAGGGTACTTCCTAAAGCCTTACTGAGGCTTATAGTGGAGGCTTACCAAGCATATCTCTTCAACAAGACGCTAAGCTATAGAGTGCGAGCTATGCGTGACTATCATCTACCTATGGAAGGAGATTACGTGGTAACTGAAGATCGCTCCTTTAAGGTTAAGGATACTAGTATGGTCGAGAAGTTCTCCTCGATGGTTGAGGAAGGCTCGGCATGCGTAGCTATCCCTCTACCTAGTTATGAGCTTAGGCTTCAGCCTCCACTTCCTCCTTTCTTAGAGAAGGTCTTGAAGGAGGAAAAGGTTTCATTAGAGGATTTTAAAGTCGAAGAGTTCCCCTACGCTAGTCTTCTTTCAAGGCCTAGAAAGATTGTTTGTAAACCTGAAGGCTTTACGATAATTGAGGTAGACAAAGACGAGCTTAACCCTCCCTTAACTAAGTTGACTTTACGCTTCATTTTAGAGAGAGGAACCTACGCTACATCGCTGCTAAGAGATATATTGAAGCCTATCGATCCTTCTAGCTCTGGCTTCTAAAAAACACCGTGCTTTTTACTTGGAAGCTCCTCAACGTTATTAAAAAGACTGCAACTTTTTAAGAATGTGCCTTACGGCTTTCCTAACTTCTACATGGACTTCTTTAACGCTTTTACTGGCATCGACGAGGACATAGCCTTTTTCAAGAGCTCTCCTTCTAAGAATTTCCCTAACCTTTTCTAGGAAGCTTTCTTCTTCGAATACTTCCCTTCTTTCATGCTTTCTCGATAGGGCAAGCCTAGGTTCTAGGTCCAGAACCACCGTTAAAGCCGGTTTTGGGGCAAAGCTATTAATAGCTTCAATCCACTCCACCTCTGCTCCTTGGGCTCCTTGATATGCTATTGAGGATTCAAAATACCTGTCCGTAACCACTATGGCCCCTTCCCTTAGGGAAGGAGCTATGACTTTTGCTACGTGCTCGGCCCTATCGGCAGCAAAAAGGAGGGCTTCTATGTTTGCATCAACTCGTCCTTCCTTAAGTCTCCTTCTAATGAGCTTACCCACCCAGCCGCGGGTCGGCTCCTTGGTCAATATTACCTTAAACCCCTTTCTCTTGAGCCAGGATGACAATAACTTAGCCTGTGTAGTATTTCCTGCTCCATCGATGCCTTCAAGAGCTATGAGTATACCCTTCACGTTTTCATCACCACAGCTAGACTGAGATCCTAGTCAACCCCTCTTGTCCAAAGATCTCCTTACAGGCTTTCTCCACTGCTTCCCTATGTTCATGAAGAGTGTACACCCTAATAACATCGGTGAACTTGGAGAGCGAGGAGAGCAGCTGCGAAACATCAGTTAACCTATGTATCTCACGCTCCCCCCTCTGTGTCCTTTTAAAAACTAGGATTTCTGCTCCATCTTTTGGGTGGACTGGGACTGATAACACTGTAGGAACATCGACCACCACGTAATCCGGATCAACACAGGCCACTGCTCCAACTTCCTCCTCTAACTTTTTCCTTAGACTAGCTTTTCTGAGCAGACCGGCTAATGGGTCATCGCCTCTATGTACAACTGCCTCGTATGTACTCTTCAATAATTTACGTTGACTGAACATATATGCTAGCCTTCTAGCCACCTCGGCTTTCCCGCCTCCTTGAAGTGAAAGAAGCGCGTGAAGCACTGAGTAGTCGTCCATTGAAAGAAACTCTTCTACATCACTAAACTTAGTTAGTCCTAGTTCTTCATCTGCATAGTTCATGGCCCTAGAGAGCATAACGTTAGCTGCTCTCACCGTCCTATGAAAGTATACAGCGTTGAACAATTCCAGCCTAGCTATGATGAAAGCTTCTAGGACATAGAAGGCACCTGGATAATCTACGGCTACTGAACCCTCTATCACGTCTATCGAATCTATCAGCCTATGGATATCAACTTCTCCAAATCCTACACCAGCAAAGTAAGAGTCTCTGACGATGTAATCCATGGTATCAGGTGATAACCTACCAGAAACTACTTGGTTTAAGAAGGCGGTGTCTTTACTTGTCAGTTTACCTACGCTTAAATCGGCTATCTCTTCTTTTGAGTAACCAGCTTCACTAAGTAAGTCTCCAACTTCACTTTCCTTTATGATCCAATTAGTGAGGTCTTCATGGGTTAATCCTTTATGTTCGTTTAAGACCTCCTCGTATACATGGCTAAAAGGGCCATGGCCTAGATCGTGCAACAATCCAGCTATCCTAAGTTTCTGAACTTCATCACTGCTTATGTAGCCTAGATAGTTTAGCCTTTCGGCTAGGAGCCCCGATAGGTGCATAACTCCGAGGGAGTGTAGAAACCTAGTGTGGCAAGCTCCAGGATATGTAAGGTCAGAGCCTGCAAGCTGCTTAATTCGTCTAAGCCTTTGAACTGGGCTTGAATCTATTAACGCCTTTTCTACCTCTGTAAAGTATATGTAACCATGTACTGGATCCTTGATCTCTCCTACCCTCTTCAAACGCATGGTTCAACTCCTAACCTAGAGACGCTAAGCGATGCTATAAGTCGCTTCCCACTTAAATGAGTAGCTATGTTGCTTAGCTTTTCGTGGATCTAAGCTTCTTTGTAGCGTCCACCCCTACTTTACAGGTTATTCCCTGCTTACTACTTGAAGGATCGAGGCTTGACCCTCTAGCACCCTTAATCATTATCAAGTCCTCGTCACCCTGCACGTTTAAAGCGATAGCTCTTTCCACTTCTATTGGATCATCTACGTTTACGTCCCAGTCGACGATCACGACATGCTTAAGACTGGGGTGGCCTGTAAAGGCTGCTAACGCAGCGTTCTTCCCATCGCCCTCCCATTGTTTCCTTATAGCTACCACGGCGTGAAGCCAGTTGCAGCCGCCAGGTGTTAACCTCACTGCTTTAACTTCAGGTACTACGTTGCTCACAGCCTCCCAGATAGAGACTTCCCTTGGCATGCCCATGAGTAGCCTATGCTCACACCCTCCTGGGAGGATGGCGTGATATAGAGCTCCTCTCCTCATGCTAACCCTTAACACCCTGATGATAGGTTGTTGTCTAGCTTCGTCGTAAGTGCCTGTAACGTCGAGAAAGGGCCCTTCCAGTGCCGTCTCTCCGGGCTTTATCACACCTTCGATCAAGAGCTCTGCATCAGCTGGAACTAATAAGTCCACCTTGTTACACCGGGTCAATCTCAGTCTTCCTCCAAGTAACCTATTTGCTACCCAAAGCTCATCAACACCTAATGGAGGATTACAGCAAGCCGCGAATAACACCGCTGGGTGTATGCCTACCACTATAGCTACTTGAAGGTCAACTTCCCTCTCCACAGCTTTCTTGTAAAGGGCATAGAGATGGCGTGGAACCATCCTAATTGCCATTCTTTCCCGGTCAAGTACAAGTAGCCTATGTACTGAGGCGTTTTGGAAACCCTCATCTATGTCCTTAGCTACGACCATCCCAGCCGTTATGTAAGGCCCGGGGTCCTTTTCATAATACGTCAGTACGGGGAGTTTCTCAAGGCTTGAGCCTAGATCTACTTCATTAACAGGGGCATCGTCTACCACTACTGGTTCAATAGGGTTCCTTAAAGCCTCGCTCACTACTCTAAAATATGAAGCCTCCCTAACCCCCAAAGCTCTATAAATTCTCTCTCTAATGCCACATATCCCTCCAACCACTGTTAGCCCCTTGCCTTCAACATCCTGAAGCATCACCACGGGCCCTCCATCATATTTAGCTAACAGCGAGGCGGCCTCCAGCCTTGACGATACCTTACCGCTAACATTTACCACTTCTCCTTTAGCCTCGCAATCTTTCAGGAAGTCTCGAAGGCTCATATCCTAACTCTCCAGTTTAATATGAGAGAAGGTTGCCCCTTAAAAGGGAGGCTGTTAGGCTAGTAATCGGGCCCGTAGCTCAGCACGGACTAGAGCGGCGGCCTTCGGAGCCGTAGGTCGGGGGTTCGAATCCCCCCGGGCCCGCCATTGCGGTGGCAGCTACGTTCCTCTCAAGCACTTGTCGCCCATCGTGAGGTCTCCAGGTGTTCGCGGAAAGTCTTCCTCTGATCTACACATAGATATTGTAATAGGTGTAATAATTTGTAGGGCGCTGCGTTGCTTTGGAGGTCAATAAAGGTATACATGATCATAGGAAAACTATGTTTGCTAGGCAGAATGGTGGGAGGCGACGATAATTTGACGGAGAAGTACTTGTCGACAGGTGAAAATTTCGTTATACTAAGGTTTAAGTATTATGATAATACGACTTATTCGTGAAAAAATGAGAAAGGTAATCGTAGCATCGACGATTATGCTACTTCTGCTATTTCCTATAGCAACCGTGCGAGCCACACCAGGCACTATTCAATTAATAGGGAAGGAGTGGGATCATGACAACTTAAAGGTCTACGTAAAAGTATCACCTAAATTACAGGACTACATTTCTGACGTCCTAGTAGCTCTCAACGATTGGTCTACAGCTTTAGAAGGTGCAAGCGAGAACACGGTAGATAATAGCGAGATAGGTGGCGAAGTAGATGGCATCTTTGATTTTCAGTTGGTCGACTCTTCTAGAGAAGCTGACATAGTCATTACCCTACATCGTGGCACCTTTGCCGGAGTTTTAGGCATGGCTATTTTGCAGGATAAAGATAATGATGGCTACTTCGATAAGGTCAAGATATCTGTAAAAGTAGGAAGTGGTGTAGCTACAAGGGAGGACGTTAGAAACGTGCTTCGTCACGAGTTAGGACATGCATTAGGTCTAGGTCATAGCGACGATCCAGGCGACCTAATGTATCCAACCTATGATGCGTCGAGCGTTAATGTGGATGTGCTTCCATCATCCCTAGACGTGAATGCTTTGTTACACATATACTATAATGATGGTTTTGGCTTGCCAAACTTACCTCCTGAAATGATCCCACCAAGCTATTCTGAGTAGCTTCAGTAAGCATCACTCACCTTTATTTTTCCTTGTGAAATCATTGAGAAACAGCATATCTGTAGTCTGTCCTAGTTTTTGAAAAATCCAGATAGATCTAGAGGGCCCACTTTAAGAGCTCTTTCACCTGGTTAAAGATAAAGGTCTTATCGGGAAGTTGAACCTCAATTTTCTCAATGGGCATAGAGCTTAGTAGCTCCTTGGGTGTAAGTGAGCCGAAAGCCTTGCTCCATTCCACTTTGCTTGAGTCCCTGTCTTCAGCCTTAATAAAGCCGTTTATGACCATGGCGTAGCGAAGCCCCTTGAAGGTAACTACTATCCTTGCTGAAGCTTCACGTGCTCTCTTCGTGATAGCTGCAACCTCGGCCTGGGTTACCATGAGGCCTCCTCCTTCAAGATCTTTATGGCATCTTCAAGCCTTACCATTTTCTCTAACCTCTTCTCCATGTCTCTGAGCCTTAACATGCCTTGACTTAGCTCCTTCCTGCCAACTATGAGGGCATACGGTATGCCTTTGGTATCAGTGTACTTAAGCTGGCGGTCAAGCTTTCGAGACATTAGGTCTACTTCAGCTGCTACACCTTCTTCTCTTAGCTTTGAAGCTATTTTAAGCGCTTCAAGCTTCACATCTTCACTCACCGCTGCTACAAAGACTTTAGTCCTTGTTTTGATGCTGGGTAGTTTTCCTTCGATTCTCAAAACTTCCACAAGCCTATCCATACCTAGCGAGATCCCGGTAGCTGGTATATGCGGCCCCCCCAGTAACTGGATTAACTCGTCGTACCTTCCTCCACCTGCCACGCTCCCTAGTTTTCCAGTCATACCTTCAACTACTACTTCAAAGATGGGTCCAGTATAGTAATCTAAGCCTCGAGCTAAACTAAAGTCGAGCATGAGCTTATCGGCATAGCCATAGACCTCAGCTAGGCGGTGAATGGTCTCGATTTCCTTTAACCCTTCAATACCTACGTCATCTCCCTCCACAACTCTTCGCGCCTCTTCTGCTACTTCGTCTACCTTACCCTTTATGGATATGAAAGACAACAGTTTCTTTGCCTGCTCCTTAAGCCCTCTAGTTTCAAGCTCAGCCTTTACCCCCTCGAGACCTATCTTATCCATCTTATCTATCGCTCTGAAGGCATCAAGAAATTTTTCTTCAGGCACCTCTGAGAGACGTGCTAAGGCCTCTAGGATCTTTCGGTTGTTTATTTTTAGTTCAAACTTCTCCAACCCTAGCCTCCTCAAACATTCAACAGCCACTGCTAAAACCTCGGCGTCAGCCTCCATGGATGCTACGCCTACTATATCGGCGTCAGCCTGCCAAAACTCTCTTAACCTGCCGCTCTGAGGCTCCTCATGTCGCCAGGCTCTAGATATGCAGTATCTCTTGAACGGTTTAGGCAACGTAGGGTTGCTAGCCACTACCCTAGCTAGCCCTACTGTCAAGTCAAAGCGTAACCCCAGCTCTCCTCCCTCTAACCTAAAGATCTGTTTTTCAACTTCTTCTCCGCATTTAGCTATCAAGATTTTCCAGAGCTCTAAGACGGGGGTTTCAGCTTCGTCGAAGCCAAAGCTCTCAAAGACTTTCTTCACGGTATCTATTACATGCCTATACCTCAACGCATCTTCAGGTAGCAGGTCCCTTGTCCCTCTCGGCCTCTTAGGCTCCACGAAGCTTCACCTCATAGCGATACCAGCGCTACTTCATAGTAACATACTTCGCCTTGTCTATTAACAATGGCCAGCACGGGCTCTTTACGTAGCGCTCTGGCAGTCTTTGTCATATTGTAGATGTTGTTTAGATCTAGAGGCTCACCTTCAATCACGCCGTAAACCAGGTACTTAGCTCCCTCCGAGCCTACTTCAGCTCCTCGCCTGTACACCCTAAATTCTACGCGGTCACTAAACCCCTCCTTGACCACATACCCCCTCCTTCTCAGGTCCGAGTATACAAGGTATTTAAGCCAGGTTTGAGGATCCTTCTTCATCAACCTCTTTGCCACTTCATCGAACTCGAGCTCCTTTCCACTATCATCATAAACCCTTATCCTGCCCCTTTCAAGTAAATGGAGGACTTCGGCTGGGGATAGCTTAAGCTTCCCAGATACGTATTCACCGTAATAACCTGTAGAGTAAAGTTCCCGAGCTTCCTCCTCGTCCTCCACTGTGAAGTCGTCCTCCTTGAAAAGGACCTTTAGCGGTTTTCGTTCCTGCTCCTCTCTGCTCATAGCTTTTAAACTAGGCGTGGCCGCGTGATTTAAACCTTGACCGCTAAGCGAAGTCTGGCAGCTTCTCGAGCTGTCGTAACACATAATTCCTTATCTCTTTAGGTTTAGGTAGTTCTCTGACAAGCTTTCCTTGCTTCAACAGCGGCTTTAGCATGCCTTCCATGACCTTGCCGCAGCGTGGACAAGTGGGTGGAGGCTCCTCTAAGGGCTTCACGGCTCTCTCCATGCAGTCAAAGCATCGGTAGACCTGTTTCCGTCCTGGCATTTTCCCTCTCTTCGAGATGGGTTTGCCTTCGACCTCAACTATGTCGAAAGCTAGATCTATGGAAGGTGGAAACATGATAGATGTACCTACACCAAACACATCTACCACGTCTCTAAGCCTAGCTATCGCGTATTCGTCGAGCCCTGCGCTTAACACTATCTTTACATGGCGATAACCGTGCAGGTTTAAAGTCCATCGGGCTTCCTCAACGATTCTCCTAATATCTCCTCTCCTCGACTTTGGGGTGTCGAAACGAACTCCGTAGAGCTTTTCACCAAGAGCTTGGGCAGCCATTAAAGCCTCTACCCTTTCATCAAACCAAGTGTCGCATAACGCTATGCGTAGAACGTTAGGTGGCATTACTTCATCGAAGGCTTTCCATGCCTCTACCTGGTTACCAATGATTATAATCAGCTCATGAGGTATAGTACCTACAGGCTCTTCACCTATTAGCTTTGCTCCCGCTACTCCTGAGACAGCGTCGCACCCTCCGATGAAGGCTGCCCTATCGGCCATGGGGGCTATGGCTGGATGTATAGCCCTCACTCCAAAGGAGATTACCATTCTATCTCCGGCTGCTTTTTTACACCTAGCTGCTCTAGTAGCGATGCTCGAACTATGTCGAAGCAGTCCAAGAATGGGGGTCTCGTAGATCCCAAACTCGCTGTAAGGTCCTTCGACCCTGAGTACGGGTTCGTATAAGTTGAAGATGGAGCCTTCATCCATGGCGTAAACATCGACTTTTAATCCTTCGAGAAGCTTAACTGCCTCCTCAACGCCAGCAAATACTGCCCACTCATAACCTTGAGGAAAGGAGTAAGCGTGGATATCCATGGCCACCTTCGTCTCTGCTATTCCTTTTTTCGCTAAGATCTCCCTCGTCCTAAGGTAGTAGATGTCAGTAGTTGATCCTCGTTTAATCTCTTCACTGGTCGCTACGAAGAGTTCTCCGTCCACATCCTCGCCCCCCGTCACCCTTCAAGGGACATTCACGCTATAAAAGGAGGAGCTATTTCACGCTTCCTCTCCTACGCCTAATAGCCTTAATGAGGCTATAGGCGTGGTACCACATCAATAGGGTACCTACCAGTATACCTAGCCCAATTCCCAGTGCCTCGTCTCCCAAGACGTGTTTACCGGCGAAGTAGCCCACCAAAGCAAAGACTAGGAGGTCTAACCCCATGCCAAGGGCGTACGCTGCCTCCCGCATGGAGCCTTGGCTTGACATACACCTTAACTAAGTCCTAGAAACCTTAAATAGGTATTCTTAGCCAGCCAACCTGTAGTGGAAATCTCTGCTGTGGAGGGAGTTTGATGGCAACCAAGCTTAAGCCTCTCTCAAGTATAGGTGCAGGTATCTGCCTGTTCATATACGGAGTGCTTATGTTAGGGTCAAGTATTCTCTTGGCCTCTTCAGGAGCTGGAGGAAGCTTCTTAGTCGTAGTCTTAGTAACAGGCCTCTTCGGCATACTAGCGCTAGTAGCAAGCGTAGGGCTATTTAATAATGCTAAGTGGGGTAAAATACTAGGTTTCGCGATACCAGCGCTGAGCGTTACTTTCAGCTTAATCTTCGCCGCGGCCACCATGGCTGGGTCTGGAATCCCCTTCATCGGATTGGCTGGTCTGCTACACGGAATGGCTACGGCCTTCGCTGCTTGGCTAATACTGTCCTCTGGAGCCTGGGCTTTTAAGTAAGGCTCCCTCTTTTCTCTTAAAGTAAAAAAGTTGCTGGAACGTTGTTTTATAACATTATCAACATGAACGAGATTACCAGACCATAGATAGCGATAGCCTCGATGAACACGATGTAGATCAGCGTTCTACCGAAGACCTCAGGTTTCTCCGCCATAGCTCCAATAGCAGCAGCAGAAGCTGTACCCATACCTACACCTGCTCCTAAACCTGCGAAGCCTATAGCCATTCCTGCTCCTAGCAGTTTACCCATCTCTCCAAAACCGGCATTGCCTTCCGCAGCTGCCTCAGCCGCGGACGCGAAGCTGATGGTGGCTGTGGCCAATACCGCTAATGCTATTAGCGCGAAAAGCGCCGCCTTCACCGCCTTCATGGTAAACCCCTCCACACTTTTCCATCCCTCTGTTTTTAACCTTTGTGGCAGCTAATGCAGTATCAACCGTGACATTATATCTTCAGCTGGTAACCCTTCACTTTTACCTATCAGGAGCGCTTTGAGGTTGCGTACTTCGAAGAACTTAAGGTTGAGGAGGGCCTGGAGGATACCTACGTGAAACCCGTAGTGAAGGAAGATCGCGGCGTTTACCTTAGCTAGCCTCCTCAATAAGTGAGCTTCAACCTCAGTCAGACTAGTTGCTTTAGGCACCTCTCCCCAAAGGTCTTTTACGACCGTCAAAGCCTCGCTCAGTGTAGGGGCTGACATTGCCTTGCTAGCCATTTCAACTGTAAACCTAAACTTATAGGGTAGTAGATAGTTCTTGTAATCCTTAACGCCCATGGACTTAAGCCTCAGGCAAACCATGAAATTCTTTAAGTCCACCTCTTCTCCTAATAACCTCCTCACCCAGTCTCTATCTAGGCCTTTAAGCTCCTCCACCGCCTTGCCTAATAGGCCGTAAGCGTAGCGGTCTACGGCGAGTTCAAGTGGGTAAGGGCTCTTTAGCTCCTCTGCTCCCTTTAAAGCTACGTGTAATCTTCCTTTTAGCTCCTCGTCCTGAACCATAAAGATAGCTGTTGAGGTATCCCGCGCCCCTATTAGCTTCTCACAAACTTCAGGGCCGTATCGGCCTACTGGGACTATTAGCCTCAGAGCCTCGGTTTTAGGTACATTAGAAAACTTAGCTCGTAGTATAGCCTTCAATACCTCAAGCTCATGCTTATACTTGGACAACTCTATGTAAGCCTTGGCTTTACCGCTTACGAGCCTGGTCAGCTCCTCGAAGAGATCGTTATAGCTCTGCGCGAGCCCCCTATCAACATCCATGACCTCTTCTGCTGAGGCTATATATGGTCCATAGCTTGTAGAGGCTAAGTACCTCAATGCTTGCTGGTAGCTTATAGCTCTGGCCATGTTTTCGAAGTCTTCAGCCTTAAGCATATAGGAGCGCTTAGCATATACTCTAGCGAGCGCATAAGCGTACGCATCAGGCCGCCTCATCCTGCCTCGAACCCTATAAATCCGCAACAGTATATGAGTATTAATGCTGATCTCCTTGGACAGAGCCATGTACTTCAGAATGGCCTTAAGAGGATTGTTACTAGGCTTAATATTGCCCTTACTGGTGGTCTTAGGTATGGTTTTAGGCTACTCTTTTGGGCAAAGATTAAGCATCCTACATCAAATCCTCCTATCTCTCATAGGAGGCTTAGTGGGGTTAGCGGTAGGCACCATCATCGTAGTGAAGATGATTGAAAGGATGTACTCGGGCTCCAATAAAAGAAGGCGTGGTTAAGTTAATGATAGGTACCTGATGGGGAAGGTAAAGGGTTCATATTTCTTGCCCGTCCCTTGATAGAACTTGAGGAACCATTCTACCCAGTGAAGCCTCAGGGATTGCATGAAGGTCGCTAGTAGCTCAAGGGTCATGATGAGGGTGGTGGCGAGGACAAAGATTATCACCGCCATTCCAGCAGTGCCGTAGCTGCCGACAGCCATCCAGTGTCCAAGATCTTCGATGCCTGCCGCTAACCCGAGCTCGGCTACAGCGTGGTGCACTAGGAAGAACGCGAAGATCCTAGCGTAGGACACGGTGTTAGAGATGGAGGCTGCTAGGGCTTCTAGGCTTGAGCCGAAGCCTTCGATAGGCTCTTCGAATAACATCCTCGCTAGTATCATTACTACGAAGGGTAGCAAGAACAGCATTAGCGGGGGTATGGGGAGTGGTATGTGAAGCTCGTTTACGTTAAACGTGAAGAGGTCCTTTAGGAATGTGTTAATCCTAGTGGTTGGGGTGACGTCATATAGTATGAAGAGGGCGGCTAGCGTGCCATACAGCCACAGCCACATTAATGGTCCGAGTACTGCGTGTTTTACTTCCCCGCTGGAAGCCTTGTTAATGGCGTCAAGCAATAGACCAAGTATTATCTGGAAGAATGCTATGTATATGCTCATCTTTAATATGAAGAGTGGGTGGTGGAGTGTGCCTAAAGGTATGGGGCAATGTATCTCGTGTGCTAAGTATTCATAGCCTGCTGGAACCGCAATGACGCCCCCATGGTAAATTGCCTCATACCACTCATGACTACCGAAGACCACTCCATAGAATAGGTAGCCTATCACGATGGATGAGATAGCGCACATAATTAGAAGCTCGGAGCCTTTAACTATAGGGTCTAGCAGGTCTGGCACCTTAATCCCTGAGCGCTTAAGCCAGTAGAAGTAGAGTCCTCCTATGAGGAGTAATAGACCGTGTCCTACGTCGCCGAACATGAAACCGAACCATATCGGGAAGGTTATGGCCATGATTATCGTTGGGTCTATCTCTTTATAGGAGGGATAGCCGAAGGCTGTTACGAAGGGTTGATAGTTTCGTGTAATGAAGCTTCTATGCTCAATGAGGGTCGGCGGCATCGCGGCTTGCTCTTCATGTGCATGGTGAGCCTTAACCTCAGGCTTAACCTCTTCGAAGAAGTAGAAGCCTTCAGACGCTTGTTCCACCGTCTTCCGGGTTTCTGCTGCTTTAGCTTCAGGGACCCAGCCTTGAATTATGAATAGCTTACCTGCCTTACCGCTGGAAGCCTTGACATCGTGAACCCTACGCTCCACCTCAACCATATCTTTAAGTGCATACAATTCCACGCCCTTTTCTTCAGCAAACTTCTTGAGCTCCTCAGGATCGTCTTTTACCTTTTCATACTCAGCCTTAAGTTCCTCTAGCCTTTTCTGAATTTCGTCCAGTACCTTGAGCGAAGGTCCGAGCTTAACTGGCACCTCCTTAACCTTAGCCTCTCCCTTAATGGCGGCTGCCGAAATCAAACTTTCAATTCTCGAAGAGAGCGACACCACCTTCGATACGAACTCCTCGGAAACACCTACAGGTGTAGCTAAGCCTTCAAACTCCTCCATGGCTGAGCTAAAATCAATGAACTGAATTACGCCTAGCTTACCTAGAGCCCTTATCACATCATCGACGTAGTCTTCGAGCACAGCGAAACGTAGCTTAACCATCTTGGTAGGCCTTAACAACCTACTCCCCCGCCTTATTTGCTGCTTTAAGGCGCGGACATAGACGCATAAAATAAGCTATTTAGCTTTTTCTCGCCCTAGGGACCTTAAACCATAGCGACGTTTAGTAGATGTGAAGCCTTACCCATTAACAGAGCTATGTATTCATTAAGCTGGGCAAAAATCCTTAATCCAAAAAATTTAAAGCCTCTCTCCAGAGTCTTCCATCATGAACCCCGGGTAGCTCAGAGGTAGAGCGCTCGGCTGTAGGTGTTGGCCGGCGGGTGAGGGCGTAAATGCGCGCGGTGACCCCTGCTCAGCCGAGCGGTAACCGAGAGCTGTGAAGGCCGGGAATGGTCGAGGGTTCAACTCCCTCCCCGGGGATTTTCATGATCTTTAACTCCACCAACCCTGCTTCACTTATGTTATAGGGTAGGTTCATCCTTAGCGTAATCCCAAGCTACATAGGTGTTTGGAAAACTGCTCCGATATAGCGTTATAGAACTTCTTTACGATAACCTTCAAAGCCACGTGTAAAAAGATGGTGGACTTAGTTACATTTCTTCGCTTGGTTCTCCCCTAGTTAATTCTTCTCGGCTTATAGAGGCCTTATCAAATACGTCCTCAGCTACATAAATTGGGACTCTAGCCCTCAAAGCTAAAGCGATGGCGTCGCTAGCTCGACTTTCCAACTCCCTCTCTGCTCCATTTGACTCAATAGTTATGTTGGCCTGAAACCTATCGTCAACTAAAGCATATATTGTGGCTTTCTTGAGGGTAACAGCGGCTTCCTTCATAACCTTCATCAATAGGTCGTGGGTGTTTTCCACTTCACCTACCTCTCCTTCCATTGCTGCCCTTATCGATGAAGCTTGATAGGGGTCTACTAGGATAGGCATTATTCTTCCATCGCTTTCCTCCAATAGCACAGCTGAGGTTAAGCCATAAGGCGTTTTAGCTACCACCACATCGAAAACTTTTACTTCAATAAGATTTGTCATTCAAACGCTCTCCTAAGACTACAGGTTGGAGCTACACGTGGTTTTAACTGTAAAAAAGCTTTCGCTCAATATCTGCTGTCGGCTTCTTTAAGCTGCACGGTAGGCCACAGGCACATTTACCACATACATCGGCTAATCCTAAGTCAATATACAGTTTGGCGTTGCTCAAACAAACTTCATAGCACTTTTGTTTATTCAGCTTCGTAGCTGTCAATGCTCCAAACTGGCAATGAGCCACGCACTTGAGACATTCAAAGCCAAGCTTATGTAGGCAAGCTTCCTCCAAGGGCTCAGTGCGGTGGTTAAGCAGAGCTTCTGTAACGATACTTACGAGTCTTCCGCAACAGCCCTCCTCGGTTATAAGCATATGGTGTACACCTAAACTACCAAGCCCGGCAACATAAGCAGCATGTTTATGCGACCAATTGCTTATCAGGGCTTCCTCATCGAACTCGCCAGTTGGAGCTATTGGCTTTGACTTAAAACCTTTCATTTCTAAGGTCTCTGCCAACCAATCGGCTAAGTTTGTTAGCAGCTGATTTGCCTCAAGGTATGCTAGTGCCCATTCTCTGGAAGCAGGACCAGGGTTAAGGTTGCTTTCTACTATCCATTCCGCGAAGGGTAGGAAGATCACCACTACGCTCCTCGCACTGTTCACAATCTCTTCAGGTAAAAGAAAGCCATGCTTTCTCTTCAGCACCCTAAACAGAGGGTCTTGGGCTTCTGCGACGCCTACTAAAGGCTTCCTCCACCACGAGGTTAAGCTGCCACCTCTATACTCTGAAATGAACTGTTCAACTAATGCTTGAAGGCTATTAGCTTTCAACTTTGACCCTTAAACCTGGCCTTCAGCCACTTGGCAATCCGCTTAAGCGAAGGGTTATGGCTCACATCTATCACAGGCACTTCGGCAGCATCTATCTTCAACACTTCTTGGTAGGTGGGCATGAGAGTGAACATGATCGTTGACCAATAAACTCGCCCATCAAAGTACTCCTTAACTAAGCTTTCTGTCGTGAGGGGTAGCGGAAAGTAGCAGAACAATACGCCCTCAGTCCAGTTGGGTACGATGAGCTGGCCAGCTTTAAGGTAAGCTCCCAGAAACCTGGCTAAGCTATCAGGTGACGGGTATTCTACTATTTCCTTAACCACTATTTCCTTGAAAGGCTCGTATTTTATCTTGATGACCAACTCCGTCCACCTTAACCAAAACTTGAGGTAAGCCCCTTTAACCTAATAAGCCTACATTAGCCAAGTCCAGGTTCCAAGAAAAATTTAAGAACAGCCCAGCCTCTCCACCATAAGGCCCCGGTAGTATAGTCCGGTCTAGTATATCGGCCTGTCGAGCCGGTGACCCGGGTTCAAATCCCGGCCGGGGCGTTCAGTTTCCATTAATTCCTCATCGATTGAAAGAGGTGCTTCCTCCTTAGACCTTGCTGTGGGCTCTCACAAGGAGCTATGATCTTTCAAACATTCTGATAGAACTACCTCCAAAGCCGATAACTACTCTACTCGAATCCTCGGTGATGTTAACATTCGTCGCTCCAATCAGCTTTCATCGTTAAGTGGGTTTGAAGGCGTATCGTAACTCCAAAGGATTGTTCTATATTTGTTTAGGATTGATGCTTTGTTGCTTTCCGTCGTAGCTATGACTTTAAAGTTCCATTGTAGTGAAAGCCTAATAACGTGTGGCTCTTTCCTTCCGCATAGATCGATCCGTTCCTTGCTTTCAAGAGCATTGGGAGCCCCTCAGTATATTCATGGCATGCTGCAT
>QMSI01000001.1 GCA_003649615.1 Thermoprotei archaeon | reverse complement strand
TCATTATTGAAGGAGATCACATAGATGGGTATACGTACTTCAGCTTCACTACCTGATAACCTCCTAAGATCATACTTTGAGTATTCTTCATACTGCTCCTTGGTTAAGGGTAGCTTAACCTGCATGGTATACCTGTCGCGCATCACTATGAAATCTGAGGTCTCCATGTCCCAAAGCCTAAGCGCTTCCTCCACTACCTCCCTTACTTTTGTCTTCAATTCTCCCTCCGCTATGCTTACCTCTTCTAGTTTACCTTGTTTAGAGCGGGCTACGATGATCTTCAACTGCCTTCCCTCACAGCTTCTACTATTGTTTTAACCGCCGCCTCCACATCAGGTTTACCATCAGGTGTTAGGGGTATCCTAGTCAACACGTGTTTGATGATGCCTCCTTCTAGCTCTACGAAGACTTGAGGTATGTCAACTCCTCCATACTCGTCCTTAACACCATGCTGTGTGAGAAAGTCCCAGTCCTCTTTACGTTCCTCTAGTTCTATCCCTATCTCTTTAGAAGCTTCTTGGCAAGCTTTACGCGCTAAGGAGCTGGTTTTTTCCCAATCAGCCGAGACAAGTATGATTTTTAGGGCTTTAGTCATGAAAGATCCTCCTACCAATGACTCAAGTGTAGCGGCCTCTTCATTGGCCTCGCCTCAGCGCTATGTCCCTGCTTCATCGTCGACTAGTCTTTTACGAAAAGCTCCTATTAAGCTTTGGGTTAGTGATAAATCAAATATACCTGGCTGAACACCTATAGCTGGGCGATGAACGGAAGGAACCCGGGTTCTGATGGATGATGTACCTAGACCGGTGGGAGCCCTTAGTTCGTTTGCTTCCAGCCAAAGGGGTTTATGCTCTCATAGTGATGATACCCTTAAGCTTGACCTTCAAGGCAGGGGGGCTTAAAGAAGTTTCACTTAGCGAGGGCTTGTATATCTACGTAGGTTCAGCTTTAGGTCAAGGTCTTCTTCCGCGTAGAGTAGCTAGACATCTTTCCTTCTTCAAGAAGCTTAGATGGCACGTTGATTACCTCTTGACGTTAAGGTGCGTTAAGGTCGTTGGCGTAGTAGCCTCCTATGTTCATGAGAAACTCGAGTGTGATTTAGTGCGTAAACTTTTATTGAAGGGCTTCAAACCTACAGTTCGCGGTTTTGGATCGAGCGACTGCAGATGTTATTCCCATCTACTGCTCTCTCCTTCACAGGAGGTGAAGCCAACAACTCTTCTGGTCGAAGAAGCTATCAGGGAGTTAGGAGCTGAACCCATGAGCGTGTTTTTAGAGAATTTGAAGAAAACTCAGTATCTGAAGAGTTATGAATGAGACTAGGTCGCCTATGAATAAGGCCATCGCCAGGCCAATCATCATGTAGGCTAATAACGGTAGAGCTGGAGCCACCCAAACCTCCCCGGTTAGTTCACTTTTCTTTTCTTCGCTTAACCCGAAGTCCTCCTTCTCGCTGCTAAAGAACAGTTTGAGCCTCCTTTTTTCTCCACGCATAGTCTCCATGATGAACACATGGCTTCTCTCAGAAAGCTTCGACGCATCGACCTTGTACCCTATGAATAAGGCTATTGCTTTTCTAGGGAATGTTTCCTCCTCTAGCCCTTGAAAGAGGGGTTTACCCCTAGCCTTGTAGAGGAGGTTTCTTAAAAGCACGTAGATAGCGGTGGAGGCAGCTAAAACTACTGTGTTACTGAATATGGAGAGCGAGAATATAGGCTGCTGTAGTCCCATTAGCGGCTGAGACATCCATGGATGAAGCTTAGGGTAGGCTGGTAGAGCTATTCCTAGGCACCATAAGGCTTCGGCGTCGGCTCCTCCAAACAGGCCTACGTAAAACGCCGCCAGCCCGATTATGAAGCAAAGTCCTAATGATAGGACTAGAAGAAGTAGAGGAAGCCGCCCCCACGCTACTTCCATGATGGTTATAGGAGCAGTAAAGGCAGCCATAATTACCCATACTTTATCACTAACCTCCCTTGTCTTGATGTCGCTCCACGAAGCATAACTAAGACATGCAACGCAGATCAGCAGCTTTACTGTAGAGGTCCACTCCATGAAGCTAGCACCGGCCCAAACACTTATACGAGAGGTGTTAGGAGCACCTAATAGCATTTCAGGTGGTGCAGTAGAGTGCCTGAGTTTAAGGGCTCTGGAAGGTTGATTAGATGTCCTAGGTGCGGCTTCACCTTCGATATCACTTATGCTAGGACTTTTGCTTGTAGAGGCTGTCCCTCTGCTGTTGGCGGCTGTGGCTATATGCGCTGTCCTTCATGTGGCTATGAGTGGCCGCTCTAGCTCGCCTTAAGGATCTTAAGTCTCCTTTCTCCTTCCTCTCTCGTAATGGGAAAGTCTGGCCCCACGTGTTCAACCTTAATAGAGGCTATGGCTGAAGCGAAGAGCGCGGCTTCAAGCAGGTTTTTTCCACGTATCCTGCTGTATATAAAGGCGCCAGCATAGACATCGCCAGCTCCTGTAGGATCTAAAGCCGCAGTCTTAAAGGCAGGTATCCTGTACAGCTTTCCTTCCCCGAGCACTATAGACCCCCTCTCAGCCATGGTTACTATACCTACTTTAGCTCCCCATTTGACCAACTCTTTTACAGCGTCTTCAGGCTCTAACCCTGTCATCACGGCGGCTTCGGCCTCGTTAGGCTTCACGTAGTCGCATAACTTAACAGCTTCTCGGAGAGCCTCTTCGTTGCGTACATGTTCTATCCTGCCGTGTTTACTAATCTTCCTCACTAAGCCTTGAGGATCTAAGAAGACTTCAGCTACTCCTCGTTTTTTAATTAGCTTTATGAGGTCCAAGTCCACCTCCTGGAGGATGGGCCCTATCAAGACGAACCTTGCCTCAAGAAAGCTTAACGGTATGTCAGAGGGCTCTATCTTTCCAGCGATCCCTATCACATCAAGCACTCTATCTCTGAGGTTTGAGCTGTAAGTGAGTTTAAAGCCCCCTGTCTCTTTAGAAAGCTTTACGTAAAGCTTGTTGATCCCCAGCCTAGCTAGGTCTGAGAGTAGCTTGTGTTCATAATCTTTGCCTACGCAGCCTACTAAGGCTATATTGGTTAAGCCTAGTCTTCTAGCTGTTATAGCAGCATTAACGCTGCAGCCTGAAAGCACCCTTTCTCCAGTCTTAACATAGGGCGTCTCTATGATGTCATAGACTGGGTTTCCGATACATAACAAGTCGTACATACCGCGTTTTCCTCTCAAGCATTGGTTATTCTCTGGGCGTGCTTAAGCCTTTGTATCACAGTCAGATGTGACAGTAACCCCACTAGGATGACAGCATAATTGAGGGCTTCAAGGATAACGAAGTTGAGCAAGGCCCCAACCATGATGATCAGGAATTTTTCCTGCCTCTCCATTAGCCCTACAGAACAGCATCCTTCACCCATGGCTGCTTCGGCTGCTGCACGAGTATAGCTGGCCATTATCATGCCGAAGAGAGCGAAGAGCCCCCAAAACCAGTTCACGAAGCCTCCAGCTATTAAGCCTAATAGCACAGCATACTCTACGTATCTGTCTACCACCCTATCTAGGATACCTCCAAACTTGGTTGTTTTTCCTGAAGCCCTTGCTAAGGCTCCATCAAGCATGTCTATCAAGCCTACAGTTATCATCAACACCAGGCCGTAGAGTAGGAAACCTTTGTAGAGAACATAACAACAAAACGCAGCAAGAGCTAAGCCGATTAAGGTTACCAGGTTAGGGGGTATATTGAGCCTAGCTAATGCTTCTCCTAGGGGTTCAAGGGCTTTCTCGTAGCGCTGTCGAAGTCTTCCGAACAACTATCCTTCCCCAAATAGCCTCCTCAACGTCTCTTTCAAAAACTCCTCAGCTCTCTTAAATAGTTCCTCGCCTTTCTTCGTAACGCGGTAGTACTTCCTCCATAGAGAGCCTGGAAGCCCGCCTTTATACTCGCTCTCCAAAAGTCCCTCTCTTTCCATTCGATAAAGAACAGTGTATATGGTTATTCTTGCTGGAGAGAAGCCGAACCTGGCTTCGAACTCCTTGGCTACTTCATAGCCATACATAGGCCTCTCTAGTAGCATCTTTACAATGTATAGCCATAATACCTCTAGGGTTAGCTTCTTCGTGAGCCTTTCGTAAGCCATGCGGAGCACCAGGGCTAGCGGCGAGCCGACGTCCTACGCTCTTCCCTAGCCCTAACTTTCCTTACTCCTTGATAAACAGCGCAGCTTACACAGAGGGTTTTAGTTACATAGCTTCTGGCTATAATGGCTCCTTTCTTCTCGAGTTCTTTTCTAAGCTGAGGGTCAACGATGCTTACAGGCCTTGTTATCCTTATTGCCTTGCCCCTGGGGATAGGCCTTCCACAGCCGTCGCAGTAAAGTATAGAGTCCCTCCCCTTGGCTCCTTTACTCCTACCTCGACTCTTACGTTTCTTAGGCACTTATACCGCCTTCCACGGTCTCTACGCGTAAAAGGATCTCCCTCATTTTATCCTTTACTCATCCATAACCTTTGATCTAAAAAGCTTTAGCTTTGAGGCACCGTTTCATCAAGCTTGAGTTGTCTCTACCTAAACTTCCTTGGAAGGCCTGTTAGGTCTTAATAGCTTATTTGTAGAGTAATAAAATGCCCTTACGGGAGGGTTTCTCCATAGCACGCTTTGACGTGGAAGTGGTTGGACATTTAACCCTTGACTACATTAAGACGCCACGAGGCACTGTTAATGAGGTCTTGGGGGGCACTCCAACATATGTAGGTTTTTCTTTAAGTCGGCTAGGCTTTAAGGTGGGCGTGATATCAACTATTGGACATGACTTTAGCGAGCCCCACGTCCTCTGCTTAGCTAAAGACATGGAGCTATCGAAGGTTAAAAGGAGCTTTAAACCTACTACTAGGTTCCAGATCAGTTATTTTGATCATGGTAGAGAGCTTAGGCTTCTCGCTCTTTGTGAACCTATAGATGAAAGTACTTTAACGTCCTTGAATGAGGCTGAGGCTATTTTCATAGGCACTGTGGCGGGAGAAGTGGATTTAAAGACTCTTGAGAAGGTGAGTTGCCTTGACTTATACAAGACGCTTAGCCTACAGGGTTTTCTTAGGAGCTTTAGACCTAATGGATACGTGGAGCTGAGGACTGAAGATAGGCTCCTCCCCCTCCTAGGTAGGTTTAACTTAATTTGTGGTTCAAGCGAAGAAATGATGATCGAGCTGGGTGCTAGTAACCTGAAGCAAGCTCTTTCCAGAGCTTTAAAGTTAGGTGGAGGCGTGGCGGTTGCTACCATGGGTCATGAAGGATCCATGGTAGCCTACCAAGGGGGTTTCCTAAGAGTACCTGCCTTTAAGACTGCGGCTTTAGATCCTACAGGAGCTGGCGATGTCTATGCCGGTGTATTAGCCAATTACTTGAGTAGAGGTGAAGATATTAAGTGGGCAGCTTGCGTAGCTGCCTCGGCTGCCTCCTTCGTAGTGGAAGGATTAGGTCCTTCAAGGTTTGGCTCTAAGCGTGAGGTAGAGGTGCGCGCTTCAGCTATGCTTGAGAAGGTTGTTTTTCAGCCGTTTTAGCCTCACCTTTATAGATAATCTTAGCTACTGCTACGGCTAGGCAGTATAGTGCTATGATGGGTGCAGCCAGCATTATCATGGTAAAGCCGGAAACGTCAGGGGTGATTAAGGCCGATATTATGAAAATAGCTAGCACCGTCTCTCTCCAATGGGAGGTTAAAGCTTCAGGAGTTATTACGCCTACCTTAACAAGTAGGGTTGTGATGACCGGGAAGGTAAAGGTAAGCCCTACAGCTAGCATCACTATGACGGTGAAGGAGAGGAAGTCGTCGACCGAGAAGAAGGGACTAGCACCTACCATATAGGCGAACCTTATTAGAAACTTGTAGGTCCAAGGTAGGAGAAGGAAGTAAGCGAAGAGCACACCCAGTACAAAGAGCCCTGTGAAGGAAGCCGTAAACCATGTTAAGTGCCTTTTTTCATGGGGATATAGGGCTGGGGCAACATACTTGTATATTTCATAGGATACCACGGGCGAAGCCATGAGGAAACCTATGAGGAAGGACAGGTAAAAATAGGTCATGATGACGCCTGTCCAGGAACTGGCCATTAATACGACACCCTCTGGAAGTAGGTCTACTTCGATCTTCTGTATGAGATAGGAGACTAAAGTTTCATAGCTTGGGTTGATGCGTGCTGGGATTATTGATGCGATAGCCATCCCTATGACAATGGCTATAAGCGCTCTTCTAGCCCGTATGAGCAGCTCCTCTAGGTGTTCCTGGAACCTTTTCCCTTCTTCTAGCTCCTCATTACTCATAGTGAGCTATGCCTACTGCTTTTCCTTTTCCTTATTTAGAAGATCTATGATCTCTTTGACCAGTTCTTCTCTGCTTTTACCTTCGGTGGATATGTTTAGCGCTTTGGCCAGACGAGTTACCTTGTCCTCATCAGCTTCTTTTAGGATCTTCTCCTGCTCCTCCCTTGAAGCTTTCCTAAACTCTCTAACTGCTTCTCCCATCCCTCTTGCTAGTTCTGGTAGTTTCTTAGCTCCAAACAGTATTAGTATGATTAGAAATATGATTAACCATTCATAGCCTCCGAAAGTTGGGAGGAAGCCTAGATCTATGGTAAAGGTCAATTAGCCCACCTTTGCCATGAAGCTACAAAACTCTCTCGCTTTTAGCTTTTCTCCCCTATTTTACGTCTAGCTTTTTCTATGATTGCCTTGGCAAGTTCTTCTCTACCCTTACCTTCGACCTCTACTCCTAGCTCTTTGGCTACTTTGGTAAGCAGCTCATCGTCCTTCCTGACCGTTTTTGCCTCAACTGGGATAGGGTTTGAAGCTTTCCTAAACTCTCTAACTGCTTCACCGAGGGTTCTGGCTATTTCAGGTATCTTCTTCGGCCCGAAGAGCAACAAAGCTATGAAAAACACTACTATTATTTCAAGCCCTCCAAGCATAGCCAGGCCCACCTCAAGGATGCCACTAACCCATATAAAGGTGTGTCGGAGGTTAACTATGCCAACCTAAGTAGGGAAGGATGGGGACATGTATCTTAGCGAGCTCCTAGGAGAACGTCTAGGCGAGTTAGCTTCAGAGAGGCTTGAAGTTTTCGAGCATAGAATGCTGGAGGAGCTTCGAAAATTAACTCCGACCTCCTTTTACGACCCCTTGGTTTACGCTGTAAGGGGAGGTAAGAGAATTAGGCCGCTTATCCTTCTCTTTGCCTCGGAGATCTTAGGTCCTCCTCCCTTAGACCCTTACCCTGCAGCTATAGCCGTGGAGTTGTTACACTGTGAGTCGCTCATTCACGACGATATCATCGATAAGGAGACCTCGAGGAGAGGATTAGAACCCTTCTACCTAAAGTTTGGCCCTGTGCTTAGCATGCTGAGTGCAGACTTCGTGTTAGGTTTATCCCTCAACTTCCTTTCAAGGTATAAGAGATCTCTCTTGATGAGGGCTATAGCTAACGAGTTATCTAGATCCGTGATGGAGATGTGCGAAGGCGAGCTTCTTGAAAATGAGCTTCTAAACAGCGGGAAAGCTGGGTGGAGGTACTACTTAAAGGTGGTCAGGTTGAAGACAGCCCCCCTTTTTAGGGCCTCGGCGAAATTAGGCGGCCTCATCGCTACTAAGGGTAGGCGGAGCGAAGTGGTTAAGGCTTTAACGAAGTATGGTTTACTCGTAGGCATAGCTTATCAATTAAGGGATGACGTGCTTGATGCTGAGAAGGGTGAAGATTTAGCGCTCCGTCTATCGTCTCTTGACAACGTAGAACGTATCCAGCGTCTATCTCGTAGCTTAGTAGAGAAGGCTAAGATGGAGCTGAGAAGGTTCAGCTCATCCCCTGCCAGGGAAGTATTGGAGAGAATAGCTGAAATTATGGTGGAGCGAGAGATCTAAGCTTTCCATAGCTCTAATAAGTCTTAGCGAGCCTCACATAGTAGGAAGCGTTTTCACCGCATACTACACATTTGCCTTCAACCTTCTCGTCTAGGGGTGTTCCCAGCACCCTTCCTTGGACTTCGCTCTCTAGTTTAAGTCCGCAATCATCTGAACCACACCAAGCTACGTGGATGATCCCTTCCTGCTTAGCTACGAGCTCCTTTGCTTCCTCAAGCGTGTTCACGTAGATGAGGTGTTCTCTAAACTCCCTCCATGAACGTTCGCTTAGACTTCTTTCTATTTCCTTGAATAGCTCTTTAACCTTCACTTCCAACTCTTCCACAGGGTGCCTCGTCCTTTCTAAGGTATCCCTCCTCGAGAGAGTTACTGTTCCACCCTCTAGGTCTTTAGGTCCTATCTCAACCCTTACGGGAACCCCCTTTAGCTCCCAGAAGTAGAACTTTTCTCCAGGTGTCACGTCGTCTCTATCGTCAAGCTTCACTCGCACCCCTACTTCCTTTAGCGTTTCGTAGAGCTTCCTTGAAGCTTCATAGACTTCCCGTTCTTTGCCTTTATAAGGGATGGGAACTATAACCACCTGTATAGGAGCTACTTTAGGTGGTAGCAGAAGGCCGTGGTCGTCTCCATGGATGGAGATCAACGCAGCTATCACTCTTTCAGATACACCGTAGCTGGTGGTGTAGACGTAGTCTCTACTTCCATCGGGTTTAAGGAACTCCACCTCGAAAGGCTTTGAGAAGTTTTGTCCTAGATTATGCACAGTCCCTATTTGAAGGGTCCTTCCCTCAGGCATGAGGGTGTCGAAAGAGATGGTGTATACTGCTCCAGCGAACTTATCCCATACAGGCCTCTTCGAAATGACGTAGGGGATGCTCAACTCGTCGAAAAACTTCCTATAGATCTCGATAGCCTCCTTTACCTGACGCTCTGCATCCTCGTACGTGGCGTGAGCTGTATGGGCCTCCTTAAACATGGTTACCTCGCGTACTCTTATCATGGGGTGGGTGGCCTTAGTCTCGTACCTAAAAACGCTTACGACCTGGTACACTTTCTTGGGTAGGTCTGTGTGAGACTGTATCCAGAGCTTAAACATGGGCATGATCACAGTCTCGCTAGTTGGCCTAAGCGCCAGCTTTTCTTCGAGCTCCGTTTCTCCTCCTTTAGTGACCCAGAATACCTCCTTCTCAAAGCTCCTTATGTGCTCTCCTTCCTTGGCTAAGAGGCTTTGAGGGATGAGCAAGGGGAAAAGACACTCTTCATGTCCCGTCGCGTCTAGGAGGGACTTTATGATGTTTAATACGTTGTTCCTTAGCTTAAAACCGTAGCCTGGCCATACACCGCAGCCCTTAACTAATACTCGGTAGTCGTAGACCTCAGCCATCAAAGTGACGTCCCTAAACCACCTGGTGTAGTCGGTTCGCTTACGTTGGGCTTTAAGCATGGCCTGTCCCCATGCTTAAAGTAGGAGGACAATTTAGATTTAACGGGGCCATGCGCCTTGCTTGAGGAGGCACTTAAGGCTTCTCTAGGCCTCGAGAAAGCTGACCTAATAATCGAAGACTGTAAGCTAGTAAATGTAGCCACGGGCGAGATTTATGAAGCCTCGATAGCCATAAAAGGCGAGGTAGTGGTGGGCGTAGGAGACGTTAAGGAGCTTGAGGGAAATAACACAGAGGTTATAGAAGCTCATGGCTTATATGCGGCTCCTGGCTTTATAGACGGTCATGTACATGTAGAGAGCTCTCACTTAACCTTGACAGGCTTTGCCGAGGCCGTACTACCTCACGGAACCACCTCTGCTGTAATAGATCCTCACGAGATGGCTAACGTCCTAGGCGTTGAAGGTGTACAAGCGATGATAAATGAGGCTCGACAGCTCCTCTTTAAGGCTTACTTCATGACCCCTAGCTGTGTGCCTTCTGCGCCTGGCCTAGAAACTTCAGGCGCGGAGCTAGGGCTTAGGGAGGTGGGACATCTTTTAGACCATGAAGAGGTTTTAGGCTTAGCTGAAGTCATGAACTATCCAGGTGTCTTAACAAGGGATAGGGGAGTACTAGGGAAGATTGAGCTAGCTATTAGCAAAGGCAAGCTCGTGGACGGACACTGCCCTGGCTTACGTGGAAGAAAGCTCTCTGCCTACATAGTGGCTGGGCCTAGGTCTGACCATGAATCTCTCGATGGTGAAGAAGCGGTGGAGAAGCTTAGGCAGGGGATGTGGGTGATGGTGAGGGAAGGCTCAAGCTCCAAGAACCTTGAACCTATTCTACGGGAAATACTTAGGCAAGGCCTAGATCTACGAAGGATTATGATAGTGACTGACGACGTAGAGCCGAGAGACCTTATCCAAGGACACTTAGACGTGGTGTTGAGGAAGGCAGTGAAGCTTGGTTTAGAGCCTCTTGAAGCTATTAGGATGGTCACTCTAAACCCGTCTACCTACTTTGCTTTAGAAAGGCAGGCAGGCCTAGTAGCTCCAGGCTGGAAGGCTGACGTGGTGCTGATAGAGGACTTGGAGAAGGTAAAAGTGCGCTACACCATAGTTAACGGCGTGACTATAGCCGCAGATAGTAAGATGCAGGTCAAGCTTGGTGGGTATAGATATCCTGAAAGCTTCCATGTAACAGTGAAGCTTCCTCCACTCCTTGATCCTCATATCTTCGCTGTCAAGGCGCCTATAAGTAAAGGTGTCGCGGTTGTTAGGGTAATGGTCGTGAAAGACGGTAGTTTAGTCACAGAGGCTTCGACAACTACATTAGAAGTGAAGGAGGGCCTTGTAAAACCTGACCCTTATCGTGATGTTTTACAAGCAGCGGTAGTGGAGAGACATGGAAAATCGGGTAGAGTTGGTCTAGGCTTCGTGTCAGGATTTAGTTTGAAGAAGGGTGCTATAGCCTCCTCTTATGCTCACGACTCACACAACATAGTAGTGGTGGGTGCTTCATGGACCGACATGGCTCTTGCTGTGAACAAGGTCGTGGATATGCAGGGAGGTTATGCTGTTGCGGTTGATGGGAGGGTCGAGGCTGAGGTCAAGTTGGAGGTGGCTGGTTTGATGAGTTATGATGCACCTTTAAAAGTGGCTGAAGCCTTTTCAAGAGTACAGGAAGCCCTAGAACGTTTAGGCTGTAGGTTGACTTCACCTCTTCAAACCCTTTCGTTCATATCTTTACCAGTCATCCCTAAGCTGAAGTTGACCGATAGGGGGCTAGTGGACGTGGAGTCTTTCTCGTTAATTGATCCGTTGGTAAGTGTAGAAGTTAACTAAACCTCACCATGGAAAATTCGCGATGAACGAGCATTAGCTCCCATAGTTTCACTTTGGTTTATCTCAGAAAAAGATGTTGTAAGCTATCCTTCATTCTTGGTAGCCTTCAATGCTTGTTTTCTCTTTGTTTTAAAGGCTACTAGCCCTCCAACAACAGCCAACCCTGCAGCTAAGAGAAGCCCTCCGCTTGACTTCGACATTTCGCTTGTTTCATGGATAACCGATGCAACTTCAGAAACTTCTCGGACTGCTTCAACCTCTGCGTATGACCTTTTCTCAACGTTAGGTAGACCTAATTGCTCCGGTGGGGCCGTTAACACCATTATAACACAGGTCCCACCAGCTTCCTCGAGCCCATATAGGTAGCCGCCTATCTCATTTGCTCTCGCCTGTGCTGTGCGAACGATTTCTTCTCTTTCCCCGAACATTAAAGCTCCTGTTGGACATGTATGGACGCATGCAGGCTCATAGCCTACAGACTGTCTATCAATACACATAGTGCATTTCCGCGTACCAACTCCTCGCTCAAACTTTGGTACGTGGAAAGGACATACATTAACACACATTAAACATCCTACACACCGCTCAGAATGTGTCACTACTGCTCCTGTTTCGGGATCTCTCTCTATTGCCCTAACAGGGCAGATTGCAACACATACAGGATCTAGGCAATGCATACACCGAAATGACACGAAGTGAAGTTTGAAGCCTTCGTCTCCCTCGATACCCACGTATTTAATGACATTCCATGTACTCGCAGTGAGTTCCTGCGTGTTCTTGTAGTCTGAGCCTTCAGTATACTCGGCCTCGAGCTCATTCCATCTCTTACACGCAACCTGACAAGCTCTGCAACCTATACACTTTGAGGCATCATACAGGATTGCATTAACCAAGCTCTTTTAACCCCCAAGGGGTTACATCGGACCCCCTTTACTTGACTCGGTATTTAAGATTTATGCTGGTCTAGTTCTAAGACCATCAAGCTTCATAAAAGCTTAAATATCCTTAACTTACGCTGAGCCAACAGAGCTGCAATGTCGCTCCGATTGAGTAGGCGTAACTTTTTGAAGCTTGCGGCGTCTGGTCTGCTATTGGGCTTAGCTCCTAAGGCTCTAGAGCCCATCAGTGCAGAGGCAGGAAACTACTACTATGAAAAGATGTTCAGTTCCTCTCTTCGTTACGGAGTCTGCGGTATCTGTGGCTCTTCGTGTGCCTTAAAGGCGTATGTTGAAGGGGACTATTTCATAAGGGATTTAGAGGGTAACCCTGATGACTTGCAGAGCCAAGGCAAGCTTTGTGCTAAGGGAAATGCAGGCATCCAGTATGCTTATGACCCTGATAGGCTCAAGTACCCCATGAAGAGAACAAACCCAGAGAAAGGCATAGATGTTGATCCTGGCTGGGTGAGAATAACCTGGGATGAGGCGCTAGACCTCATAGCCAATAAATTCAACGAGATTAAAGAAACCTATGGTGGGCAAGCTATAATATTCATGGCGCATCCCGGCGAAAGCATGGCCTGGATGATGAGATTAGCACGTGCAGTAGGAAGCCCTAACTACATTAATCACCTGGATACCTGTGTTATCACGAACGTCTTAGTCAGGAAGTATACGATGTTCATTCCCACTTTCTGCTGCGACCTGGAAAACTCACGGTATATCTTATGCTTTGGTTGGGATCAGCCAGCTAAAGGGAAGATAGTCTATTCTCATCGTTTCATAAGGGCAAAGGATGAAGGAGCTAAAGTGGTGGTTCTTAACCCAATGTATACACCAACGGCCTCTAAGGCTGATGAATGGATCTCTATCAAGCCAGGCACAGACCTCGCCTTTGCCTTGGCCATGATCAACGTGATAATAAACGATAACCTATACGACGAGGAATACGTAACTTCCTACACGAACTTCCCAGCTTACGAAAATGAGATAAGGTCATGGGTGGCCCAATACACGCCAGAGTGGGCTGAGTCCATAACCGAGGTACCTGCAGAGACCATTAGGAGAATAGCCACTGAGTTTGCTACTACTAAGCCGTCGGTAGCTTTAACCCATAAGAGGGACCCCGCAGGTCCTTCCTACACTAATAGTTGGCGCCTCTCCCATGCTATAGTAATACTAAATGCTCTTGTGGGAAGTATTGATAACACCGGAGGGATAGTTTACCCGAGAACCTTCCCGATGCGCAACGTAAATCAGCTCTATCAACCTCCACCTACTCCTACAGTGACCGAAAAGATAGACGGCAAGGATAAACTCCCTCTACTCAATCCCCTTAACCATGGAATATTCTCTACTCTTGCTAATGGGATCCTAAACGATCAGCCATACCCAGTGAAAGCTGCATTGATAAGAGGATACAACGTCCTCTCCTTCCCGAACCCTAATAAGATCATCGAAGCCTTCAAGAAGCTCGAATTCATCGCAGTGATAGACATAATACCTAGCGAGATGGCCATGCTGGCTGACGTCGTATTGCCTGAGGCCACTTATTGGGAGGTTAAAGGAATCTCGTCGCGCACGTATAATGGTCTTCACCCTCAGCTTGCCATCCGGGAACAGGTTATAAAGCCTATGTATGAGGTCAGGAGCCTTGGCTGGATATGCATTGAACTAGGCAAGAGACTAGCACCAGAGTATTTCGACTTTACACCTGATGAGCTATTGAATGAGCAAGTTAGGGGGACAGGGTTAGCTAACTCCTTTGAAGAGCTCGTCCAAAAAGCGACCAACGGACTCGTTAGTAGCGGTGAGTTCGTACCTCTCGAAAAGCTTCAAGCACTTACAAGCGGAGGACTAAAGATACAGATATACTGTGAAAACTTTGCTGCCCATGGTTACGACCCTCTACCGTCCTGGGAACCTAAGCGGGAGACCCCAACATTAGAGTACCCCTACTACCTGCTGGTAACTCGCCCAGCAGTCCATAGGCATGGTAAGACTACGAACATACCATGGTTACATGAAATTTGCCCGGAGAACCATGTATTAATACATCCCGATGAGGCAGCCAGGTTAGGGATAGAGGATGATGAGTGGGTCTACGTGGAATCGAGGTACGGCAGGATTAAGCTCAAAGCACTACGTTACGCAGGTATCAGGCGTGACTGTGTATGTGTAGCTCATGGTTTTGGCCACTGGTCTAGACAGCTCAGCTTAGCTTATGGATGGGGCGCTAATGACGGAGACCTAATCCCCGACCAGACCATAGACGAACTGTTGGCCAGGAAGGATCCAACAGGCGCTGCACCTATGAGTGATGTCTGCGTCAAAGTGTACAGAGCATAAAGGAGCTTGCATATTTTCTATGATAAACTTAAAACATTTTTTGGCAGCACGCGCAAACCTTTACGCAATTCTTGCTCTATGTTTTCATTATCCTGATGTAAACTTTACAAGGGCTTTGGTTAAAGGAGAAGTAATCAAAGTTCTCGAAGAGTCTGTAGATAGTCTCGGTGAAGAATATTCCTCTCTGAAGGATGGGATAAACCTCGTCAAGAACTATATAAAGAAGTACAAGGACAAGGATATTGAGGAAGTCTGGAAAGCCCTAGCTGTTGAATATACTAGAATTTTTATTGACTCGAAACATGTTCCTTGTCCTCCATACGAATCGTTCTACGTGAACGGCGGCTATGTGATGCAGCAGTCGACGAAGGAGGTTCTTAGGTCTTACCTGAGCTCTGGCTTTAAGTTATCAGACAACTTTAAGGACCTGCCAGATCACATCGCTGTTGAGCTAGAGTTTGTCTCTCTTTCAATCCGCAAATGCCTCGAGTTGCCGGAAACATCAACGATAAAGGAACTTGAAGACTGCGTAGAGAATGCTAGAACTTTTATAAAAGAACACCTTGCTAGATGGGTCTCTTCATTTTACAAGAGGGTCCATGAATTTAGTAGATGCGACTTTTTCAAGGGAGCAGCTCTTCTACTAAAAGAGTTTATCTCCATAGAATCACGTTTACTTTAGGTGATCTATGGATCACTTCATTGATCATTAATTTCTACAGTTATAGATGACGGGTACGACATAGCGCCCTTCGTCATGGACCTTAACCAGTCATCAACATGAACCTCCAATTCTCCTTCGTTTTTGCGAAACGCTTATTAAAGTAGGTATTGGCCCTAGTAAAACGATCGAACATGAGGCTGTCTAGGCGCGAGTTCCTCAAAACAGTGACCTTACTTGGTGCAGCGGCTGCCATAGAACTGTATAAACCAGAGATTGTCCAAGCGCTTGAATCCGCAGCTAGTGGCGAGATACCGGTAGCCTGGGTGCAAGGCGCAGGCTGTACAGGCTGTACGATCTCTCTCATACAGAGCAGCGACCCTGACCTCGTTGAAGCTCTAACATGGTTTAGGCTTAACCTAAGCTTCCACCCAACCATTATGGTAGAGCCTCAACACGACCCTGAAGGAGCCCTCAAGAAGTTAGAGGAGTTTCCTGAAGGAGGAGTTTTAATACTTGAAGGAGCCATTCCTCAAGGCAACTACTGCATGGTAGGCGAGAAGGAAGGGCAACCAGTTACCCTTGAGGAGTGGATGGAGGAGCTCGGCAGTAAGGCAAGCGTAGCCCTTGCCTTTGGTACCTGCGCTGCTTTCGGCGGCATACCTGCAGGGTACCCCAACCCTACTGGTTGCCGTGGCCTCAAGGACTTCTTCGATGAAAAAGGGATCACCACACCCGTCATAAATATTTCAGGCTGCCCGCCTCATCCAGACTGGATGCTACTAACAATAGCGCTGGTAGCGCTTGGCCACGCTGACTGGGTATTAGATAGTCTCGATGAGTATAATAGGCCAAGCTGGTTCTACCCAGACTACATCCATAACCTATGCCCAAGGAGGCAATACTTCGATAACCTTGAGATAGCTGAACATCCCGGCGACTGGGAGACTAAGTGTCTATGGAGGATCGGATGCCGCGGACCCGTAACCAAGGCAGACTGCCCCATTAGGCTTTGGAACAATGGCACGAACTTCTGCATCTCTGCCAATGCACCCTGCATCGGGTGCGTAAACCCAGACTTCCCGGGCAAAGAAGCTAACCCCAAGGGCTTCTATGAACACTTAGCCAACCCTAACGTAGGGGAGCCAAAGGTATTCAGCGCCCCCTTCACCGTGGATCTCAAGACCCTATCATACAGGGACACAGTGGCCTCAACGGGACGAGCATTCGCGCTAACTGCCATAGATAAAATAGCTCTAGCAGCCATGGGCCTAGGAGCAGCCACCGTCCTCTTGAAAGGTCGTGTTCAGCACAAGGAAAGCAGGAAGAAGGAGGTGAATGAGAATGCCTGAGGTCGTAATAGATCCTATGAGTAGGATCGAAGGACACATGGCCATTAAATTAATGGTAGAGGACGGCCAGGTCGTGGATGCATGGTCCATGGGCATGCTATGGAGAGGCTTAGAGCGAGTGGTCCTCAATAGAGACCCGAGAGACGCCCCGATAATACTCTCACGTATATGCGGCGTGTGCCACGGCGTCCATCGCCAAACATCAATCCTTGCCATCGAACATGCCTGTATGGGTGAAGATTACCACCCTCCTGACAACGCAATCAGGATAAGGAACATCATCGAAGGTATTCAGGAGATATGGGATCACGCCGCTCACCTAACAGTCCTAGCTGGCCCTGACTATGCGGTCTACGGCCTAGCCGGTAAATACTGTCCCGGCTTACGTCAGCCACCATGGGCTCCTCCTACCTCTACTGAAACAGCTACTTCCTCGGCTCCATGCTTAGAGATCGACATAAACAGGTACTACAGCCTACTCCATAATGTCATCCTGCCTGTACAGAAGCTTTGCCACGAGGCCATGGCTATCTTTGGCGGCAAGGTTCCCCACCACATGACAGCCTTGCCTGGTGGAGTAACAGTTACGCCCAGCCCAGCTGACTTGGCGTTAGCGTACGCTAAGATGAGAGAAGTTAAGAACATCATAGAGGAGGTCTACAACTATGTATGGGGCACCTTCGTACCCCACCTCTTAGACGAGCACCCGGACGTCGTTGAGGCGATCACCAATATAGGCGTAGGCGTCAAAAACTTCCTTGCCTACGGCGTCTGTCCAGTTCCGGAGAACAATTACGCAAAGTTCCTAGATGGCGGCGTCATCATAAACGGCGACAGGTATAGCATTGACTTAAACGAAATCGAAGAACAGGTCAAGTACTCCTGGTACACGGACAGCAGCGGTGGTAAGCCCTCGCAGGAGCCTCCGCCGGAGCCTTATTATGGTAAATCCGGAGCTTACTCATGGATTAAAGCTCCAAGATATATGGGCGAGCCCTGTGAAGTAGGCCCCTTAGCCAGAATGCTAGTCAACAACAAATACACCCCTATCTCAAACCAAGGAGCCTCACTACTCGACAGAGTATTAGCAAGGCTGGAAGAGGCTAAACTCTACGCTGAGAACATATTAGACTGGATTCTAAGCGTAAAGCCAGGACAGCCAGTATATGACACCGACTTCGAGCTGAGAGATGGAGAAGGCTTCGGGACCTGGGAGCCACCCAGAGGCGCGCTACTACACTACATCAGGATAAGAGATGGAAAGACCGCGGCGTATCAATGCGTGGTACCTACCACTTGGAACGCCTCTCCGCGCGACGTCAACGGGAAGAAGGGACCCATTGAGACCGCCCTGATCGGTACCCCAGTACCCTACGACGAGGAAGCAGGGCATTATGACGTGATTAACGCGGTTAGGATCGTTAGGTCGTTCGATCCCTGCTTAGCCTGCGCCATACACCTAATAACGCCTAAAGGTGAAGCCTTAAGAGTACCTGTTACACCACTCTTACCATAGCGAGTAAAGATTGTCGAAAAAGACAGCTGTGATAGGCTTAGGCAACACGCTGATGGCTGATGAAGGTGTAGGCGTAAAGGTGGTTAAGGAGCTTAAAAAACAAGCCTTGCCACCTAATGTGGAGGTTTACGAAGCTGGAACTCCTGGACTTTTTTTAATTTCTTTAATTGAAGGTTTTGATAAAGTCATTTTGGTGGATGCAGTAGAGCTGAAGGGTCCTCCTGGGACGATCTATCGTCTTAGTTTCGAGGAAGGGCTTTTCGAGACTTCTAGCCCGACTTCAATGCACGAGATTGACGCTATAACTGCCTTGAAGATAGCTAAACATACAGGGAAGCTTCCACGAGAAGTGGTTATAGTGGGCATAGAGCCTAAGGTAGTGGAATTAGGGGAGGGTCTCTCTCCTGAGGTTGAGGCCGCTATACCTAAGGCCGTTAAACTCTTGCTCAACGAGCTAAAAACGTAACCAATAGATAGCATTGCAGGCTTCAATACTCTAAGAGAGCTACCTTATTTGGCTGTCCGAAACACTTATTAAAGCCAATCAACGACCACTGTCGCGCTAGCATGAGGCTTCCTGTTGGAGGCTGGAACAATGACTAATGTGGAAAGGAGGCTAACGAGAAGAGATTTCCTTAAAGTATTCGGTGGGGGTGTCGCGGCTTCATTCATGGGCCTTTCCTCTCCTCAAATGTCTAGCTCAGGAACCTCTAGCGCCTCGGAGACGTATGCTATGCTATACGATAACACAAAGTGTATAGGGTGCAATGCCTGTGTAGTGGCATGCAGGTTATGGAATGGAAGATTAGGTGGACGTTTTCCTTTCCTCTTGGAGGACAGGATTGGCCCTCAGGAACCTCCGGAGGAACCTAAGATCGATGAACATCACTTCCTAGTCATAGTTCCCCACCCTGAGCTTAGACACCAGGATGGTAGAGGAGTGTTTCAGCGAAGATCATGTATGCATTGTGTTGAGCCGCCGTGTCTATACGTCTGTCCTACAAATGCCATCTACCAATATAAGGGGATAAACCTAACTGACTATGACCGATGTTTCGGCTGCCAGTACTGCGTTATAGCTTGTCCTTATAAGGCCAGGGTGTTCTATGAAGGTGAAGGATGGGGTGTTCCAGTTAAGTGCTGGTTCTGCCTTGATAGGCTCGAACAGGGCCTATATCCTGCATGCGTAAGCGTATGTCCCGTGGGTGCGCTTGACTTTGGCACTCGCGATGAAATGGTTGCTAAGGCTTATGCAAGATGCGATGAGCTTAGAGCTGAAGGTAGGGAAGCTTACGTCTGGGGGGCCGGTGAGGAGCATGGTACCAACGTGATCTTCGTCTCAGATGTACCGTTCGAAGAGCTAGGCTTGCCTGAACCTGAGATGAGGGTACCTGCACCAGAGGCCTACCCGAAGCTATTCTTAGAACGTGGAGGCCTAGCCACCTTCGGAGGCGCAGCGCTTATATTCTTGAGCTTCGCACTGTGGCGCAGATCTAGAATAATTAAAGCTAAGGTTAAGGAGATCCCGAGGGGTTGATCGAGATGATCGAGCTTTTATCGGAGGAACTACCTTGGGGCTTAACTATCGCTTTAGCTCTCTACTTTGGAGGACTGGGCGGAGGCTCCTTCATAGTAGCTGCAGTCACTAGCTTCATTTCAGGCGAGGAATTCAGGGATATTATGAAGTTCGGTGCCTATATAGGACTGATAGCAACAGCCTTATGCGGCACCTTCCTTGCTCTCCACGCTGGACATCCTGAACGACTGCTATACATGTATAGTAACCCCATATCTATGATAACCTTCGGCACCTGCGTAATATCTTCGATACTACCGATAGGGCTAATTTATGCCACCTTCCTGCCGCCAGACTCTCTACCGTGGTTGAAGTCGTTCTTACCGTGGTCCGTGTACGTTAAGCCAAGGAAGTTCTTCGAGCTACTGCTATTCATACTTGGCTCAGGCCTAGCTGGCTACACAGGTTTCGTGTTAGGTATAGCATGGGCACAGCCTTTCTGGGAGACTCCGTTGATAACTGTGTTGTTCTATGTTTCCGGCGTGTCCACAGCTTTAATGGCCATAGGCCTATGCATAGCTATTCTTCGTTTAGTGCAGGTTACCGAGGAATCCAAGAAGCTCTTCGTAGAAATGATGCATAGGCTCGACGTAGCCGACGGCTACATGTTACTCATAGAGCTGGGCGCTGCTATGCTATACTTATACATCATGTTCAACAACCCATCAGAAATTGCACGCGAATCTGCAGCCATACTGGCCTTCGGGGAACTAGCTCCTCTATTCTGGGGAGGCTTCATATTCCTCGGCTTAATAATACCTATCATGCTAGTAGTGCTATTAGCGTGGAAAGGCAGGACGGCTGCCTTCATAAGGCTTTACGCTCCGTTGATGATAGTCGCTGCGCTATGCGTACTAATCGGAGGAGCCTTTATGAGATACTGCTTCCTAGTTGCTGGACAGCTACCAGTGGTAGGCTAAAAACAGGTAATGCATTTTTTGTTGTTTAGATATCCAGTTTCTTCGTTTCTCCTTAAGCCCTTGTAACTATGACCTTATCACCAACTCTAAAGTTACCGTCTAGAAGCCTATCTTTAGCTAACCTTATGATTCCTTGTCCTTCATCCTCGGGAGGGAGTTCATCCACAGTGGCTATGGTGTAGGTTCCTCTAACGGACCAAAAGCTGGCAGTTATCTCTATTTTATCACCTTTCTTTACCCCGAGGTAATCCATGGTCTTTTTATCTAGCCTTGCGATGCCTTGATCTCCTTCAAGCGGTGCCTTTATAACAAGTTTAGCCTTATACGGCATAGCCTCACCCAACACATTGGATTATTGAAAGGATTTATAAGCTTTAATAGTGTCTATGTAGGTTCATAGCTTTAAGTGCTGTCTTCTTCTTTCTTTTCTTCAGCCATCCTAGGCAGCTTCTCATAGATCATGTCGTGTCTTATCTTCATCTCCTTCAAGAGCACTTGATAAATCTCTAGAAGTCTATCTATTTGGTCTATCCATCTTCTAAGCTTGTATCCACTTTCAGGACTTTCAGGGATACGTACCATGTAGTCTTCAGTTATATATTTGAAGCCGAACCGTTCATAGAACTTCTCCAACTCCTTTTCATAACCTTCTTCAGGTGATGGCATGAGAGCTATAATGGTGTCTAGCTCACTTGTTATACTGCTTAGTAATGCGGATCCTACTCCTTTACCTCTATAAGGCCTAGCAACCTCGATAGCTTCTATTGCCTTAGCTCCCGGAAGAGCTGGCCAGTCTGATATTATAGCGAAGCCTACTACTTCGTCGTTCTCGACAGCCAACCACACGTCTAAACCTTCTCTAAGCCTATCTCTAAGCAGCTGTTTAAGCTCTGCCTTTCCCTTTTCATCGTGAGAGGAAATCCACCTAGTAAACCCTGACGATATCTTAAGCTTGTCTATATCCTCTAAGGTGGCTTTACGTACTGTGACCATGAGTATTCGAACCTTTCTTTCACCCTTCCTTGCTTAATGGCCACACTTAAAGTTTAAAGGCTCTCCTCTGGTCAGCTCTCTTCTTCAACTCCCTGAGGGAGCCTTCGTAGTTCTCGAGTATGTGGTTTATCTGCTCAATCCAGGTTTTTGCCTTATCGCGTCCTCTAGGGGGTTTTGGGATGAGCCTGCTTGGCATGAACTCAAGGTCAAGCCTCTCGCTGAAGGCCTTCAACTCTCTTTCGTAACCTTCTCTTAACTTCTTTACATACACCTTGGCTAGCTGCGACCTTAACTTTTCGAAATTCTTCCTAACCAAGTCTTTTAATCTTGGCTCTCTTAATTCAAGGATTATTTCATCCTCACACGTCAGGATAGATAGCATAACTTCCCTGAAAATTTCCTTTAGAGCGTCTACCGTCTCCGACGTGAAGAGCTTCCTCCCTTAAGTTATGTACTCGAAGAAGTCAGTGTGTTTAAAAGTGACTAGAGGCCAACCATAAATTTCCTTAGCTATCAATATGACACCTTGTGGAGGAACAGCGCCCTTTTCGGTTATTATAAGGTCAATGTATTCAGGAGGAGTTACGTCGTATGTAGGGTTAGCCACGAAGATGCCAAGTCTCTGTATCTCTTCTTGAGGCAGTACCCATGAAGGGTCGCCTCTTTCATAGCTAGCTTCCTCGGCAAAGGCTACTTCAGCTGTGATCTTCTGGGTATTGGCAGCCACATAAACCTTAACTCTATGTTCCCTTGCTGCTAAGGCTACGGCTCCCGTACCCACCTTGCCTACTATGCAACCGTTAGGACAGATGGCAGTGGCTCCTAATACCACCTTATGTACTCTTCTGATGTAGTAATAGTGAGCAGAATCTATGATCAGGGTGGTGGGTAGGCCTAGATCAGCTAGGGCCATAGCTAAAATTCTTCCTTGGAAATCTGGCCTCGCTTCAGTAACCATCACTTGTATTTTCTTGCCTTCTTCCTTGGCTTTCGCGAGTATAGATAATACTGTGGTACTCGCACCGTGGGTTAAGATGACGTCTCCGTCCTCAATATACCTGGCCCCTACCTCGCCTATCTTATCTATGGCTGACCTCATGGACTTGTTAAACTCCATAGCTTTCAAAGTTACCAGTTTCTTGAGCTCTGTAACGCTGAGGCCTTTGTCTATGCCCTGCCTAACCTCGTTAATCAGATAACGAGAAGCATTAGCTAACAATATTAACCTAGGTCTTTCCTTAAGGAAGAGGGCTAAGTACTCTGTTATTTCATGTTCAAAGTCTTCAGGGCGCTTAGCTTTCATGTAGACAGTGGAGGAAGCTATGGCGTCGAGGCACTCCATGGTTATCTTGGTTTCGCCAATGATCTTGCCGCTTCTGAGTCCTTGGAGTACTTTTTCAATCGGTGGGTTATAAGTCATAAGATCACCAAGGCCTATAAGCTAGCCTTGTTAACTAAGCCTCTACGACATACTTATACGTTATTCCTAAACATCTACCATAAATATGATTTTTAATTAGTTCAATAGAATTGTAATTAAGAAACCCAAGGCTAAAAGCGCCTTTACTCCAAACAAGTGTAGGAAGGAAGCCTTAATGCAAGGTACAAGCCTCCTCCCTTCCTCATACCTATATCTGGCTTCATAGACTTTCCACACAGCAATGGGAAAGAAGACCAGGCCTACAAGGCAGGTATACGGTAAAAGTCCTAGCCATACTTCAAGTACTAAGATAGTGGCGCTGACGATTACCGGATATAAAGCCACCCTAGCGGCTTTCTCCCTTCCAAGGTATCCTGCTAGGGTAAGCTTACCGGCCTGCTTATCGGCGTAGTAGTCGGGGATTTCGCCTAATAGCCTTGGAGCTAAGGGTGCTATAAGCGCTGGTATACAGGCTACGAGTGGCTCCATAGCAAAGCTGCCCAGCTGGATGTAGGAGGTGGCTAGCACTATAAGAAAGGTGAAGTTAAATGGCATTAAGAACTCTGGAACTCCGTAGACTCTATATGAAAGCTTCAAGGGAGGGGCTACGTAGAAGGCTCCTGTAAAGGCAGCTATGAGTCCTATAGCTAAGAGCGGCCATAGACCTGTCAGGAAGACTAGGTATAGGCCAAGTACTCCTGCGATGGTAAAGGAGACGATCGACATGACTAATAGCGTGGAAGGTGATATGAGCCCCATCACTGTTGGTTTTCCTCCTCCTGTCCACTTAGTTGCGTCTTCATGGCTAACTAGCGTGTCTACCCCACTCACATAGTCGGCATAATCGTTTATGAAGAAGGAGCCGAAGGAAATCAACATCACCACAATTAACGTTAATGTCGCTAACACCCCGTCGAAGACCCCATAATAATAATAAGTGGAAGCTAGCCCCAGCGCGACTCCTGCTACTGGGCTCCAAGCATGCCTTAAGTTGAGGATGTCTATCAACTTGATCAGAGGTTTAGGCTGTGCCATAATGTATCCACCTTTCTACTAATCTCCTCGTCCATCTTCAGTTCTTCTGGCAGCTCCCTTTCTACTTCTTCCTTCAACTTTTTGGTGGCATCTATGCCAACCTTAGATCCTAGCCCTATACGAGGGGCTGAGTGGTCTAATGCGTCAAGTGGTGTTTCTTTCAACACTAGCATGTCTCTTGCAGGGTCAACGCGCGTTGCTATGGCCCATAGCACCTCGCCTAAATCATGAACGTTTACGTCCTCGTCCACGACTACTATGACCTTAACCAAGGAGAAGGACTCAAGGCCCCACAGACCCATCATGATTCTCTTTGCGTGGCCTGGGTACCTCTTTCTCATAGAGACTATGCAGAGGCCATGGAAGCAGGCTTCAGGAGGAAAGTTGATGTCGACGACCTCGGGAAGTACAGTCCGTAATAGGGGGAGCGTTAAGCGTTGGAAAACCCTCTGGAGCACCGCTCCTTCATTCGGAGGTTTTCCTTCAACCCAAGCCGGATAAATGGGTTCTTCCCTCATGGTCATGCAGTTTACCCTAAACACATGGCATGGCTGAGGAGGCGAATAGTACCCTGTATGATCACCGAAGGGTCCTTCAAGCCTTGTTTCAGTGGGATCGACGTAACCTTCCAAGACTATCTCAGCTCCTGCAGGAACCTCGAGGTCAACTGTTTCGCACTTAACAAGCTTGATGGGTGAGCCTTTTAGAAGCCCGGCCACCATCACTTCATCTATTCCTTGTGGTAAGGGCATTGAGGCTGCGAGGATCAACGCTGGGTCTCCTCCAAGAGCCACTGCCACCTCTAAGGGTTTCTTCTTCTTCCATAGATGGAGCGCTCCGTGTTTATGTATCTGCCAGTGCATGCCCGTAGTAGTGTCATCAAATATCTGCATCCTGTAGATACCTACGTTGCGGGTTCCTTCCTCAGGGTCTTTAGTGAATACGAGAGGTAGTGTTATGAAGCGTCCTGCCTCTTTAGGCCAGCATTTTAGAGCCGGTAGCTTACTTAACTTAACCTTCTCTCCTCTCAAGACCACTTCCTTACAAGGCGCGTTCCCAACCAACTTGGGCCTCGTTGCTTTAACGGCTCTCAAGGCTTGGAATATGGCTTTTAAGCTAGGCTTCCTTGCTACCTTGAGGAGGTCGCTCATCCTGCTCGTGACGTCCTCCACTTTCTCAGCTCTCAAGGCTAAAAGTACTCTTTCCTCTGTCCCGAAGAGGTTGGTTAAGACAGGGATATCAAACCCTTCAACCTGCTCGAAGAGAAGGGCTGGCCCTCCAGCTTTAAACACCCTCCTCACGATCTCAGCTATTTCAAGCTCCACCTTTACCTTAGCCTGAACCCTCCTCAACATTCCTCTTTCTTCGAGAACTCTTATGAACCCTCTCAGGTCATCAAACATAGTTCTCACGCGCTAAAATACCCTTAAAAACTGGGCTAAAAAGGGCTTTAAGGGGTTGGTGGAGGGTGAGGGCTTACCTGGCAGTATTAATGGTTGTTGCAGTGCTCATGGCTGCAACAGCTTACTACCTGTTATCATCCTCTCCTCCACGCACTAACTTAACTTTGGTGATCCCTCCTTTCACTGCTGAGTATATGGCAACCTACGCTTTGGAGACAGGTATCGTCAGTTCAAGCAATCTTACCATAACAGTCCAGCACACCTTACAGTTCAATGAGATCTTAATGGACCTTCAGGCCGACATAGGCTTCATGTCTACCGAAGCGTTTGCTAAGGCTTATGAGATGGAGAGGCCCTTGAAGATATTAGGTACAGCTGTAATTCAAGGCAATGAGGAGGGTAATGCTCTTCTCTTCGTAAGGTTAGATTCGGAGATTACCGATCCATCTGAGCTTAAAGGTCGGAGGATAGGGGTGCCTACGCCTAGAGGATTAAAGAGCAGCAATCTTATACTCTTGGACGTATTAGAGCGACGTTTTAACCTTTCATTATCGCTAGAGAGCGATCTCATCATCGATAAACCGTTGCCTCAGCTTCCAGCTTTACTTGATGCTGGGGAAGTGGACGCCGTGCTTGTTATAGGTGACGTGGCGGCTCAGATGAGCCTAAGCCCCGATAAATACCGGTTAATATGCGACGTATCGGAGGAGTTTAGGCGGCTCTATGGTGAGTACCCTGTAGTGGCTGTATTGGTTGTTAAAGCTGATCTACTCGAGGAGAATCCAGACTTGGTAAGGGAGGCTTTAAGGTTGCTTAACGAATCGTTGAGCTATAGCTTAATCCATCGTGATGAAGCGTTAGAGTGGACTTTAACTCAACGAGAAGGTGTGGAGCTTGAGGCTGCGCAAAAATCCCTTGAGCAATATTGCATAAGGTATGGTCTAACAGAGGACGACAAGATGGTCATAGGGAAGCTCTTTGAACTAGCCTATTCGAGAGGTTTAATAAGCGTCCTCCCCGACCCCCTAGAGGTTTTCGTGAGTTTAGAGCCATGAACCTTAAGGAGATAGCTAGGCTCCTGGCCGCTTTCCTTACAGTCTTAGCTGTTTGGCTCTTAGCTGCTAGCCTCGTGAATAGCTATCTCTTTCCTAGCCCTCTCCAGGTTGCTGACCCTTTCCTCGAGATGATTATGAAGCCTAGTACTTGGTTTCATGTAGCAGCTACCTTCAACAGGGTATTGCTTGGAGTTGCCTTAGGCTCTCTTCTTGGCTTGGTTTTAGGCATAGCTCCTCGCTATAGCTCCACGGCTTCTTTCGTGGTGGAATCGGTCATCCAACCAGTCTTGGAGTCTGTACCAGCATTATGTTGGGCACTGATCTTTGCAGCTCTCTTTGGCCTTTCCGGTACAGCTCCCGTCTTTGTCGTGGCAGCTGCTATAATCCCCTTCTTCACCATAAACCTATGGGAAGGTGTCAAGGAACTTGACGAAAGCCTCGTAGAGATGGCCTACGCCTACACTAGGAATAAGTTGAGGGTGTTTAAGGCCGTGATATTGCCAATGTTATATCCCTATCTTTTCGCTGCTCTACGAACTTCCTTCGAGGTGGCTTGGAAGGTGGTAGTGTTAGGCGAGGTCTTCGGTGCTGTGAACGGTATAGGATACATGCTCTGGCTGTCTTTCAGTAGCTACTCTATAGATCGCATGTTTGCGTGGGTTCTATTCTGTGCAGCCATAATAGCTTTCTTTGAATACGTGGTCTTTAACCTCATTGATAAGAGGCTCATAAGGAGGTGGCGTAGGTGAAATACGCCATAACCATAAGCGACTTGAAAAAAAGCTACGGTAACCTCCTAGTCTTAGATGGGATTTCCTTTAACGTAAAGAATAGTGAATTTTGTTGCGTGCTTGGTCCCTCAGGTTGCGGCAAGACGACCTTGCTAAAGATACTTGCCAAGCTCACTTCCTTCGACGGAGGCTCGGTTGACGTGCAAGGCTCTAACGTGAAGGAAGATGATGGTTTTCTCTCATCCATAAGCGTGGTCTTCCAAGAACCTAGGCTCTTACGTTGGAGGACCGTTAGGGAGAATGTTAGGCTGTCAGTGGAGCTCAGGAAAGGTAAGGTAGAGGCCGAGGACGAAGAGATTGTGGATAGCTGCTTAAGGATGGTGGGTCTTCAAGCATACTCTAACGCTTATCCACATGAACTTAGTGGGGGTATGAAGCAAAGGGTAGCTTTAGCTAGGGCCTTAGCGGTTAAGCCTAAGATACTGCTCATGGATGAACCTTTAACAGGCTTAGATGTACGAACACGTAAGGAGCTTCAAGAGGAGATTCTCAAGGTGTGGAGTGAAGAAAACCTAACAATACTTTTCGTCACCCACGATCCTAAAGAAGCCATATATTTAGCTGAAAGGATCGTCGTGTTTTCCGATAAGCCGACTAGGGTGAAGGATATAATAGATGTGGACATACCTAGGCCTAGAGATCTAAGCAGCTCAGAGGCTTTGGCCTTGGAGAGATATATCTATAACTGCTTCTACGCATAGCGCTTAGACGTTTATCTAGGCCTAGCACTTTCGCGATGTGCTTCTGAATATATGTCGATGATCTGGCTAGCTACGCTGTCCCATGCATACTCCTTTAAGGCCTTAAGCCTAGCATTGACCGAAAGCCTCTTACGGAGGACGGGGTCTTGGAGAAGGGCTATGACGGCCTCGGCCAGCTTTTTAGGTGAGTTAGGCTTGACGAGCAGACCGCTTACTTCGTTGTCTACCACCTCCTTCAAGCCTCCGACCTCCGAAGCTACCACCGGTGTTCCAGAGGCCATGGATTCAATGGCTACTATCCCGAACCCCTCACCGTAGAGAGTGGGTACCACGGTGAGCCATGCACGTCGATAGAACTCAGCTTTAACTTCATCGGACACGTTGCCTCTAAACTCTACGTAGCCACGTAGCTTTAGACTGGAGGCGAGGGCTTTAAAGAAGGGCTCCATGTAACCACTGCCCGCGATTACCAGTTTTGCTTCACGCTCCTCCTTAATTACCTTCTTAAAGGCATGCAGTAACACATGAATGCCTTTACGATATATGAGCCTACCGACGTAAAGAACAAGGGGATCAGAAGGCTCCCTGTGTGAGGGTCTATACTTATTGGTGTCGACGGCATTAGGTATAATCACTCTCCTAACCCTTTTATTGACAAGGGCGGCCATGAGATGGTCTACTGCCCTGCTTACCGAAATCATAACTTGGGCCTTTGATAAAAGTAGTCGATGAGGCATTAATGCGTAGAGGTATCTGACAGGATCGTACTCATAGCCGGGCAATGCGCTGTGGCTGGTAACAACGCCCGGTATGTTTAACTGACTTCCGATAGCGAGCAGCAACGGAGGTAACCAGTTGAAGGAGTAATGAGCATGAATTAAGTCAGGTGCCTCTTGCTTGATAAAGTCACGTAGCTTAAAGGTGTCGAGCGATACTTTCAAGCACTTTAGGCGTGGAGCATTGACAAGACTCTTCTCTTGCCTCCTCCTATAAGCCACTGAGACCTCAAAGCCTTTCTCTTCAAGCCTCTCAGCTAATCCCCTTAAGTGTTCCTCCACTCCCCCGATGATTAAAGGGTATCTCTCGCTCACAAGCAGTATCTTCATGTCATCTTAAGGAACTGAAGAACTCTCCTATAAGAGTCAATTAAGGAGTTTGTTGATAGTCTCTGAGGCTTAAAGCTGAAGTTCTTTTGGCATTGTTTTGTTTCTTAAAAGAAAAGCTATATATTAAGCCATATGGCTGCCTCTAGCCGGTGCTTATGGGCTGCCTCGAGGGACATCTGCCTATTATACTAGGCGGAGATGTAAAGGAATTTGCTTGGGAAGTGACCAACAAGTGTAACTTAAGGTGTAAGCATTGCTACCTTAACGATGTTGGATCTGAACCTGAGAATGCTCTCTCTAAAGAAGAAGGCTTAGCTTTGTTGGAAGAGATGGCTAAGCTAGGCCCTAAAGATGTAATGGTTGTGTTTGAAGGCGGAGAGCCCATTCTATGTCCCTATATCTACGATTACATAGAATATGCCTCTAGACTTGGAATGAGGCCTGTCATGACCAGTAATGGTACGTTGATTGACTTGGAGGTTGCTAGGAAGCTTAAGCAAGCTGGCCTCGTAGGTATTTCTATTAGCATCGATGGAGCTACACAAGAAGTAAACGATGGTATTAGAGGAGTAGGATCCTACAAGAAGGCCTTAGAAGGGTTAAAGGCGTGTAAAGAAGTCGGCATACACTGGAACATAGCGTTCGTGGTTAACAAATATAACGTCGACCAAGTCCCAGCTATAATAGAGTTAGCCAAGAAACTTTCAAAGCGAAGCCCAAATGACCCCATAACGAGCCCTCCAGGCGTCTTCCTTTTCCATTATATCCCCTTGGGTAATGGCGCCAAAAATATGCCCGATGCGGAGTTAAGTAAGGAAGAATACTTGGGTTTGCTGGACTATATTTTCAAGTATAAGGTGCAACATGAAGGTAGGCTTTGGATAAGACCTGAATGCATGCCTCAGTACTGGCCTTTCATAATAGAGGAGTATGAAGTAGAATTCGAACAGGACTTCACAGCAGATATGATAAGAATGTGTCAAGCCGGTATAAGGCATTGCTGCGTAACAGTGACCGGAGAAGTAACACCATGCCCCTACGTGAGGACCAGTGCAGGTAACGTGAGGGATGGAGGCTTCCTTAAGATTTGGAGGGACGCGGAGCTCTTTAAGAAGCTTAGAAACCCTCGCAGCTTTCTAAGGGAGCCTTGTAGGTCTTGCAAATATCTAGAAGTATGTGGTGGATGTAGAGGTAGGGCAGAAGCGCACTTTGGAGACTGCTTTGAAAAAGATCCTTCATGTCCTATTACCCCTAAACCATAGATCTGAATGACCATGAACTTACCTGAGTTACTACACCCTGACAACGTGGAAGATGGCTGTCTAGGGCATTCAGCAGGCGAGCTCGTATGGAACGTCACGTACTCTTGTAACCTTCGTTGCATGCATTGTTATTTACCATCATCTTCTAAACGATCTGAATTGAGCCTCGAAGAGGGCCTAAAACTCATAGATGAGGTAAGAGCGATCTTTGGGGCAGGCTCTCAACTAGTCTTAAGCGGAGGAGAACCTCTCCTTAGACCTGACGTTTATGAATTGGTGGAGTATGCCTCTAGCTTGGGTCTTCGTGTAGCCTTAGCGAGCAATGGTACGTTGATTGACTTGGAGGTTGCTAGGAAGCTTAAGCAAGCTGGCCTCGACGAGCTCGCTATTAGCATCGATGGAGCTACTAAGACAAGCCATGATCATATTAGGGGCGTACAAGGAGCCTTCGATGCAGCTATACAAGGAGCTCTCAACGCTAAGAAGACTGGATTAAGCCTACAGCTCCACTTTACGTTGATGGAAAGTAACGTTAATGAGCTTCCTTCATTAATAGAATTGGCTGAACACCTTCAAGCTAGAAGGCTTTTCATCTTCGACCTTATACCGACTGGTAGAGGTGCTTTTCTTAAACCTCATGGTTTAGATCCTTTAGCTCTCTTTGACTACCTTTTCAAAGAACAGCGTAGGTTTAAGGTATGGCTTAAACCGCAGTGCTACCCATACTTCTGGGTCTATTTACTGAGCAAAGCTGGTGACCTAGGAGTTGATGAAGAAGTTCTTAAAGGATACTTTAAGGGATGTTTAGCGGGCAGGTCCATGGTAAGGGTTTCCCCTGATGGAGAAGTTACTCCATGCCCCTTCCTTCCTGTATCGGTTGGAAACGTTAAGAAAGATAGGCTTAGCTATCTATGGAGATCTTCAAAAGTCTTTGAAGAATTGAGGAGTAGGGATAAGTTTAGAGATGCATGTGGTGGATGCGTGCTTAAAGAAGTATGTGGTGGATGTAGGGCTAAAGCCTACGCCCTGCTCAATGATTATTTAGCTGAAGATCCTTCATGCCCTTATGCCCATGCGCCGTCATCCATGTCCAGGGCCTAGTTTGCTGTCTAAGCCCTTAACTGTGACTATTCTTCTATCAAACGGTTTAGCTGGCTCTGCCATCTTTAATGGGCTATAGATTAACTCTTCTTTGGTATAGGCTGCTATCTCGTATTCTTGGGTGTGTTCAAGTGCAGCTCGAGGACAGTATTCGACGCAGAAGCCACAGAAGCAGCATCTACCATAGTCTAGCTGGGGGTACTTCCTTCCTTCATGTTCAACTAACGTAATCGCCCTATTAGGACATATATAGCTGCATACGCCACAACCTATGCATTTATCCATGTTAAGCTTAATCCTACCTCTATAGCGCTCAGCGGGTTGAAGTATTTCGAAAGGATACTTGACGGTGAAGGTTCTCTTAAATGCGTGGACCAAGGCCATGTACAGGGGTCTTAGATACGAAGACATACCTCTCACCTCAGACAACTATCACCTTCAATACATAGACGAGGACTATAGCTATGAACACTTGGACCAGCGCTAAGGGGATCAGTTTCCTCCAACCTGCATCGAGTAGTTGATCTATTCTCAACCTAGGCCAAGTCGACCTCCCTATCATAAAGAACATCGACAGTATGCCCATCTTTATCAGGAGCCAAACCAACGGATGTAGGCCCGGTCCATGCCATCCGCCTAGGAATAAGATGCTAGTTAAGAAGGAGGCGATAGCAACATCTACGTACTCCGACATCATTATTAACCCATACTCCATCCCCGTATACTCGGTCCATGGCCCAAACACTATTTCCTGTTCAGCAACTATTATGTCAAGGGGCCTACGGCAAATCTCAGCCATCGTGGAGATGAAGAAGACTATGAAGCCTAGGAAGCAAGGAACTATAAACCACATGTTAGCTTGGCTTTCTACTATCTTGGCCAGGTCGAAGGAGCCCGCTAAGATCACCACGCTAGCCATGGATAGCATGAGAGGCACTTCGTAGGCCAAGAGTTGGAAGGCTGCTCTCATGGCCCCCATCATGGTGTACTTGTTATTGGAAGCCCAACCAGCCATTATCATGATGAAAGGCCTAAGCGAGAAGAGCGCTAAGATGATGAGCAGGCTGTACTCTGAGTAATAGATTGTCCAGTATTCTCCTGGGCCGACGGGGAAGAATGGTATGAAGGCTAGGGTGATCATGGATAGTGACATTATCAGTACTGGGGCTAGATGGTAGAAGAATTTGTGCGACCTTTCAGGGGTGACTATCTCCTTGCCTAGAAGCTTTATACCGTCAGCCACTAGCTGAAAGAGACCGAAGATAGGTCCCACATGGTAAGGCCCTATCCTTAAATGTATCCTAGCATGTAGCTTACGTTCTCCCCACACAGCTAGCATGGCGTAGAGCATGATGAAAGCTAGACCAGGGAAGACGAGGAGCTTGAGAGAGAGTTCAACGGCAAACTCCATGAACTCTGAGGTTTGCATGAACTCGATTAATACATCAAAAGGAGGAGGTAGTACCGGTAGAGGTATCGGGGGTAGGCCTGGGATGTTTGGTAAGGTTGGTAGAGATATGGGGAGGTTCACGTCACATGCACCTCCTACCTATCTACGTCTAAGAGAAGGATGTCGAGGCTATAGTAAATTACAGGTATGTCACCCATAGGTATGTCTCTACAAAGGTATACCAACCCAGCCAAGTTCCTGAAGGAAGGTGCGCTTATCTTTAGCCTGTAGGGCTTATTGGTACCTGAGCCCACGATATATACTCCCAGCTCTCCTCTACCGCTTTCAATTCTGGTATAGGTTTCTCCTCGAGGTAGCATGGGCGGTGTCTTGCATCGAATAGGGCCTTCAGGCAAATCTTTGAGGGCCTGCTTGATTATCTTTATGCTCTGGGCGATCTCATAGAACCTCACTAAGGCCCTAGCATACGAATCTCCTTCTTTTTCCACTACCACTTCGAAGTCAAGTTTATCGTAAGCCTCATAAGGGTCATCTCTCCTCACATCGAAGTCTACGCCTGAGGCTCTAAGGTTTGGCCCTGTAATCCCTAGCTCTATGGCATCTTGCTTGCTCAATACGCCTACTCCCATTGTCCTATCTTGAAAAGTCTTATTCTGGAATAACATCTTGTAGTAGTCCCATATACGTCTCTCCAAGTAGTTCAATACATCATAGGCCTTTTCCTTAAATCCTTTGGGTATGTCTGCCCTCACTCCTCCAGGAATTATGTAGGTGTGAGTCACTCTAGCTCCTGACAGCCTCTCTAAGAGATCTAAGATGAGTTCACGGTCGTTTGCGGACCACACGGTCATGGTTTCAAAGCCGCCGGTCATCGACAGCAAGGCCTGAGCGTAAAGGTGGCTCATGATTCTACTCAGTTCAGCTGCTATTACCCTGAGGTATTTCGCCCTCTCAGGAACTTCTATCCCCATTAAGGCTTCTACAGCTCTCACGTAACCTAACGCAAAATTGGAGGCATCAAAGTCGCAAGCCCTCTCTATTACTGGGACGTACTGAATGAAGTTCCTGTACTCTGCTATCTTTTCAAGCCCTCTATGAGTATATCCCACGTCGGCTTCAGTGTTAAGTACTATATCACCATCCACGTCTAGGTAAAGTGTGAGGTGACCGCTCATTGGGTGCTGTATTCCCCAAGCTACCCTAATCGGCAACTTTGACTCCTCCTAGGACTCAGGTTTAAGCTTGAATTCTTTCCTTAGAGGATAAACTCCCTCCTCCCAGTCCTCTTGGAGGAGGAAGCGTTTGAGTTCAGGATGTCCTTCAAACTTTACCCCTAGCATCTCCCACGTCTCACGTTCATGGAAGTGGACGCCTCTCCAGATTTCTCTAAGCGAAGGCATGGAGGGCTGGCCTCTAGGTAGAGCAGTCTTCAAAGCAACAAGGCTTTTTGAATCGAGGCAACTAACATGATATACTACTTCTACTTCTCCTCGATCTGGATAATCTACTCCACTTACAGAAAGTGGATGATTAAAGCCGTTTTCTTTTAGAAGGGTGGCAGCCTTAACCATGCCCTCAGGCTTAACTTTTATTGAAGCATATCGAGGTCGATCTATTTTTGCCTCTACTAATACGTCAGATAGTTTAGTCTTGATTTCTTCGAGTAACCGCTCTACATCCACTTTACTTTCCCTCCATGATCTTCTTCTGGAGCAACCTGAACCCCTGTAGTATCTGTTCAGGTCTAGGTGGACAGCCTGGAACGTATACGTCTACTGGAACTACCTTGTCGACACCTTGAACTACACTGTAGCTATCCCACCAGAACCCTCCTGTGATGGCACAGTCGCCTAGAGCTATGACGTACTTAGGATCAGGCATCTGGTCATATATCATTCTTAGCCTCTTGGCCATTTTCTTGGTCACGACTCCCTCTATGATTATTAAGTCGCACTCCCTCAATGTAGGGAAGGGGATAGCCCCTAGTCTTTCATGGTCAAACCTCGCTGCTACGAGCGACATTATCTCAGGGCAGCAACAGCCTGTCTCATAGTGGACCCACCATAAGCTCCAAGCTCTCCCCCAATTAAGCATGTCCTTGATGGGCTTCCAACAGCTAATCTTGGTTCTAATCCGTTCTATGGGTTTGAGAGACAACGCCACCCCCCCTACGCTTAACTACAGGTTGAAGGGTCATGATCGCCCCCATCAAAGCGAAGGCGAATGCTCCCAATATGAGTATTACTATCCATAGTTGATCAACAGGCATTGCGCTAATAGAGGGGGCAGCTAATAGGAGGATTATGGCTAAGGCCCCATATATGGCATAGATCACAGCATAAGGGTAGTACTGTATGGTGAACCGTGCCTTCGTAGGCTCGGTTGGTATCTGACCACATTCATAAGTCATGGTCTTACGAGGGTTAGGTCTTGAAGGAGAGACTATCTTAGCCAGGAGGAGGGAGGACAGGCAGAATACGAATGCAATGATGACGTATATAGCGAGGCCTACTCCTTCTAGCACCGCCTCGCTAACCATTTCAGGCCCCTCCACCGTTAAGGCCTACTCTTTATAAAGCTTTTTCTAACTGATGTGCTTTTTTCATCGTCAAACCATCGAGTTGGCCCATGCCCGATCAAGGACTTCCATGGATATTAGCTAACCGCAAAATATCTAAGCCCCTACCGCTTCACGTCATAGCCGGGGGTAAACCATGCGACCAAGCTTGGTTAACCGCGCACTCGTACTTTTTAGCTTAATGGTTTTAGTAGGTGTCTTTAGGACCTACCTGCCGGCCTTCGCCACTCCTTTGCTGGGGTTAGCTGGTGCACTGGGTCTTTTCGGGGCTATACTTATGTGGCTGGGTTTAACCCTAAGAACTAAGGAAGAGCTGGAGCGCCTCCCTGAGGAAGCTCAACAGATGGAAACATCAACCGGCCTCTTCGAGATACTGCTGATAATTGTAATCATCGCGGCGGCCTTAGCTATCGGCGGCGTCCTCTTACTAGCTCTGCTTTAATCTCCATGCCCTGAAGCTAACCGCGTGAATCATGTCGACTTTCATGTTTTCTTCTTCACGATTGCTTTACGGAACGTAGCCTCAGACTTGCAGAGGCGAAGGCTTTATATTAGGGTTAAAAACGGTAGGGGGGCTGGGACGTAGAGCATCACTCATGGAGGCCCGCGCCTGCGGGAGGTTCCGGGATGATCGAATACCTCGAAATTGCGTTGCTGGCACTCACAATAGTGTCCGCTATAGTCGCTGTGGAACATCCCAAACTCATCAGAGCTGTTGCCTCCTTTCTTATCATGAGCATACTCCTCGCTGTCATATTCCTCGTCCTTAACGCGTACTTGGCTGCTTTCTTCCAACTCCTCATCTACGCGGGGGCTGTTGTGGTGATATTCCTAGTAGCTCTACACACGGTTAAGAGGTGGTAGTTGTGGGAGCTTGGGGGAAGGCTGTAGGGATCATAGTTTCCATAGTTTTCGCTCTTATTGCTCTTTATCTTGGCTCCCTCCTAGCTTTTGGATTTACTCCATATTTACCGTCAACACCTTCGCAAGCTCCTCCTCAACAATGGTTTGCAACCTTTAGAGCTTTAGACGTGGCTTTCCTCTCCTTGGCTGTATTTGCGGCTACTGTTGGGGTTGCTGCGCTTTTCAGGTACGAAGGAGAGAGGCCTGGACCTGAAGAAGAGACCTTAGTGGAAAAGGAGGTCGAAGAGGAAGCGGAGGAGGAGGTGTAAGGCTTGGCACTACACCCTGGATGGTACATAACCACGAGCATCATACTCTTCGCTATAGGCGTCTATTGCCTTGCTGTTAAGAGGAACATGATAAAGATAGTGATAGGACTTGAGATCATCACCTCAGCAATGCACCTTAACTTCATAGCCATGGGCTACGCGTTATCCCTGGTAGCCTTCAATCCCCTTACACAGGTCATAGTAGTGATATCTACCGGCCTAGGAGCGTGTGTGGCCACGGTCGCGCTCATGTATGTGATTAATGCTTATCGACATTATGGGAGCTTAGACGCTAGGAGGTTGAGGAGGTTAAGGTGGTAGGAATGTCCTTGTCAGTCCCCTTAATCCTTCAACCCCTCATCATCCTATTCCTAGGGGCAGTTCTCGTCCCCCTTGTAGACGTGGTAGGGAAAAGGGTGAACGCTGAAAAGCTGAAGGACTTCTTTGCCGTAGCTATCTTCGCCCTTGCCTTATACAAGCTATATACCCTTTACCTCGAGGTGGCAGCAGAGGGTTACGTTGAGTTTACCATCCCAGGATTCGGCCCTCCCTTTGGCTCAGCCCTTAGGGTCGACGCCCTCAGCTCCTTTATGTCGATGCTCTTTTGCGGAGTAGGGCTACTTGTAGCCATATACTCCATAAGGTACATGGAAGAGGATACAGGCTTAGACAAGTACTACGCTCTCCTGTTGGCCATGGTTGCAGGCATGGTCGGGGTTGCGTTTGCATGGGACTTCCTAACACTTTTCGTTTTCTGGGAGACCATGGCAGTGTCAGGTTACGTCCTAGTAGGTTTCAGGAAATATAGGTGGGAGCCGGTAGAGGCTGGCTTCAAATACTTAATCATGAGCACCTTCGGCTCCATACTCATGTTCTACGGGGTCTCCTTCCTCTACGGGATGACCGGCACCTTAAACTTCACATACATGGCTGAAACTCTCCTCAGTCAAAACAACCCATACCTGTACCTAGTAATATGTATGATAGTGGCCGGCTTCGGTGTAACCGCTGCTATGGTGCCCTTCCACACATGGCTACCCGACGCCCACCCAGCCGCTCCCAGCGGGATAAGCGCGATGTTATCAGGCGTTGTAATTAAGGCGGGAGTATACGGCATGTATAGGTCTGTGTTTACCTTTTTCAACCCTGCTTTCTACAATTACGGAGCTGTACTCATGATCTTCGGCGTGCTCACACTCACCGTGGCTAACCTCATGGCTCTGCTCCAAAGAGATATCAAGAGGCTTTTCGCGTACTCTAGCATAGTCAACATAGGGTACATAATTACCGCTGCTGGCATTGCCGCCTACGCTCTAACTACCTACTACGCTAGCTCCCCCATACTGGCCACGAGCGTGGCTGTTTTCGCTTTAGCAGGCGGTCTCTTCCATGTATTTAACCACGCCATAGGTAAAGGGCTTCTCTTCCTTTGCTCTGGCTGCTTCCTTCATGAGGCTAAAACCAGGGACCTAACCATCCTAGAGGGTATAGGTAAACGTATGCCTTGGACTGGTGTTTCCCTGTCCATAGGGCTACTAGCTCTAGCGGGTGTACCGCCCCTAAACGGGTTCTGGAGTAAGCTCTTCATAATCCTAGCTGGTCTTAGCATACCTCAAGACGGTTATATGGTAATCATAACGGCCATCCTCATTTTAAACGCTATATTCTCAGCTGCATATTATCTATGGGTCATGCAACGTATCATGCTCAAGTCACCCACGGAAAGGGTGGCCAAGGTGCATGAAGCCCCCTTCTCCATGGTTCTACCCATAGCTCTCTTGGCATCAATCTGCGTGGTCGTGGGAGCTTTTCCTGGCCCCGTTCTCGGCTTAGCTGATACTGCGGCTAAAAGTCTATTAAGCTTCATCATTGGGGGGTGAACTTGAATGAGCGAGTTTATAGAAGCCTTCGTACCTCAAGCATGGCTTTGTTGGATGCTCCCTATGGCTGGAGCCTTACTGACCCCTATCTTCGCTAAGATTAACCCTAAGCTAAGAGACTACGGTGCTGTCTTCTTCTCTCTGATGGCTGCATTAATGACGGTCTCCATGATACCTCTCATCTTCGACCCTCACGTATACTACTATCAAGTAGAATGGATTAGGCTGCCCGGGTCGCCCATACTCAGCGAGCTCAAAGCAGGGGTAATAGTGGATCCGTTGAGTATAATAGTGGCTAACGTCGTGGCGGTCATAAGCTTCCTCATAATGGTGTACTCGCTTGGCTACATGCACGGCGACCCTTCATTAACACGGTACTGGTTCTTCATGAACTTCTTCATAGGCAACATGCTCCTCTTGGTCATGTCTGACAACATACTGCAGATGCTCTTCGGCTGGGAAGGCGTAGGTTTGTGCAGCTACGCGCTCATAGGCTTCCGCTACCAGGACTCTAAGGAAGACTGGTTTACCTTCTGGGTAGGCGAACCCCCTGAAGTTTATCCTCCCTCACACTGCGGTATGAAGGCTTTCATAACCACTAGGGTAGGCGACGTGGCCATGTTTATAGGCGCCTTCATCATTTTAGCCTTGACAGGTACCTTAAGCTTCAAGGAACTCATGGAGTTTGTGCAAAGCACTCAGTTCCACCACGAAGTAATAGCTCACCCCGAGCTACTAAGATACTTGGTAGTAGCTGCTGTCTTTCTCTTCGGCGGCCCTATAGGGAAGTCAGCTCAGCTCCCACTGATGGAGTGGCTTCCAGACGCTATGGCTGGTCCTACGACAGTTAGCGCCTTAATACACGCAGCGACTATGGTTAAGGCAGGAGTATACCTTGTAGGCAGAATCTTTCCCATCTTCTATGCTGCTGCCTGGATAGGAGGTCAAGCTAACGACTTAGTCACCTTCTTCTACCTGGTGGGCTGGGTAGGTGTGCTCACTGCCTTTATAGCTGGGACGCAGGCAATGGCTTCAAGCGAAATTAAGAAGGTGTGGGCATACTCCACGGTTAGCCAGATAGGCTACATGATGATGGGACTAGGCGTGGCAGGGGCAGCAGCCGAGTTCGCTATTGGTTATACTGGAGGGATCTTTCACCTAATGAGCCACGCCATGTTCAAGGCAGCGCTCTTCTTGACCGCAGGCTCTGTAATACATGCTACAGAGTCGAGGTTCTTCAGGGACTACGGCGGCTTAAAGAAGCATATGCCCATAACCTTCTGGTGTATGGCTTTAGCTGCCTTCTCGCTTATGGGTGTACCCATATTCTTCAGCGGCTTCTGGAGCAAAGACCTCGTACTCGAAGCGTCCTTGATGGCTACTACCTCCACCTGGCCCCTATTCGTCCTAGGAGTCCTGGCTGTTTCGATAACTTGCTTCTACACTGTAAGAGCATTAGGCTTAACTTTCTTTGGACATGAAAGCAAGCACATCCACGAGCTGGAACGCGAAGGCAAACATGTGCATGAAGCACCTAAGGTGATGTGGGTTCCTTACGCTGCCTTAGCTGTTGCAACCGTAATCTTTGGTATAGGCGGTTACTTTGTGAGTGGATGGCTTGAACAGGTCTTCCACCACCAGCTGGAGGCATGGGGATTAGGAGGTCACCTATTACACTCAGCTGAACACGCTGTCGAAACGGCTCCAGCTATGTCACATGAAATGGCGGTAATAGTGACTGCGGCGACGTCCATATCCATGCTACTCATAGGTGCGCTACCAGCTTACCACATCTACATTAAACGCAAGGTTGATCCTGAGAAACTACTCGAGCCTAGACCAGCCCTCAAAGCGCTTTGGCACTTCCTCTTCCGAAGATGGTATGTGAATACCTTCTACTACAAAGCCTTCGTTTACTCTGTAATAAGGGCAAGCGGATGGCTGTTTAGGAACATTGAGACTGCCGTAATAGACAGGTTCAACTACGCTTTAGCCGACTTATCACAAGCGATCGCTTCGAGGTTCAGGAAGACTCATACAGGCATATTGAACTATAACGTGATAGGCATCGTCCTAGGTTTCATACTTTTTATCGTGTTGGTAGTGTTCGTCTTCGGGTGATGTAAGATGATGGATACGAGCCATATCCTACTCCAAACGATCCTTATACCCATGGCTTTCTCGGTGATAGCTCTTGTCGCCGGTAGGGCAATGGGTAAGAACACAGGCTGGCTGGTCTTCGCGGTACTGGCTTACGTGACAGGCCTCTTAGCTTATGTGACATTGTCGCTTCCCTACATACCTGAGGGCCTCTTAAAGGCTGAGTATTACTGGGGGCCTTACATAGGCAATTTCACCCTGATAGCTGATGGCCTCAGCGCACCCATCGCTTTAACCATAGCCCTCCTATGCGCACTGATCGCGATATATTCGATAGGATACATGGAACACGAACACCGCCTAGACGCCTACTTCTCGCTATACCTCCTATACGCGGCCGGCATGATAGGGACAGTACTTGTCACCAACTTAGCAGCCTTCTTCCTCTTCTTCGAGTTGATGCTAATACCCTCCTGGGCTATGATAGGTATCTGGGGTACTGGCCCTAAGGAGAGAATAGCTTTCAAGTACTTTATGTTCACTGAAGCTGGTGCACTATCCCTGCTAGGCGGAATCGTGGCCACCTACTTCCTTACAGGGACATTTGACGTAATGGAAATGGCCACCAAGCTTTCAGCCTACGATGTAAACCTACTCACGGTCATAGTAGTAGCCATGTTACTAGGCCTGCTCGTTAAGATGGCAATATTCCCCCTACATACTTGGCTTCCTGACGCCCACGCAGAAGCCCCTACACCTATAAGCGCCCTATTATCTCCAGCCATGATAGGTATAGGCGGTTACGCTGTAATAAGGATAGCATACACCGCTTTCCCCATGGTAATGGCTAACTGGCCCTTCGTAATAGGCCTAGCCACTCTCGCAGTAATAACTATGGTCTACGGAGGAGTTATGGCCTTAGCTCAGGACGATATTAAGAGGCTCCTCGCCTATTCCAGTATAAGCCAGATGGGTTACCTACTCTTCGGCATAGCTTCGATCTCGGTGTTAGGGTTAGCTGGCTCTGTGCTCTTCTACGTAAATCACGGCTTATGTAAGGCAGTCCTCTTCATGATGTCAGGGATACTGATCCATAGTTTCCATACGAGAAGCATTAGCAAGTTCGGCGGCTTAGGACCTAAAATGCCACTAACCGCTACAGCGTCCCTCATAGCTTTCCTAGGTTTAGCAGGGACTCCTCCCATGGTTGGTTTCTGGGGAGAGGTATTCATATTTGCAGGTTCCATGCACACCGCATTTGCTAGCTTAGCAGGCGTGGACGTTGCGAGAGTCCTGGTAACCGCCATAGCCATCGTCGGCTCTGCTCTAACTGCGGGCTATGGGTTATGGACTATTAGGAGAGTTTTCTTCGGCCAACTGAACCCCTATGTTAAGGACGCTAAGGAGGGATCGCCGTTAATGGTGGCCCCCATCATGATATTAGCGGCATTAGCTGTCATTATCGGCGTCTACCCAACGATCATAACGGAGCCCGCGGCTTCATGGGCTTCAAGGCTAGTCGAAGTAATAGCTGCCCTTGCAAGGACATCAATCTAAGAATCCTTCAAGCCCTTTTTGAACTACTTTAAGTTCAAGTTTCCCGTAAACCCCGTCGTACCCCGGGATTATCCTATACCTCCCCTCTCTTACCATGATTATGGCTATAGCCACTTCCCTAGGGGCTGCTTGTATTAGTTCCTCGTAGCTGGCGTGTAGTAGTACGTTGTACTCTGAACCTAGCTTCACAACTAAGTTTTCATATAGCTCTCCTACTACCTTGGACTGAAGAGACTTCATACCTCCAAGCTTCAAGGCAGCGGATATGACTTCGTGGAGTGGAAGTACCTTAACGTAGTTCATGTTTTTCTCTGGTTTAAAGCCACTTGGCCTATCAGCCAGCTCCTCCACTCTATCCTCCACTCCTTTCGTTAAAGGCTTGCTGCATACAGGACATCTATAATTTAGTTTAGAGGCTTCAGCTGGGAAGAGGGGGCCTACACCACATTCACGATGCCCTGAGTAATGGTATTTTCCATACTCCGGCGGTACCTCGAGCGTGGCCACCTTACCTGTCCTGATGGCTTCAATTAACTCTTTGTAGCTAAGTTTACTTAGGTTAAAAATAGTGCATTCTCTACCGAGCCTCCAAGGCCATGGAGAGTGGCTATCTGAAAAGCTCAATAAAGTGAAGCGGTCGAGCCTACTTACCCTCCAGTTCATGGCTGGATCGCTACTAAGCCCTGTTTCAAGGGCATAGATGCGCTTAGCCATGTCTTCGTAGCATTCTTCAATACTATCCACTCCGCTGAAGGAACCGAAGATCGACCTCCACGGCGTCCATGCATGGGCAGGAAACACAAGGCAGCGATCGTCAACTCCCAGTATTGTTTCTACCAGCTCTGAAGGTTTGATGGTTAGCGTAGGCCTGCCGTCACGTTCAAGGTCTCCATACCTCGATAACGCCTCACCCAGCTGCTCAGCTACCTCTAAACTAGGCATGAATATAACGTGGTGTATCCTCTTAACTCTGCCTTCATAGAGGTGGACGGTTTCCACCTCCGCCTCGACGAGAAACAGCACATTTTCGTCAGCCCCTCTTGCTTTATAGAGGCCTGTACCGTCTACTTCTTCTAAGGCTAAGCTTAACTGGGAGAGCCAGGCTGGATGTAGAGCATCTCCTGTACCTAATAGGTTTAAGCCCTTGATCTTGGCGAAGCCTACTAAGTCAAGGGGGTTCATCTTCTCGCTTGTAGCCCTTGAGAAGGGACTATGTAGATGTAAATCAGCGTAAACTTTCACGTACTCCGCCTAAAGTACCTAGCGTAGCCATGAGGTTATAAGCTTAAAGGAACTAGCCAGTAGAGTTTTTCACCTGTTTCATTTGAAGGCTCTCAGCTCTTTATGCTTTTACGAGCAAACACCAAGTACCCGGTATGGCCTACCATGAACGTATGAGGCCTCGTAGCGCCCACCTCAACCTTCAACTTTCTGAGGAGACATTCAACAGCCTCTATATCCACGAACCCTTCTCTCCTAAGAGCTTCCACGGTCTTTTCTACTTGATTAATTGTTGGACTAAAACTAGCTAGGCCTCCACCTCCCTTTAACGCTTCGTAGGCATGAGGTACAACATCCCATGGGGAGGCTAGGTCCAAGACTACGGCGTCCACCTCTTTCTCCTCGATCCCTTCGGTCAGATCTTTATTCTTGAGCTCCACGTAGTCAAGCAACCCTACCCTAGCGAGGTTTTTTCTCGCCACCTCTAACACGTCGCTCCTTACTTCGTAGCTGTAAACTTTACCTGTAGGTTTAACGAAGAAAGCTAAAGCTGAAGCTAGAGCCCCACTCCCTGTCCCTCCCTCGACTACTCTTGAACCGGCTCCTATGCCGAGCCTAAGTATTATCAACGCTATATCCTTATAGTATAGTATCTGTGTCCTCCTCGCTAGCTTAGCTATGTAGTCGTAAATCGTGGGCTTAAGAGCTATGAAAGACACCTTCAAATTACTTTCCACGCTGACCCCGTAAGGCCTGCCTATTAGCTCTCTTAGCTCCACGTAGCCTTTATGCGTGTGAAAGCTCCTATCCTCAACTTTAACTAAGTACCTTCTACGCTCATCGAGGTATAGGAGAACATCATCTCCTTGCTTAATTTCCTCCGTCAACTTACACTCCTCGCCTGAAGTTTAATACGAGCTCTTCCCCTTTTATGCTAGGGGGGTTCTAAACTTGAAGTTTAGAGCTGACGCACGCTTACTTAAGAGCCCTTCAGTTAAGGAAGCCTTGCTTTATGAACAGTTGAGGGGAGGTAAAGTTAGATGTAATACTTGTGCTAGGAGATGTGTAATACCTATCGGGTTTAGAGGTTTTTGTAGGACGAGAGTGAATGTGAATGGGAAGCTCTACACCATAGTTTATGGAGATTTAAATGCCGTGGAGTCTAGACCAATAGAAAGCCTAAGGCCTTTAGGCCTAGGCCTATAAATAAAGCCTTTCTTTCACTTCTGGCCAGGCTCCACGGCCTTAACCTTCTCCACTTGGTCCTGTAATTTATACTGTTTGTGGTGTCAGAACTGGCACCTCAGCAAGGAAGAGCCTAACCCCTATCAACCAAACTATGTGTCTCCTGAAAGGCTCATATTTATGGCTAAGAGGGCTGGCGATGAAGGCCTCTGCATCTCCTTCACTGAGCCCTTAATGCTCTTCGAGTATAGCTTGGAGGTCTTTAAGTTAGCTAGGCAGCAAGGCCTCTACAACACCTACGTGAGTAACGGCTACCTTACCTTGGAAGCTTTACGAGAACTCAAGAAGGCTGGCTTAGATGCCATAAAGATAGATGTTAAAGGAGACCGCGAAGTGTATAGACGTTTCTGTGCAGCCCCAAGCGATGAACCTGTATGGAGTACAGCTAGAGAAGCTAAGAGACTCGGGCTCCACGTAGAAATCGTTAATTTAATGGTTACAGGCGTAAATGACCAAGAGGAGCAGGTAAGGGGGTTGGTTAGGAGACATTTAAAGGAGCTGGGGGCTTACACCCCCCTCCACTTCACTAGGTATTACCCTGCATTCAAGTTTAATGCTCCTCCAACAAGCGTATCGAAGCTTGAAGCTGCTTATAAAGTGGCTAAGGAAGAAGGTTTGCTCTATGTATATTTAGGCAACGTTCCTGGCCATCGTTATGAGAACACCTACTGCCATGAATGCGGACAGCTAATCATTAGGCGGGAAGGTTTCAAGGTATTGGAATGTAGATTGGTTAAGGATAACCGTTGTCCCAGCTGTGGAGCAGCTATCCCCATAGTGGGAAGGTATGTCTCAAAGCCCTGGCGCTTCCTCTAAGTTTTAGAGAGTACAAGGGCTTTAAGCTCCTCTAACATCCTCTCCAGCTTTTCCAAGCGCTTAGCTACCTCATCCAGCCTTTTACCTAAGGAGATAAGGAGCGGTAAGACCTCATTCATCCACGGTGGAGCTAGCGGTGATAGCTGGGGAGGTAAGTTCTCCAATCTACGCCTAATCAGTTCGCTTACATCTTCTCTTGACATCTTAAACGACTAAGGGGAAAGGTGTCTTTTTTACTTTATCAAGGGTTTAATGATGTTTAACGCCCTCGCAAGATCCTTAAACTTTGCAGGTTTCCTCTTGCCTGCCCAGTGAACCTCAAGCAATATCATGCTACAGCCAGCCTCCTTCAGCAGGGAAAGGTCTTTCTTGACGTCAGCTGAGCCTGTGCCTGGCAGGAGGTGGTCTTGGAAGCTGTGGTCTTCAGCTGCGTAGTCGTGAAGGTGACCTACAAGCACCTTACCTTTAAAGGTCTTTACCCACTCCTCTAGGTCTACAGCCTCTTCTTTAAACAGGTCCATACCCCTATGCTCCACGGTCCAGCGGGCATAGGCTACGTGGCCTACGTCAAGACATAGCTTGACTCCTTCTATCTCTACCATCGGCTTAAGCATGCTTGGTACACCAAATAGAGGGTCTGGGTTATTTTCAACCGTGATTTCGATTCCAAGCTGCCTAGCTTTCTCGGCTATGTGTTTAATGGAGCGTACCGCGGCTTCTTCCAGGGCTTTCCTCACTCCTTCAATGGTCCAAGCTTCCCTTGAAGCAACATGAAGGTTAAAGTATAGGGGGCTTAACTTCGATGCGAACTCAAGACACTCATCAAATAGTTTAAGCGCGGCCTCTCTTAGTATTGGTCTTGGGCTAGCTAATGATACGTCTCTCCAAGGAGCATGGATCGCTAGCTCTACTCCGTATTTAGCTTTCGCTTCCTTAATCTCCTCCAACGTCTTCCCTCTGAGTTTTTCGGGCCATGGATAGTCGAGAGAAATTTCCACATAGTCAAAACCGTACTCATTGGCTTTATTTATTGCCTTAACCACTGATCCTGCTCTTGGCCATACTGGTAGTGCTATCAACATTTCATGTCCACCTAGAGCGTGATTAAGCGGTAAATGGTCTCACCGACTCCCAGCTCTTTAGCTATCTCTAAGTGTCTTCGAGGGTTTGTGCCATTTACTTTGGCTAAGAAGTTAGGCGGCTTAGCTTCGTGCCATGAATGTACCGCTGCAGCCTCTATAAGGTCTAAAGCTGCAGCGTCTATTGCTACGGGGTCTAAGGAGGCTAGGACCCCTACATCAGGTATTAGGGGCCTACCGGCTGGAGTCGCGCAGTCGCATAAGGGCGTTACGTCTTGGACGAAGCTTAGTATAGCTATCCTATCTTTAAATTGTTTTAGTACAGCATAGGCTGCGTGTGCCAAGTAGACCTGGAACCTTTCCTTTCCTTCTTCTGGCCAACTCCATGCTCCGTTGGGACAGGTAAAGAGGCAGGTATTGCAATACATGCATTTCGAGGGGTCCCTGACAGCTTTACCATCCTCAACCTTTAATGCTTGAAAGGGACAAGACTCTGCGCAGATACCGCATCCGTCGCATTTTTCAGCGTCGAAGACTAAGCCGCAGGCAGCGTGTTGAGCTGCCTTCGACCTCTTAGTGACGCATCCCATAGCGGCGTGTTTGAGGGCTCCTCCAAAACCTGCTAGGAGGTGTCCTTTAGCGTGTACAATTAGTAGAAGAGAATCAGCCTTTGCTATGGCTGAGGCTATCTCTACTTCATTTAAGCTGCAGCCCTCTATGGATTTATCAATCTTTACTTTGACCCCTGCGTAGCCATTTGGGGCATCCCCCACCACGAAGGGGGCGCCTAGCTTCTCGGTGAAGCCGTGGAGCTCTGCAGTACGGTAACAGTCTTCTACGGTGAACCTATGTTTAGGGTATAGCGTCGTGGTCTCAACGATAAATGGCTCTCCTCCTATCTCCTTTACTAACTCCACAGCTCTATGGACTAAGATTGGTCTTAGGTACGTTATATTTCCTCTTTCACCAATATGGACCTTGACAGCTACTTTACCTTTCAGGGCCTTCGCGAACCCTGCTTTCTCAAAAAGCTCTCTTAGCCCTTCCAATACGTCAGTATCCTTGGAGTAGTCAAGGAAGTAAACTTCGGGGATCAAGGCTAGCCATCCTCATCGCTACAGCTAAAAGTCAACCTAAATATAAACGATTTGAGGTTCACCTGGGTTGAGCTTCGCAGAGCTCATGTCCAAGTCTAAATCTAGAATAATCCTCGCTCTCGACCTGACTGGGCCCTCACTGCTGGATAGAGCCTTAAAGATACTCGATGAAGTTTATCCTTACGTATCAGCCGTCAAGGTGAACCGCCACCTATCAGTGCCTCTGAACATAGAGGAGCTTTCCAAGCTGGTCCATGCTATACATGATCGAGGCCTCCTCGCCATTATGGATTGCAAGATAAACGACGTAGGAAGCACCAATAAAGTGATGGCTGAGCTTTTCTTCCATGCTGGTTTCGATGCTTTAACTGCAAGTCCCTTTACTGGGTGGAAGGAGGGTCTTGAGCCTGTATTCAACCTAGCTAAAGATAATAGTAGAGGAATTCTCGTCCTTGTTTACATGAGCCATGAAGGGGCCTCCGAAAACTACGAGAGGTTAGTGTTGGATAGATCTTCAATATCCTATAAGAGGATGTATGAGATATTTGCTGAGAAGGCCCTACTGTGGAGAGCTGACGGAGCAATAGTGGGCGCTACTCGCCCACGAATCTTGGCTGAAGTAAAACGTCTCTTAAAAGGTAAGATACCGATATACTCGCCCGGCATCATAGTTCAGGGAGGTAGTATTGAGGTTTCATTGAAGGCTGGAGCCGACTACCTGATAGTCGGAAGGGCTATTGTGGAGGCTCCGAATCCGAGCCAAGTCGCCGCTAATCTTAATAGGCTGGTGGAGGAGACGCTAGCCCGCTTACGTGGAGGGTGACTTATGGAGAAGGTGGAACGCTCATCTCTCATAGATATCAGGTCTTTCGAGGGAGGGCAGGCTCATCACCACTTCCTCACCGAGGCTTTAAAGCAGAGGTTAGAGATCATAAAACACCTTACAGCTCGAGACGTTGAGGAAGTGGCGAAGGAGCTGGGAGCTCATTTAGTGGACCTTAAAATAGACGACGCTACGGAGTGGGCATTAAAGATCTCTCCCTTCCGAGGATTCGATATCTTTTTCGTCCTCCAACGATACTCACCTGAATTTGAAGATAGGCTTCTAGCCTTCTACAATAGGGAAGCTCCTAGCATAGGTGTGCCAGCTGAAGACGCCTCCGATTTTACCGTGCTTTATGCTAATGCTATCATATATGCTGCTAAGAGAGTGTTGGATAAGGAGCTTCCTAGGCTTTCAAGATACCTATAAGGGGGTGTCTAAATGGATCTAGTGGTATGCGTTAAAAGAGTAGCTGAACACGCTGAAGCCGAGTTTGAGGTTGATGAAACAGGGAAGAAACTAAAGGTAAAAGGAGCAGCCTACGACATAAATGAATGGGATGATTATGCGTTAGAGGAAGCCTTAAGGCTCAAGGAGGCCTTGGGGGGTAGATTAACAGCAGTAACCGTGGGTGACGAGGATAGCGAAGAAGTATTGAGGAAATGTTTGGCGAAAGGAGCTGACGAAGCGATTAGGGTAGATGTTCCAACTGAAGAAATGGACGCCTACGCAGTGGCGAAGGTGTTACACCGTGTTCTGAAGAAGCTCAACTTTGACCTCGTCTTGATGGGTGCTCAAGCCTCTGACGATGGTTATGCTCAGGTAGGCCCCATATTAGCTTTCCTCTTAGGGGTTCCTCACGCCACTTTGGTTAAGAAAGTGGAGGTTTTAGAAGAATGGATTAGGGTGCATAGAGAGCTTGAAGGTGGAGCTGAGGAGGTAGTTGAATTACGTGTTCCAGCTTTACTCACGATACAGACAGGCATCAATGAGCCCAGGTACGTATCCATTATGGGTCTTAGAAGAGCCTCTAAAAAACCATTAAAGGTCCTATCGCCAGGAGAGCTCGAACTGACTTCTGAAGACGTGGGCAGGGAAGGGTCTTGGGCTAGGCTAGTACGATATGAGATCCCACGCGTTGAAAAACGGGCCTTAATCATTGAAGGCCCCGCTGAGAAGGCTGCTTCATTCATCTTTAACCTATTGAAGGAGAGGGGGGTCACGGCTTGAACCCTGAGCTACTGGCACTAGCTGAGCATAGAGAAGGTGAGCTTAGAGAGGTCACCTTTGAATTAGCGGGGCTAGCGAGAAAACTTGAACTTAAAGCCACCTGTGTTCTACTAGGTTTCAAGGCTCAATCCATGGCTGAGAAGCTGGCATCATACTTTGATGAGGTGTTTTACGTAGAACACGACCTCCTCAAGCATTTCAACTCTGACCTCTATCAACCTCTTCTAGCTAAGTTGACGAAGGAGCGTAGACCTAAGCTGGTAGCTATGGGTCACACCTCCATAGGCATGGAGCTGGCCCCCAGTTTAGCTGCTGAGCTAGGCTGTCCTCTGATAACCGACGTTCTGGACGTTCAACTTAATGGAGAGAAGCTGTTAGCTAGGAGGCAGATATATGGGGGTAAGGTGGAGGCTTTAATGGAGCTTAAGGAGTCTCCATGCCATATGATCACTATGAGGCCAGGAGTGTTACGCCAGCCTGAACCTAAAGGTCAAGGCAAAGTAACCAAAGTTGACATGGAGTTAAAGGAGTCGCTGCGTAAAAAAGTTGTAGGCTACGTAGAGCCTCCGGTAGCCGAGGTTGACATAACTAAAGCTGACGTCATAGTTAGCATAGGTCGAGGCATCAGGGATGCAGGCAACATACCTGCTGTCGAAGAGTTAGCTCGCATGTTGGGTGGAGTACTAGCTTGTTCTAGGCCAGTAGTGGATAAAGGATGGCTTCCTAAGGATAGACAAGTCGGTAATTCAGGTAAGACCGTGAAGCCTAAACTTTACCTAGCGCTCGGCATTAGCGGGGCTTTTCAGCACGTGGTAGGAATGAAAAACTCTGACCTAATCATAGCAGTGAACAAGGACCCTAATGCACCGATTTTTAATGTGGCCCACTACGGCATAGTGGACGACCTAATGAAGGTGGTAGAGGCCTTAAAGAACCTGCTTAAGGCTAGGAGCTAGGAAGAGCTTGTGCCAATAGTTCAGCTACATCCATGACTCTAAGTTTATCTTCTAACCCAGCCGTCTTCACCCCGTCCTCTAGGTTAGCTAAGCAGAAGGGACAAGCAGTAGCGAGGATAGATGCTCCTGTAGAGGATGCTTCGACTACTCTAACTTCAGCTAATCTTCTGCCAGGTGGTCCTTCAAACCACATCCTTCCTCCACCCCCTTCACAGCATAGACTCCTCGACCTGGAACGCTCCATCTCAACAAGTTTGACCCCGCGTATAGCTTTCAGAAGCTTACGTGGCTCCTCGTATACTCCGCTACGTCTACCTAAGTAACATGGGTCATGGTAGGTGACCACCACGTCAGCTAAGCCCTTGAGCTTAAGTAAACCCTCGTCTAAGAGGCGGGCTAAGAATTGCGTATAATGAAGCACCTCAGCCTTAAGCCCAAGATACCTGTTCTTAAAGGCATAGTAGCAATGGGGGGAAGTGGTAATGATTGTTTCTACGCCTTCTCCCATGTTTGCTTTATTCGTTTCCATGAGTTCCTCGAAAAGCCCAAGTTCACCTATATTGTATACCTCATTTCCGCAGCAGACCTCGTCCTCGCCCAGAAACGCTGGTTCAACGCCGGCGGCTTTAAGTACCTTGACCAGGGCTCTAGCAGCTTCTTGAGCCCTAGGGTCATAGGCTGATGCGCAACAAGTGAATAAGAGAATCTTGGAATCTTCGAGCTCTAAAAGCCTCTTGATACCTAGGCCTGAGGCCCACTCCCCACGTTTAACCCTACTCTTACCCCAAGGGTTACCTTGTTTGAATGTGTTTTCAAGGCTGTCTCTAAGTGTAGGCGGTATTTTTCCGGCCTCCACACGCTCCGACCTTAACTCAATGATAAGGTCGAGGGGCTTAGTACCTCGAGGACACCTGTAAACGCATAGGTAACAGGTTGTACAGTCCCATAGTTCATCGCCTACCTCAAGGCTTTTAGTCATAAGTGACGCTGTTATTCGCCTAACGTTGAGCGTAGACCTCGTACTTAAAGGACAGCTACCTACACATACTCCGCACTGCATGCAGGCTAATAATTCATGCCTGCTTAACGCCTCCAACTTCATCGCGCCTCCATTGCTCTACTTAGCCTAACTCTTTCCTCAGCCCCTAAGGGACCTAGGTCCCTGACCATGGAGGTATGCGTGCGCAGTATGTCGGCTATCTTTCTATAGGCAGGTAACTCGATAAGGCTATAGTAGACCCGCGTCGACTCCACGCCAGCTTCCTCTAGGCTAGCGAGGGCTTCTTCAAACCTCCATCTGAATGCTTCATCCACCCATTTCTGCCCCTCTATAACCACTATTCCATCGGCTCCAAGCATGAAGGCTTTGAGAAGTAAGTCTCTTCCTAAGATAGCTGAGGAAGGTATAGCTATTGGCAAGGTTTCAGCAGGATAATTAACTCTGTCTAAGCCTAAGAAGTCAAGCCCTGTGTAGGCAATGTTCTTTTCCACGAAAGCGACGATAACTACATCGCCTTCTCTCTTTTCAGCTAGCAATCCTTTAAGTTGAGCTTCTAGCTGTCTACGCGTATAGTTCTTGAAGTCTATGGCGCTTTTCGGGCAAGCTGGGATGCAGGCGCCACACCCTATACATGAGACCACCTTAACCGCTGCTTTTCCTTCCTTCAACTCTATCGCAGCAATAGGGCAAACCTCCATACAAGCGCCACATCCATCGCATTGCTCCCAGTAAACCCATGGTTTTTCTGGACTTGAGATCACAACCCCTCTCCTGAGAAAGGTATCTACGCGAGACGAGGCAGCCAAGGCATCAGCAACGCTATCTCGTACATCTCTAGGTCCTAAAGCACAGCCACAAGCATAGATGCCGGCTCTAAGTAGATCAACTGGACCCAGTTTCGGGTGTTTCTCCTGTATGAAGCCATCCTCACCTATAGGCAGTGATACTTTATCAGCTAGTTGACGTAGTCCTGAAGGTGGGATCATGGGAGTAGCCAGAGCCACTAAGTCGAATTCCTCCTCCATCACTTTTCCGAGTAGTGTGTTTTCAGCTCTTACAAGGAGACCATGTTCTCCACGCCTAATCTCAGCTACCCTACCCCTCACGAATACTACGCCACTCTCTTGAGCCTTAACGTAGAGCTCCTCATAGCCTTTCCCTGCAGCTCTAATATCAGTATAAAATATCCATACTTCAACTCCAAACTGTTCTCTGAGCAGTACGGCCTGCTTTAATGAGTACATGCAACATACCTTGCTGCAGTAAGGCACGTATCTATTCCTATCCCTAGAGCCGGCACATAGCACAATGGCTATTTTCTTAACCTCGCTCTGGTCGCTAAATTTCCTTAATAACCCCTTTGTTGGGCCGAAGAGGGAAGTCAAGCGTTCAAGCTCCATCATAGTTATTACGTCAGGGTACTGGCCATAGCCATAATCCTCGAGAAGCTTAGCGTCGAGGAGCTCATAGCCTACCGCTACCACGACCCCTCCAACCTTAAGCTCCAGCTGGCTTTCTTCTTCGTCTAGTCGTATAGCGTCACGTGGACACTTCTCTATACAGGCGCCGCAGCGAGTACAGGCAGAGAAGTCGATGACATAAGCATAAGGTACTGCTTGAGGAAAGGGTACATAGATAGCTTTCCTCTTGCTTCTATTTTCATTGTATTCATCGTCAACCTCAACGGGACAAGCTTTACTACATATACCGCAACCAGCACACTTGGATACGTCCACTCCTCGAGGTTTAACTTTCACCTTAACCGTATAGTTACCCGGATATCCTTCGATATTTTCAACTTCGCTTAACGTGAGCAGCGTTATGTTAGGGTGTCTACTCACCTCAGCCATCTTAGGTGTTAGTATGCACTGCGCACAGTCGAGGGTGGGGAAGACCTTAGTCAACTTGGCCATGTTTCCTCCTATCGATGGGCCCTTCTCGACCAAGTAGACTTTATAGCCCTTGTCGGCGAGCTCTAGAGAACAGGTTATCCCAGCTATACCTCCTCCGATCACGAGCACTTCCTTTCTACAAGGCTCCTCCATGGGTTCGAGAGGCTCGAGCTCCAGGCATCTTTCATAGCCTCCCTTAAGTAGCCTTAGAGCTTTCTTCGTAGCGGCCTCTTTATCGTCAGCGTGGACCCATGAACATTGTTCCCTTATATTGACGAACTCTAACATGTAAGGGTTAAGGCCTGCCCTGCGCATAGCGTCATGAAAAGTGGAGAGATGCATCCTAGGCGTACAACAAGCTACAACTACTCTATCGAGGCCACGTGACTTAATAGCTTCTACAAGCCTATCTTGAGAAGGCTTGGAGCATAGATAATCTTCGACCCTCGCAACAACTACGTAACTCCACTTAGAAGCCTTCTCCCGCAAATGATCGCAATCGACAGTATCGCTTATGTTACCTCCACATCTACATATAAATACGCCCACCTTCGGTTGGGGCAAGGAAACCCTTCACGCGGTAGAGTGTTAAGATTATTTAAGCGATTGGGCGTTTTGCTGAGTACGTCACTAAACGTGAAATGGCTGAGACCGCTAAATCTACTGTTGGATAGACGGGCACTTTAACTTCCAGCAGTTTTCTTCCAGCTTTCTGATAGTCTTCGTAGAATAGTCTCGGTTGCATGACCACGAATATCGGTTTACCGTAGCGTTGCTTAACGCGGCATACCACGTCGGTAAGCTCATGGAAGCGTTGTGCTCCTCGGTATAATGAAGGCCACTCCATGCTTTGAAGAATTAGGAGCCCATCAATGTTAGGGTCTTCTATCAGGAAAGATAGTATCTCTAAGTAGGTTTCTGGGTCCAGGGCAGCTAATTGAATATCCACAGGGTTTCTTATGCTGGACCCGTACCTAGGAACTATTTTTTCAAGCTTCTTCAAGGTCTCTCCAGAGGGTCTAGGGAGGCTTAAGCCATGCTTACTACAGGCGTCAGCTGTTGATACGGCCTCCCCTCCACTTATTGAAACGACTGCCAGCCTTCCCCCGCTAATTTTTGGGATTAATGAGAATGTGAGGGACGTGTAGGCGGTGTCTTCTAGGCTATAAGCCTGGATGGCTTGACCCTGCTTTAAGGCTACTCTCCACAGGGTCCAAGACCCTGCCATAGCTAACGTATGAGTCGATACCGCCTCTGCCCCTTCCTCCGTCACCCCTCCTTTCCATACAATAACTGGTTTCTTGGCCGTGGTTTTCTTTAGAGAGCTTATGAGCTGTCTTCCGTCCTTAACTCCTTCCACGTAGGTTGCTATCACGTGGGTCTCAGGGTCTTCGCCGAAGGCCTCGATTAGCTCAGGTAAGTCTACATCAACCGCATTGCCATAACTTACAATAGCACTAAACTTAAGTCCTATAGATGCTCCTAGCCACCCCATGGCTGCAGCGTGTCCCCCGCTCTGAGCCAGAAAGGCTACATTTCCAGCTTCCTTAGGGAAGCCGTGGGCAAAGCATAGTCCAGAGCTAGGCCTGTAGATGCCTAAGCAATTTGGTCCTATCACCCTAAACTTCCAGCGTTTAACTGCCTCAACTATAGCTCTACTTATTCCCCTATCACCCGTCGGTGAGAGGATGTCGGAGTCAGAGGTGAAGATAATGATGGCTTTCACACCTTTAACGCCACACTCTTCCAATACCTCTGCTACTGCTTCTCTAGGCACGGCTATGAACGCTAAGTCTACTGCTTCCTCTATCTCGCTTACCTTATGGTATACCTTGAACCCCAAGATCTCGCTTTCCTTTGGATTTACGAGGTAGAGGCGGCCATGATAACCATACTCGAGGAGGGTTCTAACGTAGTGGTTGATGTAATCGTCTTCTCTTTTAGATACTCCGATTATAGCCATGGAGCGGGGCGATAGAAACAAGCTCCAGGGTGCCTTACCCAATGTTCTTTCCTCCTCTGCGAGGTAGGATGAAAGCTTTTTATAGGCTCAGTTATTTTATAGCTATAAAATATTATGTGGTGGTGGATATGGGCAAGATAAGAGTAGCAGTAGCAGGTGTAGGTAACTGCTGCTCTGCCCTTATCCAAGGCATATATTACTATAGGGGTGCTCCTGACGACTCAGATATACCGGGACTCCTCTACCCTAACTTTGGAGGCTACAGGGTCGAGGATATAGAGTTCGTGGCTGCTTTTGACGTAAACGCGGAGAAGGTAGGCAAAGACCTCTCTGAAGCTATCTTCGCTTACCCCAATAACACCAGAAGGTTCGCAGAAGTCCCTCGGCTAGGAGTCACTGTCATGAATGCTCCGGTAATGGATGGAATAGGCAGGTATCTGAAGGATATAATTAAGCTATCCGATGAACCGCCTGCCGACGTGGCTCAAGTGCTTAAGGACACCAAAGCTGACATCTTGGTAAACTACCTTCCCGTGGGCTCTGAAGAAGCAGTCAGATGGTATGCTGCGCAAGCGCTCGAAGCAGGATGTGCTTTCGTTAACTGCATGCCGGTGTTCATAGCTTCCGACCCAGTGTGGGCTAAGAAATTCGAGGATCGAAGAATTCCTGTGGCAGGCGACGATATACAAAGCCAGCTAGGAGCTACGGTCTTGCATAAAACCATAGTCAAGCTCTTAGAGGAGCGCGGTGTTAGGATCGAAGAAACCTACCAGCTCAACGTAGGTGGCGATACAGACTTCCTTAACATGTTAGAGCGTGAGCGTCTAGCCTCTAAGGAAGTCAGCAAGACTATGGCGGTTCAGAAGATGGCTGGCCATGAGTTCCCTGTGAAAATAGGGCCTAGTGACTACATACCGTTTCTAGAGAATAGAAAGATATGCTACATATGGATTAGAGGGAAACACTTCGGCGATACCCCCATTAGCATCGACGTAAAGCTCTCAGTGTGGGATGCTCCAAACTCAGCGGGTGTGGTCATAGATGTGATAAGAGCAGTGAAGATAGCTTTGGACAGAGGCGTGGGTGGTCCCTTAACCAGCATTTCAGCCTGGGGCTTTAAGCACCCGCCAGTACATGCCCCAGCCTCCGTCGCTAGGCAATGGGTAGAGGAGTTCATAAAAGGAGCAAGAGAACGATAGTAAAACTACTCAGAAATAGGGCCTTCCACCACTATGCCCTCTCCTCTAACGATCCTAAACTTATAAAGCACTGGATCAACAGCAGTCCACCTCATTTTTCTTACACATAAGGTTCTATAAACTTCATTACCTTTTCTAAGTATCCCTAACGTTATGATGCCTGAGGCCAAGAATTCCTCTACGCCGAATCTACTCAAAGTATTTGACCCTGTAGGTACCTCTGAGACGATCAATGTTGTACATCCAAGCTCGCGCTCGATTGCCAGCACCAACTCTCTAATATACTCCCTTGTAAAGGGGAGGTCTTCCTCCTTTGTTAGTAGAGGAGCTATAGGGTCTATGACCAGCCTAGTAGCTCCTATCCTCATCATCTCCTGTCTAATACCTACGATGACTGAACCGACAGCTGCCTCAATATACTTCTTCTTAAACTTCTCGGCAAAGCCTGGTACTATCTGAGTTATAGACAAAAGGTTCTTCTCAAGCAGACTGCTTACATCCCAGCCGAAGCCTTCAGCTCCCCGAATCACGTTTTCCCTATCCTCATCAATGGCCATGTAAATACCTCTCTCCCCTATCTTCACTCCATGGAGGAGAAACTGAAGGGAGAATATGGTTTTTCCAGTTCCCGTCTCGCCCGCGATGAGGTGGGTTCTACTTTTCAATAGTCCTCCTTCAATGAGTTCGTCGAGCCCAGGTATACCTGTAGGGGTACGTTGAATAGTTCTCGTAGGAGTTATCAAAACTAAACCTCCTCTAATCTAAGCTCTCTAGACTTTGCTCCTCGAATAGTCCATAACTCTCTTTGAAGTAGATCACGTATAGCTATCCTTATAGCTTCGCTTCTAGAAGGAAATAGCCCAGCCTCAATGAGTCTATTAAGTTCTTCAAGATAAGCTTTAGGTACTTTAACTGTTATCACCCTCAACATTAACCCTCCTCTGATCTAGACACTTTGTAAAAACCTTTAAACAATCTCTTTATAAAGGTAGTGTTTTTCAACACCTTCCCTTACAATTATTAAAAGGTTCGTTCTATGAAGAAGTCTGCGAGCTCCTCGAAGAAGGCCATGGAATGCTTCGTTAAGCTAGGTTCAGCTTCTCTCAGCTTCTCTTTGGCCAGCTTCACGAGATCTTGAGCGAGTTGACGGGCGTAGCTCAAAGCTCCTGTACTTTCCACGATGTTCCTAGCCTCCTCAACTTCTTCTCTTGTAAGGTCTGCTTTACCTAATAGCTTTCTGAGCCTGTTTCTATTTGTTTCATCGGCTAGCTCCAGAGCCTTAATGACGAGTAGCGTCATCTTACCTTCTCTAATATCACTTCCTACGGGTTTCCCTATTTCTTCTTCTTCGCCAAAGAGGCCTATGATGTCGTCCTGGATCTGGAAGCCCTGAGCTGAAAGAACAGCGTAGCTGCTTAAGGCTTTTAATTGGCTATCAGTGGCTCCACCTAGTGTCGCACCTATCAAAATGGCTTTCTCGAAGAGAGCTGCAGTCTTCAACCTAACCATTTCTAGGTACTCCTTCTCCTCAACTTGTTCACTTAAGGGTAGATAAGTATCTAGGAGTACGCCGTCTATGAGTTGCTGGTAGGCCTCAACATAGAGCTTAAGCGCCTTAACTAACAGTTTCTCATCAAATCTTGCATAGGCTAGGGCCTTAAACCCTAGGTTAAATAAGATATCTCCTCCAAGTATCCCCAGGCTTAAGCCGAAATGCTCTGAGTCTCCTGAGGCTTTAACCGCTCTATGCCAATCTCTATACTTGGCATGGAAGGTTGGTCCTCCTCTCCTAAGTTCGTCTCTATCGATTATGTCGTCGTGTATGAGACTTGAGTTGTGGAGTAGCTCAACGCATATGGAGGCGTCTATCGATGCCTGTTCGTCACTGCCTCCTACACCTCTATAAGCCATTACTAGGGCGATGGGTCTAAGCCTCTTCCCTCCTCTAAGGAGGTACTCCTTTAAGTTAGCGTAGTACTCTTCATGAAACCTGCTTAGCTCTCTCGCCTGTGCAAGCTCCTTTCTTAAGAACCTCTCCAATGCTTCTTCAACTTTTGGGCTGTAGAGAGCTATGGTTTCCTTAAGCAAAGCTTTCACCGAGAAAACCGTTAAACCTTATACGCTAAAAAGCCTAGCTGGGGGCCGAGTTTTGAGTAAAGTGGAGGTTTACGGGCTTAAGGTTAAGGAGGAGATTAAACCTGGCTTCGACCTAGCTGAGGCCATAGTTAGAGAAGCTGAGCGCCAAGCTGGAGGTTTAAAGGACGGCGACGTTGTGGTAGTAACCTCTAAGGTTGTATCTAAAGCTGAAGGTAGACTGGCCTCGTTAAATACGGTTAAGCCCTCACCCTTCGCTGAAAGGTTAGCTGCTTCTCTAGGCAAACCTGCTGAAGTGGTCGAGCTTGTTTTACGTGAAGCTTCACGTATTGTCAGGATGGGCAAGCGGGTCTTGATCACTGAGGATTTAAGAGGATGGATAAGCGCTAATTCAGGTGTAGATGTATCTAATGCCCCACCTGGCTACGCTATTCTTCTTCCAATAGACCCAGACGCTTCTGCGAGAAAACTTAGAGACGCCTTGTCAAAAGCTACTGGTAAGGAAGTGGCGGTCATAGTATCTGATACGCAGGGTAGACCCTTCAGGAAAGGACAGGTGGATGTAGCAGTGGGTCTGGCTGGGCTAAAACCGATATGGGATAGGAAGGGGGAGAAGGATCTTTACGGGTATTCCTTAAGGATAAAGGAGATAGCTTTAGCTGACGAGCTGGCTTCTGCGGCCGAGCTGGTGATTGGTCAGGCGGCTGAAGCCACACCTGTTGCTATCATAAGAGGGGTTAGCTATGAGAAGGACGAGAAAGCCGAGGCGAAAGACCTTCAAAGACCTAGGCCTGAGGATCTTTTCGCTTAAAGGAGTCGGAGGTAAACTATTTATTTTACCCTAACAAGAGGGGTAGCGCTGCGAACAAGGAGGTAAACAACATGAGCAAGGAGGCAGAGGCTTCAAAGAAGGAGAAGGCCGCCAGGCCCATAGGAGAGAACGTAGTCCTGGTGGGGAACAAGCCAACCATGAACTATGTGCTGGCCACAGTCATTCAGTTCAACCAGGGAGCCGACAAGGTGATAGTTAAGGCTAGAGGGAGAGCTATATCCAAGGCGGTCGACACTGCTCAGATCGTTCAACTACGATTCTTACAGGACCAGGTAGAGGTCAAGGACGTCAAGATAGGCACTGAGAGAGTTGGCGAGTACGGGCAAGAGAGAAACGTGTCTACCATCGAGATCCTGCTAGCCAGGAAGTAGGCGGCCTCAACGCTACATCATTTTTCCCTCTTTATAGTTCTCTGAACCCTAAGTTTAGGAGCTCCGCTATCTCCCTTAGCTCTTCCATAACATCACCATAAACCATCAATAAGTGCCCTCCTACTAATCTACTTAACAGCTCAACTGGCTCCTCCACCTCCACCTCTGCTTGGGTCCTGCAGAACCCTTCCTTCTTCAGGAATGACGCCTTCATGTAACCTTTGAAAGCTACTATCTCCTTCAATCCTTTATCTACATTAAAAAGCGTGACAGCCCCTCTTTTCAACTCCACATCCAGACCTGCTGGAAGCCCGCTTTCAAAATGTGGAAGGACGTCTATCCGTCTCTCGGCCATGGAGGCTGGCGCTGTACAGTGTGCTATTAGCAAAGTCCTACCGGTGTATGATGAGACGTTGGACATGAAGAACTCTCTCTTAAGTAGTTTACGTGTCAAGACGCTTGCAGCTATGGACTGAATTTCTCCTTCACATACAGCTACGTAGCCTTCATCGCTTAATAAAGACATAGTAAGGCAGGGCGTGGAGCCTATCTTGCTCAGTAAATTGAAGCAGTTGAAGGTGAAGCCGTCGGCCCCTCTAGCTTCAAGTAGACTTTTGGTAGCCAAATACAACCTGATAGCCTTTGTTAAGCTCGTGTCTTTTATTGCCATCGAGGCTCTCAACCGTTTCTCCATCGTCTCCACCTCCTCTTCACCTACCTTTATGATGGCTTCCTCCAAGTCCTTGTATGGTACTTCCTCGATTTCCACGTTAAACATCTCGGCGAGTCTTTCTGGACTGGCTTCTTTAAGGTCAGCTCTCGCTGCCAGTCCCCCGAAGGATAGAATCTTAGCTTTACTTTCTTCTCTGAGGGATTTAGCTTTCTCCAAGAATCTTCTGACTTCTTCTGCGTAGCCCTCTCTAACCATTACTATCTTTGCCATGGCTTGCTCCCTCAAGAGAGCATTGGCTTCAAGAGCTGAAGGGAGGGCGTTATGGCGGGGCGATGCTATGAAAATTAAAGGCTTAGCTATATCTTGCAGGATTTTCGCAGCTGATTTAGAAGTCCCTCCCGTTAGAAACACTATTATGGTCCCATGTACTCTTTTGCTGAGCTTTACTTCTCGGTAATGGGGTTGACCTACGATGAGGTGTTCATGGAACTCTAAGCCTACGTCTCTCAATTTTTCTAGGCATTGTTCAAGATCTCTTCTCCACTCCTCCTCTGGATGAATTGGTGACGCAAAGGCCACTAAGTTTGTTCTCAAGTATCCCCCCAGCAAGCCTATTATCCCTCTAGGACTTAACTATTGAGCTCGGAGGTATTCTTGATACCTATCAACGTACCTATAATGGGAGAAGAGGAAGTTCAAGCGGTAAGGGAGGTTCTAGAGTCTGGCAGGCTAACTGAATGGAGACCTGAAGGAGGACCTGCTGCAAGAAGGTTTGAGGAAGCTTTCGCCTCTTATATTGGAGTTAAACATGCTATCGCTGTAAACTCAGGTACAGCTGCGTTACATGCAGCTCTTCTTGCAATTGGTGTTGGTAAAGGAGATGAGGTGATAGTGCCAGCCTTTACTTTCGTAGCTACAGCTAACGCTGTATTACTGACTGGTGCGAAGCCGGTAATAGTGGATATAGACCTAGACACTTATAATATTAGCTTGGAAGCGGTTAGGAAGGCGCTTACAAAGAGGACTAAAGCCGTGATACCCGTACACCTTTACGGCTTGCCTGTCGATATGGACCCTGTTATGGAGTTGGCTGAGGAGAAGGGCCTCTACGTTATCGAGGATGCGGCTCAAGCTCATGGAGCTGAGTATAAGGGACGTAAAGTAGGTGGATTAGGCCACTTGGCTTGTTTTTCTTTCTATTCAAGCAAGGTGATAACCACGGGGGAGGGTGGAATGGTGACGACTAACGATGACGAACTAGCAGATAGGTTAAGGTCCATAAGGACACATGGACAAAGGAAGGGTTACGATACCGAGAGGCTCGGACATAATTATAGGATGCCAGAAGTTCAAGCAGCGATAGGCTTGGTGCAGCTTAATAGAATTGAAAATTTCCTCCGCTCAAGGAGGAGGAACGCTGAGATCCTGTCGGAGGGGCTTTCAGGCCTTGAGGGTACTCATTTGCCCATAGAGCCTCGAGGATTCAAGCACTGCTGGTATCTATACACGGTACGTGTGGAGGATCAAAAGAAGAGAGATAAGGTGGTGAGAGAGCTAAATAAGGTAGGAATAGGGGCCGCTGTATATTACAGGACGCCTATACATCGCACTCCCCTACACCTGAAGGTAGCTAGGAAGGTACGACCAGTTAACGCGGAGTTAGCTTCGCGAACAGTGTTTCAATTACCAGTTCATCCAAAGGTCACCGAGGAACAAGCTAAATGGATAGCTAATGAGACGGTTAAGCTTCTTAGGAGGAAATTGGCTGAGTGAGACGCATAACATCGGGAAGACTGATCCAGGCGGCCTCAAGCAGATATAAACCCATAAGGCTAGTAATGGACCTTTGGCTGCCGGGCATGGATGCTTCAAGTAAACTGATTGAAGCTTTGAAGGGTAAAGCAAACAACGGAGACATACTGGTAGTTTCGGAGAAGGCACTATCAGTATCTAAAGGCCTGGTTGTTGATGAAGCTTCCATAAAGCCCTCTATTCTCTCCATGGTGATTACCCTCCTATTGATGAGGATTGTATGGGGGTACCTTCTAGGCCCTTTATGTAGACTTAAGCCTTATACCTTAGAGTGGCTTAGAGCCTACCCTCTAAGGGAAGGTTCTCGTCATAAACAGCTTGCCGCGAAGCTGGGAGGTTTACTAGAGGTTCTTAAACCCTCGTCAGAGGCTGGAGTGGATGCAAGTAACTTACCAGGTAGCCTTGTAGCTCTTCCTCTTTTCAACCCTTTAAGAGAGGCGGAAGAGTTGAGGTCTAAGATAAAGAAGTGTTTAGGTATAAATGTGACGGTAATGATCTCGGATAGCGATAGGCTCTATATACATCGTTCCTCAGGTTTTGCGTTGACAAGTCGCCGTTCAGCCTTGAAGAGATCTCTTTATCTAGGTTTCTTAGCCTACATTATCGGCAGGACATTTAGAGGGAAATTTGCGCCATTTGCTACCCCATTGGCCGTGGTTGGGGAGCAGCTTGATAGTTTCATGTTACTTGGCTTGACAGAGCTAGCTGATAGGCTTAGGGGCTCTGGTGCTGGAAGAACTGTGTTTGAGATGGCTGAGAGGTTTGAAGTAGGTTTAGAGGAAGTTACTTGGAGGATGTTAAGTTCGATTAAACATTGCCCTGCGGTCCTGTTTAAGCCTCGTTGATTAATGAAGCCTCGCTGCGGAGCGGTATGGTCATTACCTCTACCTGTTCTATACCTCTAAGCGTAGATAGTTTGCCTGTAAGTTCCTTTATGCGCTCTCCTTTCCCTTTAATTACGAGTATCTCTAAGCAATTTTCCTCCTCGAGGTGCATGTGTACCTCGGTGGCTATGACGTCATCGAACTCGTGCTTAAGTACATCCAACACGTCTGCCTTCACTTTTCCTTTAAGGTAGGTGAACATCAAAGTGGCTATGAAGGAACCCTTAAGGTCTGTTAGCCACTTACGCTTTGAAAGAAAGCTTCTAAGAGAAGCTCGAACTACTTCTGATCGGCTAGAATATCCTTCATCCTCAACGACCCTATCCAGCTCCCATAGTAAGCTATCCGGTAAGGCTAAACTTATGATCGCCACCTTCAACCCCTTTAAGCGTCTCTAACTCCCTCATCGGTTATCATGAAGACGACCTCTCCTTCAGGAAGATAAGGTGAATCCACCAACCTAGCTATACGCTTCTCCCCCTTAGATTTCCTAAGGTAAACTCTTGCACCTGGAGCATGAGCGAGTATATGTCCTCCTACAGCTGCTGTAGGGTCGCCGAAGAACATGTCGGGCCTTGCCATCACCTGGTTGGTCGCCACTACGCACAGCTCATATGCATCTGCTAATCTAGAAAGCTCGTGAAGGTGGCGGTTAAGCTTCTGTTGCCTAGCTGCTAGGGCTTCCCTGCCAGGGTATTCAGCTCTAAAGTGACCTGTAATGCTGTCTATGACGAGGAGCTTTACGTTTTGTTCTGGCACAAGCTCCTTAGCTTTCTCCACCAACAACATTTGGTGATCGGTGTTGAAGGCTCTGGCCACGATTATGTTCTTAAGAGCTTGTTGAGGATCCAGGTTCAAGGCCCTTGCCATTGCTATTATCCTTTCCGGCCTAAACGTGCCTTCAGAGTCGATGTAAAGGGCTTTTCCTTCAAGTCCTCCCGCCTCGCGAGGTAGTTGTACGTTAACACATAGTTGATGGCAGAGCTGGGTTTTACCTGTCCCAAATTCTCCATAAAACTCGGTTATGGTTTGAGTTTCAACACCACCACCAAGTAGCTTGTCCAGATTCTTGCTACCTGTAGTAAGCTTAGCTACCTTGAGCCTTCTGGCGTAGATTTCATCCGCGGTCTTAAAGCCGATATCGAGAGCCTCCCTAGCTGCAGCTATGATTTTCTGAGCAGCGGCTACTGAAAGACCGGTTACTGCACTAAGTTCTTGAGGTGAAGCGACAGCTATGGCTTCGAACGTTTTAAACCCGGCTTCCAATAGCTTCTCTGCCGTGGCGGGGCCTACACCTGGTAGGTCGGTTAAATCTCTAGGTCTTGAAGGTTTGCTCAACTTACACACCTTGAGGTATTGCCTCAAAATAAGTTAGCTTAGACCGAGATAAATACTTCTTTTCAGCCAGGGCTATCTTTCCACTAAACGATGTAGCTTTTAGCAACTCTGGGGGCAGACCATCTCCTTCGTCCTTTAAACCGGAAGAATTTACCTCTCTTTTCTATGGCATCTCTCGTAAGCAACCTATTGAGAGCTGACGCCACTAGGTCTAAGTTGTCGCCTACCTTAACCGCTATGAAGCGCATGGTGGCACCCCTCTTCCTTGATCTTAAGAACTGGAGGATTCTTTCTTCTACGTCGTTCTCTAAGCCTCCTGCACTATTAATAGCGGCTTCTTTCCTCATTTTCGTCACCGTTCAAGAATAGTTCCTTCGACCTTTTAACGCTCAGAGTTTAAACTAAGTAATAATGCTCCAGAGATTAGCTCTAGCATCTCTGGAGGTTTTTCCATCTTTAAATCTACATAAATGTCGGAGTTTGATGCTTAACTCCTTTAAGCAGGCCACCTCAGCCTTCCAGTATTCAGTAGTTCAACAAGTGCTTGTTCAAGCATAGAAGCTGGAGCATCGAGAAGCCCTACTTGGCCTTCCTTAATTACTATGAGCCCTTGACTATGTAGAGCATAAAGGTCCTCAACCACTTCGTCGCTCGGCTTAACCTCATATTCCTCGCAGATTAGACGGTAATCCTTCATTAAAGCCTCAAAGGAGGCGTAGGCCTGCTCCACTCTTTTAAAGTATCGAGCTACGGCTAGAAGTAGTAATCTTTGATGTAGACTCAAAGCATAAAGCTCCTCTCTCCTTATCTCGGGATGGATCTCAGCCTTAGCTTTCCTAACATGTTCGAGCAGTACTTGATCTAAACCCTCCACGTCAGCATATTTTCCTGCTCTCCAAGCTAGTTCTAGGGCATAACGAGCATCCCCCCAAGGAGACGCTAAGTCAGCTATCATCCGAATTACCTCGCGGCTAACAGCATTAGGCTGAAAAGCTTCCTCAACGCGCTCGCTTACTATATCGTAGAGCTCCTCCATACCATACTTATTGAACCTCACAATGCTGGCCTTGAAGGTGCTTTGAGAAGCCTTATCGAGGGATTCCAAAAAACTTTCATCCCTTGAGATGAGTATTAGGTGAAGCCTCTTAGCCCCCCTAAACTGTTCATGGATTCTCGATAGGTCGTAAACAACATCCTTCACCTGTCTAGCCATGAGGTAATGGGCTTCGTCAAGGGTAAGAATCAACTGTAGATCTCCCTGTTCTAGGCAGTGCCAAAGAGCTTTTAACATGTCAACGTAGCTTAACCCCCTCCTGGGGAAGGATGGTATGAGAGCCGTAAGCACCGAGTTCAGCACCTCTCTACCATCCTTCAACACCCTGGTGTTGAGATAGACATACCTTAAGTTTACCTTGATTCTCCTAGCCTCCTCGGCCATGACTTCTCCTAACTTTAAGGCGACTGCTGTTTTGCCGGTACCAGTGCTACCTAATAGTACAGCTCGACAAGCTTTTGAACCAGGATTTATAAGTACAGAACTGAAGAGTGCTAGCAGCTGCTTAAGTTGTTCTTCACGGTGCGGGAGTCTAGGCGGAACGTAATGTATGTCCAGCTTGCTTTCGTCTTTAAACACAGAAGGCCTGAAGATAATCTCTCGTAGCCCCACAGAACTCCCCTTAAGCGTGGAAGGTTTTTAACGTTGTTCACTTAACCCTAGGTCTTAAATACTCAATTTTTCATAGCCCTTTAGCGATGGATCCTACATGGACTGTACAATGGTTTAAATCGATACTCATACTGCTCGACGACCTCTCAGTGTCCATAGATCCCTCCTCGTCTATAGGCGGGGGGGACTATGTGTTGATCTCGCATGCTCACGGAGACCACGTGGCCGGGTTTAGGTCAAAGGGCTCTAAGATATGTAGCTCGTTAACTGCTGAACTTTACTCGGTGTGCTATGGAGGTAGGGTTAACGAAGCAACGCTTTTACACCTGCCAGCCGCTTTAAAGCTAGACAGCTTATCAATAGAACTTAAAGAAGCAGGACACATACTTGGCTCAGCTCAGTTTCTCCTATCTCACCCTGAACATGGAGTGCTAGTATACACAGGAGATTTAAACGTTGAAGGCTCCATAGTTACGAGTCCCGCCGACGTGCTCAATTGCGACGTGCTGATCGTGGATGCTACCTTCGGCCACCCTCACCTGAAGTTTCCCCCTCGCGAAAGACTCTACGAAAGCATAGCTACGTGGACGCAGAGCGTAGTGAATGCCGGAGGCACTGCAGTGCTTTATGCTCATCCTTTAGGTAAGGCCCAGGAGTTGGTAAAGGTGCTTAATCAATATGTTGACATAGAGCCTGCGGTTCACCCTAAAATAGCTAAGGTTAATGAAGTATATGCGAAAGCCGGAGTTAAGTTAAGGTACATTGAGGAGGACCGTGAGGTACGTGAGGCTCTAAGAGGAGGGGGCGCTTACATCGTTCCTCTCAGACCTAGACCTTCGAAGCTTGAAGCAGCCAACCCCTATAAAGCAGTGGTTACAGGCTGGGCTGCAGTATTTGAGTACAATGCCTTTGACAAGGCTTTTCCTCTCAGTGGACATTCCTCTTTCCCCACGCTCATAGAGTATGTGAAGCAAGTTGGGGCGAGGCGCGTGTATACCTTAGGGTACTACGCTGAGGAGATGGCCAATTGGATACGTAAAAGGTTGAGGATAGAGGCTTGCTCGCTAGCAAGTAGGCTAATAAATAGGGCGGGGTAGGGCTTACATGCCCTTGTAGATGTTCTTTGCAGCCTCCACAGCCTCTTTATGGTAGATCTTGAAGGGTCCTAGGCTTCCACCAAAGTTCGCCGCAGTTACCATTTTAATCCCTTTTACGTCACAAGCGGCTAATACACCTACTCCCTGAGCTATCTTCACTAGGTTGGCGTTCAGGCCGTTGATTACTATCTCCAACACGCTATTAACGCCTGGGGGCACTTTAGAGTCAGGTACTTTATCTCGTATGGCTGGGCAGTAGAGATGGTTAGTGGAGGCTGGGAGCTTAGGATACTTTAGTGACCCCACCTTTGAACCGCTCCTAACGATGCCTCCAGGGAATGGCATAACTACGCCTTTACAGTATTTCTTGATCGCCTCTACAGCTTTTGTGGCTCCCTCGAGCGTTACATCTTCATCCTCCCCTAGGACAAGCAGGTTTCCTCCAGCTACTGCTTTAACGACGCCTAGCGTATCCTCGACATAGAACCAGCCTTGCATCACAGGGATCTTATACACTTTTCTTCCACCCATCTCTTCGATGGTCTCGAAACCATCGCCAAACTTGCCTACAGCACTGCCGATATGCATCTTGCGCTTGGCCTTAGGGAGGCCGTCGAAGGCTCTAGCCGTAGGGCATGTGAGGATACATTGTCCTAACCTCGCTAATACCTGAAATTTCAGCTCAGGAACAGACCTATGGTAAATGTGTATTAGTGCTCCTGGTCTACCATCAGGTGTTTCGCTTGGAGGTACTAATCTTTCAATTCCTGCCTCTGCAGGGGACATTATGATGGAGCTAGCAAAGCCTGTAGCTACCTGAGCTGCGGTTAAAGCCCATTTTTCATCTTTAGCGGTGATAAGAATCCTCGTCCCTACCATGGGGAAAGCCTCAGCGAAAGTATCTTCTACGTCGACTTCGTTCACCTTGAAGAAGGACACGCTCCCTTCACCCCCCAGCATCAAGACTGTAGTAGAGGCTACGTGAAAGGGTATAAAAGTTCTTGGGTTCTACATGAAGGGAAAGAATAAGTGCTCCCTGAAACCTCTCCTTTAAAGGTGCGTGGACTTATTGAACGAGTGGATTAGCGCCAGTAAGGAAACGCTTAAACTCATAGGTGACATGGCTTCCAAGAAGCCTAGAGATAGATTGGACTTACTCAACCTCATGAATCTATCCCTCTATGCTATGGCCAAGAGCTTACTGGACTGGTATCAGCGCTTAGAGAATCCTGAGACCTTATCGATGTTAAGCGACGAGGAACTACAGGAATTGGCAGGTAAGATAAGTAAAATCGCTAAGGAGTTCGTTAAGTATGATATCAAGACCACTAGGAGGTTCTCTAAAAGAGGCGTCAAAAGCGACGAGTTAAAAACCTTCGAGGACCTATACTCTCAAAGCCTAGAGGATCTACTATCGTTTGAAGATGAAGAAGGATACTAGTAGATATAGTTGAAGAACTTAGAAGGTTTCTCCTCGCTTGTTTTCCTTATCCTGTCTACCAGCTCCAGCATGGTTTCTGCCTCTGCCCTTAGTCTCTCGAGTTCTAGATCTATCCCTGTGAGTTTACATAGCGTTTTAAGAGTTAGGTAAGCGGTCTTTAAGTCAGGTGACCTCAACTGTGTCAGGGTCGAGTAGCGCTGGAAGGGTACATGGCCCCATAGGCTCATTGCTTTCACTCCTCGCTCTCCACATCGACGTATGATAACTGTGTAGATGCTGCAAGGGCCCTCGTAATTTATCAACTCGGCCCCCACAACCCTAGCCTCCTCTTTAAGTTCAGGAGAGCTTACTACGGCTGATACCTTCGACTCCTCCACGTAGTCAATTAAACCTCCAAGAGTATAGAGAGAGGACACGTTGGCCTCCTCTATAATCTCCATAACTTCCTCCACGTAGTCTTCCCAGTTTATGTTGGGCTCCTCTCCTCTTAAGGCTAATAGCCCGGCTTTCTTCGAAACGTAAAGCTCCGTGCAGGGATACTTAACCTCCTCAACGAGACCTGTCCTTATGACCGTGATCGGCCGGCTTGTCGAAAGCACGTATAGACCTCTTTTAAGCGATGTTAGCTTCTTAGCCCCCGTCTTCTTAATGAGGTAATCTATGCTAAAGCTAGCGACTCCAGCTGCATCAGTGTAGCCTGAGAAGCCAATAACCATTATGGGGTTCTTTAATGATCTAAGGTTAGCCTTCAACCCTAGTCCTCCTCAACTCTCCTCCAGGCTTTCTCCTCTAATTGGCCTTAAGTAGTCCTCAGCTCTTTCACCATACTCTGCTAAGAGCCTATAAAGCAGCCTACTATACACGGCTTTCACGATTCCTCCATGTACCTTGGTGTGAACATCGGCTTTCACCACGTGTACCGGAACTCCCATGACCGAGTCGGAGGTGGCGAGTATTGTGGCGAGTATTTCATCAAAACTACACCAAGAAGGATACTCTACACGTAGCGGCTCTCTTCTTGAAGAGGTTTTAACGTAAGAAACCATGATTACAGGTAGCTTGACCCCTACCTTTCTAAACGCTTCAGCGTATCTTCTCACTGAAGCTTCCTCGGCTGGTCTAGGCTCTGTAGCCTCTCCCTCTTCTAGGTCTAGGAGGGCGGCATCTCTATGTATACCGTCGAAAAGTTTACCTCTAGGCCTCTTGACGATACCGGCTATATTTATGCCAATTTTCTCAGTCAAGTTAAGCAGCTTTGCTAGTTCCATGAGGCAGCCTTCAACCTCGATTTTACAGTCTCCCTTAGAAGCGAAGAAGGTTGGATGTAATAGTAGCCCCCCATCGATAAAGACTGCTTCTGGCTTTCTTTCGATTACAGCTCTAGACGCTGACTTAAAGGTTAGCCTTCTCTCCAGAGCCTCAGCCCATGCTACAGGTTCGTCTACATCGGCTAGTCTGACCTCAGCCTCAATTACGGGCTCTAAGTCCTCAATTAGGCTCAAGGAGGAAGTGTAGGCTACTCCGGTTGCTATGATTAAGGAGCCTCCGCAAAGCTCCTTGACCTGGAAGCCTCCATCGACGCCTGTTATGATTGATGCTGGGGTGGGGGGTTGACGAGGCTTAAAGATGGGTGGTTTAAGTTTGACAGGGTTTAAGGTGATCTTCTCAGCGGCTTCCACAAGCCTCTTCACGACGTGAGGATGAGGCTTCAATAGGAAGAGGTCTAGGGTTAGCTCCTCTAAGTTCATAGCTCACCCTCTTCCCTACAACATTTACACCTATTATCCTCAGCTATTCGTTGAATCAGTTCAGCCAATCTAACTCCATTATTATCGAGGTCTATAACCGGTATTCCATTCCAATAGCCTTTAAGCTGTTTTGCGACGGGACCTGTTATAGCAGCTATAGGGGGTTTGAGCTGGCCTAGTAGGTCCTCCAACTCGTTCACCGTTTTGGCGGTTACTATCTTCATGAATGACTCTTCGTCGCTTACAAAAGACTTAAAGCCTTCAATAATCACTACATCAACCTCCTCCTCTACTAGCTTAATCAAGCCTTTAAGGCTCCAGGCAACGTCTTTCTTGAGCACTGCCACCTCGCTATGAGAGGCAGCCACCACTACTTTAGCCCCTGCCTTAGCAAACCTCCACGTATCCTTCCCTTCTTTATCTATCGTCTCAACGTGGTGGAGATGTTTAAGGGCAGCTACTCGAAGCCCCCTAGACGTGAAGTATGAGGTAAGAAGCTCTACTGCCCTCGTCTTATAGGTATCCTTGCCTCCTACAACAGCTACTATGATAGGCTTCATTTTCAATCCCTTACGCCGCCTTGCTAGCCACCTTAAGCTCCCTATATACCTTTAATGCTTCATTAAGCAGCTCCTCGGCTTTATCATCGTCTACCTTCCTTAAACACGCAGAAGCGTCTACAAGGGCACGGGCGTAGAATAGCTTTAACCCTCTACGTAAGTACTCTTCACCCTCCTTTTTAAACAGGTTAGAAGCCTCTACCAACATCTTTTGATCTTCTCTAAGTCTAGCTACGTAAACCCTTGTTAACGCTGACCAAAATAGGTTTCCGGCCTCGTCCGCTATCGTGGGCAAACCCGCATCGACGGCTTTAGACACGATCCTAACCACTTCACTGGAGGATAGCTGAGGCTTTATCGCAAAGCTCTCTTTTTCCTCCTCTACCCAGGGGGGTGGAGCATGGAGATCGGAAGGACGGTTAATGTTGATGAAGCTCTTAAGCTCAGGGTCTAGAGGCTTTACCTCCAACGGCACTGAAAGGAAGAAAGTGGTAAGTCCAGCCCTTATGAGATCATCCGTCCTAGATCTATCAACTCTGGCTAAAGCCTCACTTAGTTTAAGGGCCTCCTCCCTGCGGTAGGCCGCTAGTAGAGGTTCATGTTTTCCGTTAGGCCATAATGGTAATACGCCTTCAAAGCCTTCTTCTACCTTTCTAAGCAATTTATCGAGCACTAATGGTTTAAGGAAAGGGGAATCACATGGAACTACAAGGCAACTATCAGCTGTTAATTTACGGAGACCTGTCCTAATTCCTCTCAGAGGTCCTCGCGGCCCTCCTTCATCCACCACTACGTCTATCCAGTCTACGAGCTCAGCGTAGTTCTTAGCCTTGGTTTCACTATCCACCGCGACTACTACTTCATCTACTACCTCCTTTACGGATTCAGCTACTCTGACAAGCATAGGCTTACCTTCCACCATGAAGAGCGCCTTGTCTACAGCTCCTCCAGCCGACCTGAATCTACGCCCAGCTCCTCCTGCTAAGATTATAGCTCCACGCATGTTTCCACAGCCGCTTTAACGGATTTATAGGGCGTCTCTTCACCCCTATATGGGTGTTCTTATGTCTGGGAAGGAGACGGTTGTGAAGGTAGGCATCGTTAAACTAGGTTGTGTAGGCACTGCCCCCATGCTAGAGTTCCTGTTAGATGAAAGGGCTGACCGAAAGGATATTGATGTGAGGGTGGTATCGTCAGGCGCCAAGATGGACCCTGACAAAGCCGAGGAGGTAGCCAAGAAACTGCTAGACTTTAAGCCCCACTTCGCCATAGTGGTTAGCCCTAATGCTGCTCTGCCTGGACCCACGAAGGCTAGAGAGATCTTAAAGGAAGCGGGCTTACCTGTCATAGTAATCTCTGACGCACCTGCTAAGAAAGCTATGGGCGACTTAGAATCTAAGGGCTTCGGCGCCATCATCGTGGAGGCCGACGCCATGATAGGTGCTAGGAGAGAGTTCCTAGACCCGGTCGAGATGGCATGCTTTAATGCCGACATCATAAAGGTTCTCGCCGCTACCGGCGTATATAATATAGTAGTGGACTACGTAGACAGGGTCATAGCCGCCTTTAAGGAGGGCAAGACACCTGAGCTGCCAAGGGTCGTAGTGGACAAGGAGACAGCTAATGCTGCTACTGGCTACTCTAATCCTTATGCTAAAGCTAAGGCTATGGCTGCCTTTGAGACCGCACGCAGAGTAGCCGACTTGACCACTGAGGCTTGCTTCAAGATACAGGAATGGGAGCGCTACACCCCAATAGCAGCAGCGGCTCATGAAATGCTCAGAAATGCTGCTAAGCTAGCAGATGAAGCAAGGGAGATCGAGAAATATAGCGATACGCTTCAGCGCGCACCTCACGCTAAAGACGGATCCCCCATGGTGAAATCGAAGCTGATGGAGAAACCGGTTAAGAAGTGAGCCCTCAAATCCTTCCCATTTATTTCACCTTTCAAAGCAGCTAACTCAAGGATTGACGTAGAGTATACCTTCCGAGACACTGTCAACCTTTTATCATTTCCATTTAATTTTCCACATACGATTTCTTGAACAGTTTACGAACCATAACTTGGGGTCTGCTTAGCCGCTTAGTTGAAGCAAGCTGATGAACCTATCAGTACCGTATTTCGAGGCTACTTTCACGGTCAGGTCTCTCTCAGTTACAATACCTATGAGCTTGCCAGCTTCAACAACAGGTAGGCTACCTATAGCTAGGTTCTTCATACGGCTAGAAGCCTCAGCCACATCGGCTTGAGGGTTTACGGTCTCCACCGTCTTAACCATGATCTTCGAGATAGGCCACATCAGAGAGAAGGTATCTAAGTCTAAGCAGCGGAGTATGTCTAGCGCTGTTATTAAACCTATAAGCTTCCCATCATTATCAAGGATAGGAAGCCTCCTAATCTTCTGCTTAAACATAAGCTCGACGGCTCTGTTTAACTCATCGCTTGGCCTGGCGTAGACCAAGTCTCTACTCATGACATCTGAGACCTTTATATTGGTGGGTCTCTTCAATAATACAGCTAGGTCCCTTTCGGTTACAATTCCCATCAACTTACCTTCATGGTCAATGAATATAGCAGCTCCTATCAAGCGCTCGGCCATGGTCCTCACCACGCTTTGTAGGTCACCATCCACGGGAACCGTGGGCGCTTCCTTCATGATCGATTTGGCGGCCTCAAACAATGCGCTCTTAACGTCCCCACCATACTTAGCAACAACTATCTCATGGTAGAGGGGTCCTTTGAGAAGGCTTAAGATATCCATAACGGTTACTATGCCCAGCACCGCTCTTTCCTTGTCAATTACCGGTAGATGACGTACACCCTTATGAGACATAAGCCGTATTGCTATTCTGATGGGCATATCAGGGTTAAGCGATATAGTTGGCCTCTCAAAAACATGCCTAAAATGAGAGATATCAACAAGTTTATCCATAAAGTTACACCAAGTTTTGGGGTTCGAGGTTTTCACAAAGGACTTC